>NZ_JBVJCT010000026.1:28295-127860 GCF_055588305.1 Streptomyces sp. NPDC042002 | reverse complement strand
ACCGTTTCCGTATCCGATTTCCTCGGCGCTTTCCAGGTTCCCGCTTCCGCGTTTCCCTTTCCGGCGAGTCCGACTCTATCAGATCCTTTCGGGCCCGATTTCCTCGGTGCTTTCCAGGTAATCCGCTTTCGCGTTTCCCTTTCCGGCGGCTCCGACTTTATCAGGTTTCCTGAGTCGGAATTCCCGCCCAGTTCGGGGACTGGTCCGGAAGCTTGAAGCTTTCGGGTGCCCGTTCAGGCGGAGACGTAAACGTACTGGAGCGGAGCACCCCGATGCAAATCGAGGCGCTCCGCTCCAGGTTGGGGCTCTGCCGGACGTCAGACCTCGACGACGACCGGGAGGATCATCGGGCGCCGGCGGTAGGTGTCGGACACCCACTTGCCCAGCGTGCGGCGGATGAGTTGCTGCAACTGGTGGGGCTCGACCACACCGTCCTGGGCCGACCGCTCCAGGACTTCCCTGATCTTCGGGATGACATCGACAAAGACGGAGTCGTCGATACCGGAACCGCGTGCCTGCACGTGCGGGCCGGCCGTGAGCTTGCCGGTGCTGGCGTCCATCACCACGAAGACCGAGATGATGCCCTCGTCGCCGAGGATCTTGCGGTCCTTGAGCGTGGGCTCACCGACGTCACCGACCGAGAGGCCGTCGACGTACACGTATCCCGCCTGGACCTTGCCGGAGATCTTCGCCTTGCCCTCGATCAGGTCGACGACGACGCCGTCCTCGGCGATCACGATCCGGTCGTGCGGGACGCCGGTCAGGGCGCCGAGCTCGGCGTTGGCGCGCAGGTGGCGCCATTCGCCGTGGACCGGCATCAGGTTGCGCGGCTTGCAGATGTTGTAGAAGTACAACAGCTCGCCCGCGGAGGCGTGGCCGGAGACGTGCACCTTGGCGTTGCCCTTGTGGACGACGTTCGCGCCCCAGCGGGTCAGGCCGTTGATGACGCGGTAGACCGCGTTCTCGTTGCCCGGGATCAGCGACGACGCCAGGATCACCGTGTCGCCCTGGACGATCCGGATCTGGTGGTCGCGGTTCGCCATCCGGGAGAGGGCGGCCATCGGCTCACCCTGGGAGCCCGTACAGACGAGGACGATCTGGTGATCCGGGAGGTCGTCGAGCGTCTTGACGTCGACGACCAGGCCCGGCGGGACCTTCAGATAGCCGAGGTCCCGCGCGATGCCCATGTTGCGGACCATCGAGCGGCCGACGAAGGCGACCCTGCGGCCGTACTCGTGGGCGGTGTCGAGGATCTGCTGGATGCGGTGGACGTGGCTGGCGAAGCTCGCCACGATGATCCGCTTGCTGGCACCGGCGAAGACCTGGCGCAGCACGTTCGCGATGTCGCGCTCGGGCGGGACGAACCCCGGGACCTCGGCGTTCGTGGAGTCCGAGAGAAGGAGGTCGATGCCCTCCTCGCTCAGCCGGGCGAACGCGTGCAGGTCCGTGAGGCGGCCGTCCAGCGGGAGCTGGTCCATCTTGAAGTCGCCGGTGTGGACGACCATGCCCGCGGGGGTGCGGATGGCGACCGCGAGGGCGTCCGGGATGGAGTGGTTGACCGCGACGAACTCGCAGTCGAAGGGGCCGATGCGCTCACGGTGGCCCTCGGCCACTTCGAGCGTGTAGGGCCGGATGCGGTGCTCCTGGAGCTTCGCCTCGATGAGCGCGAGGGTCAGCTTGGAGCCGATCAGCGGGATGTCCGGCTTCTCGCGCAGGAGGAACGGGACGCCGCCGATGTGGTCCTCGTGGCCGTGCGTGAGCACGATGCCCTCGATGTCGTCGAGGCGGTCCCTGATGGACGTGAAGTCCGGCAGGATCAGGTCGATTCCGGGCTGCTCCTCCTCGGGGAAGAGCACTCCGCAGTCGACGATCAGCAGGCGGCCTCCGTACTCGAAGACCGTCATGTTCCGGCCGATCTCGCCGAGGCCGCCGAGCGGGGTGACCCGGAGGCCGCCCTTCGGGAGGACCGGCGGTGCGCCGAGTTCAGGATGCGGATGACTCAAAAGACTCTCCTCACCACGCGCGCCACGTACCTGGCAAGGCACGTGGCGCGCGTGACGTTCGTGCAGTAGCTGTTGTGTGTGGGGTGCAGACCGATGGCCTGCGGTCGTACGTATTCAGTTGTGAAGTCTGTGGTGGCGAAGTCTGTGGCTAGAGCTCTACCCCGCCGGCGCCAAGATCGATCTTGAGCTGGGTGGTCTCCTCGGGCGACAGTTCGACCATCGGGGCGCGCAGCGGACCGGCGGGCAGGCCCTGGAGGGCGAGCGCGGCCTTGGTCGTCATGACGCCCTGGGTGCGGAACATGCCGGTGAAGACGGGGAGCAGCTTCTGGTGGATCTCGGTGGCCTTCTGGACGTCGCCCGAGAGGTACGCGTCGAGCATCGCGCGCAGTTCCGGGGTGACGACGTGGCCGACCACGGAGACGAAGCCCACCGCGCCGACGGAGAGCAGCGGCAGGTTCAGCATGTCGTCGCCCGAGTACCAGGCGAGGCCTGAGCGGGCGATGGCCCAGCTGGCCCGGCCGAGGTCTCCCTTGGCGTCCTTGTTCGCGACGATACGCGGGTGCTCGGCGAGCCGCACCAGAGTTTCGGTGTTGATCGGGACGCCGCTGCGGCCGGGGATGTCGTAGAGCATGACCGGCAGTCCGGTCGCGTCGGCGATGGCCGAGAAGTGCCGGTACAGGCCCTCTTGCGGGGGCTTGTTGTAGTACGGCGTCACGGTGAGCAGGCCGTGCGCGCCGGTCTTCTCGGCGTCGCGGGCAAGCTCGATGCTGTGGTGGGTGTCGTTCGTGCCGACGCCGGCGACGATGTGGGCGCGGTCGCCCACCGCCTCCAGCACCGCGCGTACGAGATCCGATTTCTCCGCGTTGCTGGTGGTCGGGGACTCACCGGTGGTGCCGTTGATGATCAGGCCGTCGTTGCCTGCGTCCACCAAGTGGGTGGCGAGCCGCTGAGCGCCATCGAGGTCGAGTCCGCCGTCCGCCGTGAAGGGCGTGACCATGGCGGTGAGGACCCGCCCGAAGGGGGTCTGCGGAGTGGAGGTCGGAGCCATGGGTAACACGCTACTCGCTGCTCAACGCGTGGTCTGCCCTCGGGAGACACGACAAAGCATGACAAAGGTGGAACCCGGCACTGCCTGCTCGGGGGTTCAAGCAGTGCCGGGTCCGTTTGATCAGGCTAGATGAACTTCGCGAAATGCCGCAATACGGACACTTCGCTCGGCTGATCCGTACATCTGTGCCGGGCCGGTGCGCGGAGGCGTGTTACGGCGCCACGCGCCCGTTGGCGTTGTAGGCCGCGTGTGTGAGCGGCATGAGCCCGGCCCACTCCGCCTCCATCTTCTCGCCGACCATCTCGATCTCCCGCTGCGGGAAGGACGGGACCTTGGCGAGCTCGTGCTGGGTACGCAGACCGAGGAAGTGCATCAGGGAACGGGCGTTGCACGTGGCGTACATCGAGGAGAAGAGACCGACCGGAAGGGTGGCCCGGGCGACCTCGCGGGCGACACCGGCGGCCAGCATCTCCTGATACGCGGCGTACGACTGCCGGTAGGACTCCTCCATGACCGCGCTGGCAGTCTTGTACTGCTCGGGGGTGCCCTGGACGAACTCGTACTTGCCGGGGCGCCCCTGCTGGACCAGCTTGCGGTCCTCACCGGGAACGTAGAAGACCGGCTCCAGCTCCCTGTAGCGGCCCGACTCCTCGTTATAGGACCACCCGACACGGTGCCTCATGAACTCCCGGAAGACGAAGATCGGGGCGCTGATGAAGAAGGTCATCGAGTTGTGCTCGAAGGGGCTGCCGTGCCGGTCCCGCATCAGGTAGTTGATCAGGCCCTTGGAGCGCTCCGGGGCCTTCTGCAGCTCCTCCAGCGACTGCTCCCCGGCGGTGGAGACACGGGCGGCGAACAGCACGTCGGCGTCGGAGGCCGTGTGCTTGATCAGCTCGACGGTGACATCGCTGCGGAAGCTGGGCTTGAGGTCGTCGGCTGGGGTGTCGGTCACGTGCGGAGGGTCCTTCCCATCACTGGCTCGGGCGGCGACCACTCTACGGCCCGGCACTGACAACGGGGCGTTCGCTACCGTGCCGCGACATTAGACGGCGAAGTCCTGCGAATTCGGTGATTCTGGGCACCTCTTGGGGCGTTCGGCCGTCTGTATGAGTGAGACTGACCTGTTCGAGCAGTTCGAGTCGCTTGTCACCGCATCACCGCATCCCGCGACCCCCAGAGGAGAAGCACCGCCCATGTTCCGTCGGCGCGAGCCCGTCCCGTTCGCCTTCAACGCCGAAGCCGACCAGTTCCGCAGCAATGTCGCTCCCCCGCCCCGCGAGCGGTCCTCCGCCGGGCAGATAGCCGGCCGGTGGCTCATGGGACTCACCGTGATCGCCGGGATCGCCGGGTCCCTGATCCTCGGAATGCCCGCCCTGTCACAGGATCGGTCACCTGCGCAGACGCAGCATTCCGAGGCGTCGGACGGCCGCTGACTCTTCCGGACCCCCAAGGGTGGTGAGCCGGCAACCGGCTCGATAACCTCACCGGGCACAGCCCATGCGTGGATTGAGTGAGGATCAGTCGTGCCCCTGCCCTTCCTGACGGCGGACCGCGCCTTTGACGAGGCGGCGGAGGATGTCGCGCTGCCCTTCGACGACCGCGACCGCTGGCGGCGCCCCTACCGGCCCGGCCCCTGGCGGGTGGGCGCGGCCGCGCTCGTCCTGCTGCTCGCCTCGTACGTGCTCGTCGCGGCCGTGATAATCGCCGTCGCCGGGACGCTGCCCGGCGCCGCGGCCTGCATGGCCGGGGCGACGGTCGTCATCCTGTGCGCGCTGCGGCTGCTGCGCATGGGTGTGTGGGTCAGCGCCCGAGGGCTGCGCCGGGTGGGCTTCTTCGTCACGCACACGACACCGTGGGAGCGGGTCGTGGCGGTGCGCACGGTCCAGCAGCCGGTGCGCTGGCTGGGACTGCCGCGCACGGTCCAGGGCCAGGCCCTGACGCTCGTGAGCAGGAACCGCGCGCCCGGAGACGCGCCCCCGCTGATGACCACGCACAACGCCGACTTCCTGGCGCGGACCGAGGCCTTCGACCGGGCGGCGGACGTCGTCGAGGTGTGGGCCGACGAGTACCGGCGGGTCTGAGACATCACGACGATGGGGCCGGCCCGCGCGCTGCGGGCCGGCCCCATCGTCGTACGACCTGATCAGGCTTCCAGCGTCCGGCCCTCGTGCAGGGCGATGGCCCTCTGCATGGCCTTGCGGGCGCGCGGGGTGTCCCGGGCGTCGTGGTAGGCGACGGCGAGGCGGAACCAGTTGCGCCAGTCGTCCGGGGCGTCCTCGGTCTCGGCCTTGCGGCGGGCGAAGACCTCGTCGGCCGAGTCGCGGTCGATGCGGCCTCCCTCGGTGCGCCGCAGCTCGTCGACGGGCAGTCCGCCCTCGGCGTCGAGCACGGCGGAGAGCCGGTTGGCCTTCCGGACGAACTGGGTGTTCATCCAGAGGAACCAGACGCCGATGACCGGCAGGATGAGCACCGCGACACCGAAGGTGACGGTGATCAGGGTGCCGTTCTGGATGAGCAGCACACCCCGGCTGCCGACCAGGACGAAATAGACGACCAGGACGGCGGCCGTGATGGCATAGGTGATCTTCGCGCGCATGTCTGCCGGCTAACTGTCGTACGTTCCCCGGCTCAGCCGAGGTCCAGGAAGTGTTCCAGGCCGAAGGTGAGGCCCGGTGTGGTCACCACGCGGCGGGCGCCGAGCAGGATGCCCGGCATGAAGCTGCTGTGGTGGAGGGAGTCGTGGCGGATGGTCAGGGTCTCGCCCTCGCCGCCCAGCAGGACCTCCTGGTGGGCGAGGAGGCCGCGCAGCCGGACCGCGTGCACCGGGACGCCGTCGACGTCGGCGCCGCGGGCGCCGTCCAGGGCGGTCACCGTGGCGTCGGGCTGCGGGGCGCTGCCCGCGCGTTCCCGGGCCGCGGCGATGAGCTGAGCGGTGCGCGTGGCGGTGCCGCTGGGAGCGTCCACCTTGTTCGGGTGGTGCAGCTCGACGACCTCGACGGACTCGAAGTACGGCGCCGCGATCTCGGCGAACTTCATCGTCAGTACGGCCCCGATGGAGAAGTTCGGCGCGATGAGCACGCCGGTCTCCGGGGACGCGGCCAGTGAGGTGCCGAGCTGAGTGAGGCGCTCCTCGGTCCAGCCGGTCGTCCCGACCACGGCGTGGATGCCGTGCCGGACGCAGAAGTCGAGGTTGCCCATCACCGAGGCCGGAGTGGTCAGCTCGACCACGACCTGGGTTCCCGCGTCGACGAGCGTCTCCAGCTTGTCGCCGCGGCCCAGCGCGGCCACCAGTTCCATGTCCTCGGCGGCCTCGACGGCTCGTACCGCCTCGGCTCCGATCCGGCCCTTGGCACCGAGGACCGCCACGCGCAGCTTGCTCATTGCTTCGTTCCTTACCGAGACGGGATTCACGCGGCCGGGATCTACGCGACCGCGTCGTGCAGCCGGGAGGCCTGCTTGTCCTTGACCGGGCCGATGACCGCCAGCGAGGGCCGCTGTCCCAGGACGTCCCGGGCGATCGAGCGGACCTCGTCAGGGGTGACCGACGCTATCCGGGCCAGCATGTCGTCGACCGACATCTGCTCGCCCCAGCACAGCTCACTCTTGCCGATCCGGTTCATCAGCGCGCCGGTGTCCTCCAGGCCGAGGACCGTGGAGCCCTGGAGCTGGCCGATGGCGCGGCCGATCTCGTCGTCCGAGAGACCGTGCTCGGCGACCTGGTCGAGCTCGTCGCGGCAGAGCTTGAGGACGTCGTGGACCTGGCTCGGGCGACAGCCCGCGTAGACGCCGAAGAGACCGCAGTCGGCGAAGCCCGACGTGTACGAGTACACGCTGTAGGCCAGGCCGCGCTTCTCGCGGACCTCCTGGAACAGCCGCGAGGACATGCCGCCGCCGAGGGCGGTGTTCAGCACGCCGAGCGCCCAGCGGCGCTCGTCGGTGCGGGCCAGACCCGGCATGCCGAGGACGACATGGGCCTGCTCGGTCTTGCGGCCGAGCAGTTCGACGCGGCCCGCGGTGCGGATGCCGCGCCGGCCGTCGCGCGGGGCGATGGGTGCCGCCTCGGCGTTCTTGAAGGCGCCGGCCTTCTCGAAGGCGGCGCGGACCTGGCGTACGACCTTGTTGTGGTCGACGTTGCCCGCGCAGGCCACGACGAGGTGCGTCGGGTCGTAGTGCTTCTTGTAGAAGCGGCGGATGCGGTCCGCGGTGAGGGCGTTGACCGTGTCGACCGTGCCGAGGACCGGGCGGCCGAGGGGGGTGTCGCCGAGCATGGTGTGCGCGAACAGGTCGTGCACGCAGTCGCCCGGGTCGTCCTCGGTCATCGCGATCTCTTCGAGGATCGCGCCGCGCTCGACGTTGACGTCGTCCTCGCGGATGAGCGAGCCGGTCAGCATGTCGCAGACGACGTCGATGGCCAGCGGCAGGTCGGTGTCGAGCACGCGCGCGTAGTAGCACGTGTACTCCTTGGCCGTGAACGCGTTCATCTCGCCGCCGACCGCGTCGATCGCCGAGGAGATGTCCAGGGCTGACCTGCGGTTCGTGCCCTTGAAGAGCAGGTGCTCCAGGTAGTGCGTCGCGCCGTTCAGGGTCGGCGTCTCGTCGCGGGAGCCCACGTGCGCCCAGATGCCGAACGTGGCGGAGCGCACGGAGGGGAGCGTCTCGGTGACGATGCGCAGCCCGCCGGGCAGGGTGGTCTTGCGAACCGTACCGATGCCGTTCGCGCCCTTGATGAGGGTTTGGGTACGGGCGACGGCCCGCGCCTCCGAAGAGGTGCGGGCCGTCGTCGTGGAGCTACTCGACGTCACTGGTCGGTGTCGTCCTTCTTCTCATCGTCGCCTTCGCCCTCGATCACGGGGATCAGGGAGAGCTTGCCGCGGGAGTCGATCTCTGCGATCTCGACCTGGACCTTGGAGCCCACGCCGACGACGTCCTCGACGTTCTCCACGCGCTTGCCGCCGGCGAGCTTGCGGATCTGCGAGATGTGCAGCAGACCGTCCTTGCCCGGGAGCAGCGACACGAACGCGCCGAAGGTCGTCGTCTTCACGACGGTGCCCAGGTAGCGCTCGCCGACCTCCGGCATGGTCGGGTTGGCGATCGCGTTGATCGTGGCGCGCGCGGCCTCGGCCTGCGAGCCCTGCTGGGCACCGATGTAGATGGTGCCGTCGTCCTCGATCGTGATGTCGGCGCCGGTGTCCTCCTGGATCTGGTTGATCATCTTGCCCTTGGGGCCGATGACCTCACCGATCTTGTCCACGGGGATCTTGACGGTGATGATCCGCGGGGCGTTCGGGGACATCTCGTCCGGCGTGTCGATCGCTTCCATCATCACGTCGAGGATGTGGAGGCGGGCGTCGCGGGCCTGCTTGAGGGCCGCGGCCAGGACGGAGGCGGGGATGCCGTCCAGCTTGGTGTCGAGCTGGAGGGCGGTCACGAACTCCTTGGTGCCGGCGACCTTGAAGTCCATGTCGCCGAAGGCGTCCTCCGCACCGAGGATGTCGGTGAGGGCGACGTAGTGCGTCTGGCCGTCGATCTCCTGGGAGATCAGACCCATGGCGATACCCGCGACGGCGGCCTTGAGCGGCACACCGGCGTTGAGCAGCGACATGGTCGAGGCGCAGACCGAGCCCATGGACGTCGAACCGTTGGAGCCGAGGGCCTCGGACACCTGACGGATCGCGTAGGGGAACTCCTCGCGGGTCGGCAGGACCGGCACGATCGCGCGCTCGGCGAGCGCGCCGTGGCCGATCTCGCGGCGCTTCGGGGAGCCGACGCGGCCCGTCTCACCGACGGAGTACGGCGGGAAGTTGTAGTTGTGCATGTAGCGCTTGCGGGTCACCGGGGAGAGGGTGTCCAGCTGCTGCTCCATGCGGAGCATGTTGAGGGTGGTGACGCCCAGGATCTGGGTCTCGCCACGCTCGAACAGCGCCGAGCCGTGCACGCGCGGGATGGCCTCGACCTCGGCGGCCAGCGTACGGATGTCCGTGACGCCGCGGCCGTCGATGCGGATCTTGTCCTTGATGACGCGCTCGCGGACCAGCTTCTTGGTCAGCGCGCGGTACGCGGCGGAGATCTCCTTCTCGCGACCCTCGAACTGCGGGAGCAGCTTCTCGGCGGCGATCTCCTTGACGCGGTCCAGCTCGGCCTCGCGGTCCTGCTTGCCGGCGATGGTGAGCGCCTGGGCGAGCTCGCTCTTGACCGCGGCGGTGAGGGCCTCGAAGACGTCGTCCTGGTAGTCCAGGAAGATCGGGAACTCACCGGTCGGCTTGGCGGCCTTCGCGGCGAGGTCCGACTGCGCCTTGCACAGGACCTTGATGAAGGGCTTCGCGGCGTCGAGGCCGGCGGCCACGACCTCCTCGGTCGGCGCCTCGGCGCCACCCTGGACGAGCGTGATCGTCTTGTCGGTGGCCTCGGCCTCGACCATCATGATCGCGACGTCGCCGTCCTCGAGGACGCGACCGGCGACGACCATGTCGAAGACGGCGTCCTCGAGCTCGGTGTGCGTCGGGAACGCGACCCACTGGCCGTTGATCAGCGCGACGCGGACGCCGCCGACCGGGCCGGAGAAGGGCAGACCGGCCAGCTGGGTGGACGCGGAGGCGGCGTTGATCGCCACGACGTCGTACAGGTGGTCGGGGTTGAGGGCCATGATCGTCGCGACGACCTGGATCTCGTTGCGAAGGCCCTTCTTGAAGGACGGACGCAGCGGGCGGTCGATCAGACGGCAGGTGAGGATGGCGTCCTCGGAGGGACGGCCCTCACGTCGGAAGAAGCTGCCGGGGATCTTGCCGGCGGCGTACATCCGCTCCTCGACGTCCACCGTCAGGGGGAAGAAGTCGAGCTGGTCCTTGGGCTTCTTCGAAGCGGTGGTGGCCGACAGCACCATGGTGTCGTCGTCCAGGTACGCGACGGCGGAGCCGGCGGCCTGCCTGGCCAGCCTGCCCGTCTCGAAGCGGATGGTGCGGGTGCCGAAGGAACCGTTGTCGATAACGGCCTCGGCGTAGTGGGTCTCGTTCTCCACTAGCGTTTTCTCCTCGTCTTCGTCCCGTCCTGCCCGTGTGGCAGGGGGACGGTGGCGGAGAAGCGCTCCTTCTGGTGCGGGCCGGTCTTCGATCGAAGCACCCGGGGCTCTTTCGCCCGGGGGCCACTACCGAGGACCGGCGGCGATGAGGCGCGCTTCTCCTCGTTCGTTGTCGTGAGATGCCCTACCCGGCGGGTACGGCGTCGTCACGCTGTGTTCGTACGTGCGGTTTCCTGCGTATTGCGTTGTGCTACCACACTACAAAGCGTCGGTGACACTCCGCACGTAGAGAGCACCTGCGGCAGCACATACAGCAAAAGGAGCGGCTCCCAAGAAGTGGGAACCGCTCCCTTCACGGCGTCTTACTTGGCGCCGCCGGCCGCACCACGGCGGATGCCCAGGCGGTCGACCAGCGCACGGAAGCGCTGGATGTCCTTCTTGGCCAGGTACTGAAGCAGGCGGCGACGCTGGCCGACCAGGATCAGAAGACCACGGCGGGAGTGGTGGTCGTGCTTGTGGGTCTTGAGGTGCTCGGTCAGGTCCGAGATCCGGCGCGAGAGCATGGCGACCTGGACCTCGGGGGAGCCGGTGTCGCCCTCCTTCTGACCGAACTCGCTGATGAGCTGCTTCTTCGTAGCGGCGTCGAGCGGCACGCTTACTCCTTGTAGTCTCGTGTCTGCCACCGAGTGCCCCTGGTCGAATTCTCAGGGGAGCTTCCGTTACTCGGGAGGCGGGGATCCGCTGGGCGCGGCCTCCGGAGCAGTGCTCCGGGGGTGCGTACACAAACGGCCGTTACACAGGGTACCAGCCTGGCCGGATGCTTCCGTCCGGGTCTTCGAACCTTCCCGGACGGCGCGGACCAGGCCACTAGGGTGACGGCAGAGGTCATTCGTACGTGGGGAAGGGGCCGGCGGAACATGGCCGAGGAAGCGGACAAGGACGTCAAGGCGCGCAAGGAGCGGGAGAAGGACGAGCTCTACGCGCTCGACATCTCGGGCGTCGAATGGCAGAGCGCGCCGGGCACGGAGGAGCACGAGGAGCGCGTCGAGATCGCGTATCTCCCCGGGGGCGCGGTGGCCATGCGGTCCTCGCTCGACCCGGCGACGGTCCTCCGGTACACGGAGGCGGAATGGCGGGCCTTCGTGCTGGGCGCGCGGGACGGCGAGTTCGATCTGGAACCGGCGCCGACGACGGGCGGCCTGCCGGCGGAGTAGTCGGTCGGCGGGGACGCCGGGAACCGAGGGGCCGCGCGGAGAAGTTCCGTGGCGGCCCTTTTGGCTGCCTCACGGTCCGTTCACGGGAGGCAAGTGGCCTTCCTGATGCCGTTGTTTGTCTGCTTTCGGGGTCAATAGTGAGCGTGCGTACGCCACTTCTGGGCAGGGTGTGCCGTAACGGGCTGCCGCGGTGAGGTGGGCAGGCCTGCCCTACGGACAGTCATGGTGATTAGGCTGGGACAGGGCGCGACGCCTGAACCCTTGGACGGGTGGCTCGCGTTACCCGGGGGGCCGGTCAATTCGGACGACCTCGTACGGACTTCGGGCGGCCTCGGTCGTCCGTGAACGTCAACGGACGACAAGTAGACGGTCGCCTCGGCACGACTTGAGGGTGCTCGACCACACCAGGAGGAATTGTGAACAGCGATCGGGACGGGATCCGCGGGGGCTGGGCCACGCCCGGCGATGACCAGTCCGACGCCGAGTCCGCCGTCGAGACGACGGGCGAGTTCACCATCGACTACGCGCCGCCCGCCTGGTACACGCAGAACGCCTCGGGTGGTTCCGGCGATTCGGGCAGCCCTGGCGACGCCCAGGGACCGGGCGGTTCGGGGGACTCGGAAGGCCCGGAGGGCTCGAATGAGTCGGAGGAGTCGTCGGAGGGATCGGCTGGGTCGGAGGACTTGGCAGCTTCGGGCGCCTCGATGCCTTCGGGGAACCCGACGACTTCGGGTGGTTCGACTGCTTCGGGCGTTCCGGCGACCGCTCCGGTCGGCTCGGCGCCTGTCGTTGGCCCCGAGGCAGTCCGGCCGCCCGTCGCGCAGCCCCACGTCCCGCAGCCCCAGGCTCCGGCCGTGGCGCCTGTCGCGGACGCCGGTGGCGCGACCGCTCTGCCTGCCAACCTTCCCCTGGGGGGATTCCAGGCGCCGTGGACGCCTGCCGACTCCCCGGCGCCCGTCGCCGAGCCTGCCGTCCCTTCCAACACCCCTTCCGGCGAACCGGATTCCGGGAACGGAGACCTGGAGAGCGGCGCGACCATGCGGTTCTCCGCTGCCGCGCTGAAGCGTGAGATCGCGGAGCGGGCGGTTTCCGAGACCACCGAGTCCGAGGACGCGGACGCGCCTGCGCCTGCGGCCGACTTCGCCGCCGAGGGTGCCGAGGCCGAGGCGGGCTCCGAAGGCAGCGACAACAGCGGTGCGTTGGAGGACGAGGGCGAGGCCGAGGACCCGAGCGTGCCCGTAGCCGCGGTCGAACCTGACGCCGTGGTCCAGCCCGGCCCCGAGGCCCAGTCCGAGCACGTGGTCCAGTCCGAGCAGACGGCACAGCTCCAGCCCGTGGCCGCCCCCGCGGCAGAGCCCGTCATCGATCCCGTGCTCGCCTACCAGTCGCTGGAGGCGGCCTCCCAGCGCGCCAGCGTGGCCGACGTACCGTTGGCCGACCAGGCCCCCACGGCCGACGCCGTCGTCGGCTCCCCGGGTGCCGAGTCCGCCGAGGAACCGAGCGCTGTCTCGGCCGAGGGCGAGGGCGAGGGCGAGGGCGAGGGCGCCGAGATCGTGGAGCCGCGCTCCGCGGACGACGAGGTCGGCACGGACCCCGATGCCCACGCGTCCGACGACTTCCACCAGCAGGACGTCCCCTCCCAGGACAGCGAGCCCCAGGACGCGGTGCCCGTGGTCCGGCCTGAGGAGTCCGAGGGCGTACCGGACTCGCCCCCCGCCTGGGCTCCGCCGCCGCTGCCGCAGGGTGGGCTGCCGCCCTTGCCGCCCGCCTACCAGCCCGCGGCACCCACGCCGGCCCCGCAGTGGCCCGCCTCCACCGAGCCCGCACCGGCCGCACAGGGCCAGGTGCCGCAGCAGGCGCCCGCCGCACCTGCCCCCGGCCGGCCCTTCCAGCCGCCTGCCGCGCAATCGCCCGCGCCCGGCCAGCCTTTCCAGCCCCCCGCGCCGGCGCCCTCACCCGCTCCGGGCCAGCCCTTCCAGCCCCCGGCACCGCAGCAGGCGCCGACGGCGTGGTCCTCCCCCGGTGCACCCGGTTCGGCGGGTTCAGCGGGTTCGCCCGAGGGGCCCGTGTCTGCGCAGCCGGCCGCATTCCAGAACCCCGTGCCGGCTCCGCCGCAGGCCCACCCCTCGGTACCGCCGGTACCACCGCTCCCGCCGACCGAGGCGCCCGCGCCGACTCCACCGCAGCAGGGGAGTTACGGGTTCCCCCAGTCCGGTGCTCCGGACCCGGCATCCACCCCGCAGGGCAGCTACGGCTTCCCGCAGCCCGGCGCACCCGCCCCGGCTCCGGCCGCCCCGCCCACCCAGGCCCCTGGATACGGGTTCCCCCAGCAGCACACCGCGCCCCAGGACCAGCAGGTGGCCCACCCCGCCGCCCCGCAGGCTCCGGCGTACGGGTTCCCGCAGCAGAACGCCCCCGCCCCGGAGCAGTACGCACCCGCTCCGGGATACGGGTTCCCTCAGCAGCACACGCCGCCCCAGGACCAGCAGGTCGCCTACCCCGCCGCCATGCGGGCTCCGGGATACGGGTTCCCGCAGCCCGCCGCGCCCGCGCCGGACGCCGTACCGCCGCATGCTCCCGCTCCCTTCCCTGAGCAGGGCTACGGATTCCCGCAGCAGGCGGCCAACTCGCCCGCCCCGCAGCCTGGTTACGACCTCGCGCAGTCGCAGCAGCCCCCGGCCCCGGGCCAGGCGGCCCCGCCGTACCCGGCACCGGCCCAGCCGCAGAGCCCGCAGCCGCAGCCCCCGCACCAGCCGGGCCCTCCGCCCGTACAGCAGCAGCCCGCCGCCCCCGTCGACCCCCGGACCGGTACCGCCTGGCCGCAGCCCGTGCGGCACGATCAGCGGCAGCCGACCAATCCCGGTGCGGCCCCGCTCGGGTACACCGCGGCGGTGGAGCTGTCCTCCGACCGACTGCTCAACAACAAGAGGCAGAAGGTCAAGAGCGGTCGTCCGGCCGCCGCGTCGTCGCGTTTCAAGCTGGGCGGGAAGAAGGAAGAGGCCGATCGGCAGCGGAAGTTGGAGCTGATCCGGACTCCGGTGCTCTCCTGCTACCGGATCGCCGTCATCAGCCTCAAGGGTGGCGTGGGCAAGACGACCACGACCACCGCGCTCGGCTCCACGCTCGCCACCGAGCGGCAGGACAAGATCCTCGCCATCGACGCCAACCCGGACGCCGGTACGCTCGGCCGCCGGGTGCGTCGCGAGACCGGCGCCACCATTCGTGACCTCGTGCAGGCGATCCCGTACATCAACTCGTACATGGACATCCGGCGGTTCACCTCCCAGGCGCCCTCCGGGCTGGAGATCATCGCCAACGACGTCGACCCGGCCGTGTCCACGGCCTTCAACGACGAGGACTACCGGCGCGCGATCGACGTCCTGGGCAAGCAGTACCCGATCATCCTGACCGACTCCGGTACGGGTCTGCTGTACAGCGCCATGCGCGGGGTGCTCGACCTCGCCGACCAGCTCATCATCATCTCGACGCCGTCGGTGGACGGGGCGAGTAGCGCCAGTACGACACTGGACTGGCTGTCGGCGCACGGGTACGCGGACCTCGTCTCGCGGTCCGTCACCGTCATCTCCGGGGTGCGCGACACCGGCAAGATGATCAAGGTGGAGGACATCGTCAGCCACTTCGAGACGCGCTGCCGCGGTGTCGTGGTCGTGCCGTTCGACGAGCACCTGTCCGCGGGCGCCGAGGTCGACCTCGACATGATGCGCCCCAAGGTGCGGGAGGCGTACTTCAACCTCTCCGCGATGGTCGCCGAGGACATCGCACGGCACCAGCAGTCGCACGGGCTGTGGACGAACGACGGCAACCCGCCACCGGTGGCCGCGCCGCCGATGCCGGGCCAGTACGTTCCGGGCCAGCAGGTTCCCGGGCAGTACGTCCAGGGTCAGCAGGTTCCGGGCCAGCAGGTTCCGGGCCAGCCCGCGCCGGGTCAGGCTCCGCAGCAGCCCCAGCCCGGACAGCCGTACGCCCAGCCGGGACAGCCCTACCCCCAGCAGCCCGGTCAGCCCTATCCGCAGGCGCCGGCGCAGGGCTACCCGCAGCCGGAGCCGCCCCAGCCGGGTCAGCAGTACCAGCCCGGACAGCCCTACCCGCCGGACCAGGGACCGACCCCGCCGCCTCCGGCGCCCCCTCAGCAGTAGCCCGGTCGGCCCTGCCGAGGGGCCGACCCACGCGAAAGCCCGCACCGTTCGCGGACGGTGCGGGCTTTCGCGTACCCGGACGGACGGGCCGAGGAGACAGGGACTACTCCCCGTCGTACGCCTCGATCAGTTCGAGCGAGCGCTTCACATCGTCGGTGATGGCTACCAGCAGTGCCTCGATGGAGTCGAACCGGGCCTGGCCGCGGACGAAGGCGAGGAAGTCGACGGCGACGTGCAGGCCGTAGAGGTCGAGGCCGACGCGGTCGATGGCGTACGCCTCCACCGTGCGCTCGGTGCCGTCGAACTGCGGGTTCGTGCCGACGGAGATCGCGGCGGGCATGACCTCGCCCTGGGCGTGCAGCCAGCCGGCGTAGACGCCGTCCGCGGGGATCGCGGTGTGCGGGAGGGTCTCGACGTTCGCCGTGGGGAAGCCGAGTTCACGACCACGCTGGGCACCTCGGACGACGATGCCCTCGACGCGGTGCGGCCGTCCGAGGATCTCGCGCGCGCCCTCGACATCGCCCTCGGCGACGAGGCGCCTGGTGAGGGTCGAGGAGAACGGCTCGCCGCCACCCGCCTCGCCGGTCACATAGAGGTCCACGACCTCGACCTCGAAGCCGTACGTCTTCCCCTGCTCGCGCAGGAAGTCGACGTTGCCCGCGGCCTTATGGCCGAAACGGAAGTTGGGGCCCTCGACGACGGCCTTGGCGTGCAGCTTGTCGACGAGCACCTTCACCACGAAGTCGGCGGGCGACAGCTTCGAGAACTCGGTGGTGAACGGCAGGATGAGCAGGGCGTCCACGCCCAGTTCGGCCATCAGTTCCGCGCGGCGGTGGTGCGGGGCGAGCAGCGGGGGGTGGCTGCCGGGGCGGACCACTTCGCTGGGGTGCGGGTCGAAGGTGACCACGACGGAGGGGACGCCCAGCTCACGGGCGCGGTCCACGGCATGCCGGATGATCAGCTGGTGTCCGCGGTGCACCCCGTCGTAGGAACCGATGGTGACGACGCTGCGCCCCCAGTCCTCGGGGATGTCCTCCAAGCCACGCCAGCGCTGCACTGTGACCGCTCCTTGTCGAACCCGTGTCCGTGATTGCCTCATTCGCAGCTCTAAGGGTGCCATGCCGTGTGCTCTCGGCTTGCATCGGCATCGGGCTGTGACCGATCGCTCAGCGCCGCCGACTCGGTGCGGTGGGGTGTGCGGTGGGGTCGGAAGTGCCGTCTGCGGTGCGGAGTTCGGTGCGTGGGCGTGGTTCAGGCGGGGATCCTTGCCCCGGTCAGGCTCTCGATCATGCGGCGGGTGCTGGGGCCGACCATGCCGGACCACTCCTCGGGGGTGCCGGTCAGCCAGCGGGCGGCCGGGTCGGCGAAGCCCGGGACACGCCGGGCCAGGTCGGCGAGGGCGCGGTCGAAGCCGGTGGCCCCGGCCGGTGTGCGGACGAGGAGAAGGCCGACACGGTGCACCAGTTCGCGGGTGAGGTCCTCGCCGCGTCGGTCGAGGCCGTCGGCGGCGGCCCTCAGGACGGTGTCGAGAACGACCGGATCCCGCTCGTGCGCCAGCAGCAGATCGAGCAGCTCGCGCCGCAGCGGGGCGGACACCGTGTCTCCCGGCGCCGCGAGAACCTGGGCGAGCGCCGTCCGCACCTGCGCGTCACACCCCTCCAGCAGACCACTGACCAGGGGAAACAACACCGTCTGGGCGGCGCTTCCGTGGTCGAGGCGCCGGTCCACGTAGGCCGCCATGTACGCGGCGGCCCCGGGGCACAGCTCCACGGTCTCCCGCACCAGCGCGGCCACTCGGCGGGCCAGCGGCGCTGTGGTGACGTCGGCGAGGCAGCTCAGCAGCTCGGCCGTGTCGGGGCCGAGGCGTCGCAGCCGGTCGCGGAAGGCGGCGAGCACGGGTTCCGGGTGGGTGGTGAGCGCGGCGGCCAACGCGCTCGGGGGCAGCCGGACGTCGCCGGCCGCGAAGCGTTCCGATGCCTGTGGCAGGCACTGGGCACGCGTGAGCGGATCCCGTACGAGGATGCCGAGCGCCCCGCCGTGCAGCGTGTGGTCGGCGGGACGGGCGAGCAGGGTGAGAGCGGCGTGACGCAGGAGCTCGCGGTCGGCCGCGGTCCCCGCGAACGGCGCCGCCCGCAGGCCGTACGCGACCGCAGCCACCCGCCGCGCCGGCTGTTCGTCGTGCGCCCACCGGTGCACCGCCCGGCAGACGGCCGACGGCTCCTCCTCGGCCAGCACGGCCAGCAGCTCGTCGCCCCGCGGGTGTCCGCAGGCCACCAGGGACTCGGCCAGATCGTCCGGTGCCCGCCGCCGGTGCGCGTACAGCAGCGCCTGCGCGGCCGTCGCCACGGTCGCGTCCGGGGTCGCGGGGAGGGGCCGCTCGTCGTCGAACCAGCGGGTGAGGTGGCGGTGTACGGCGGTCGGGTCGGCGGCGAGGAGACGGGAGACGGTGTCGAGGTAGCGCGGGGCGGCGGGGGCCTCGCCGGGGCGCGGGGGCTCGGTCGCCGGGGTCCGGCGGGGGTCGGCGGCCACCAGGCGCCTGAGCAGGTCGAAGCGGTCCGCGTCCGGTACGGGCAGCGCCGCCCAGAAGGCCGGGCCGAACTCCTCCGGCACGGTCCCGCCCTGCTCCCGCCACGCCACGATCCGCCCGGTGAGGAGCCGCAGTACACCGATGTACGGGGTCGCGTCGGGCACCCGGAGCAGAACCGTGGTGCAGAGGCGGGTGGCCCACCAGAGGGGGTCGCGCCGCGAGGCGCCCCTCGGCGGGCCCTGCGGTGTGCGCGCCGGATCGCCGAGACGGTCCGGCGCCTCGGGCAGCCGATCGTCGACCGCGTGGACGAGGTCCTCCAGACGGAGGGCCAGTTCGGCGGCGCCCTGTTGACGGGCCAGCAGGAGCAGGGTCTCGACGACGGGGCCGATCCGGTGGCGGGGGACGGGCGTGGTGTCCGCCCCGGGGTCAGGCGTACCGGAGTCAGGCGTGGTGGGCCGGACGCGGCGAGCGTTCCGGCGGCCGGGCGCCGTGGTCCCCGTGGTCACCGTGGTCCCCGTACGCCCGGAGCCGGTGCCAGGTGCGGCGCGCCCGCGGTGGACCAGGCTTTCCAGCGCCGCGTCCAGGTCGAGGTGGGTGCCCTGGATCCAGTCGGCGAGCTCCTCGTGGGCGAAGCGGTAGCCGTCGCCGGCGGGGGCGAGGAGTCCCTCGGTGAGTACGGCGGACGCCCAGCCGGTGATGCCCGCCAGGCGTCCCGGGGCGGGCCCCCAGGGAAAGACGGCTTCGAAGGACGCCCGGTCCAGTTGGCCCTGCCCGGGTCCCAGGCAGCGTCGGGCGGCCTCGTGCACCTGGCCGGAGACCCGGGCGGCGAGCCGGCGCACGGCGGTGCCGCGCAGCCCGTTCGCCACGGCGAGCCGTACGGCTACGCGCAGGCACATCAGGTCGAGGTGGGCGGCGAACACGTCGTCGCGGTCGAGCGGTTCGGCCGGCAGGTCGACCGGCGCGGCCCGCACTCCGGAGAGCAGCCGCAGCACCAGCGGATGGCGGGCGTCGGCCGGCACGAGGGTGCCCTCCGGAATCCCGGCACGCGACCGGGCCCGCCGAGCCTCCTCCCCGGTCAGGTCACCGAGCGGCACGCAGCCGGGCAGAGACCCACCCGCGCACGCCGACGCCTGCCCGGCCAGGTAAGCCGGCACCTGCTGCCCAGCCACGTCGGGTGACGCCTGCCCGTCCGCATACGGCGGCGCCTGCCCGCCGACGGCCGGGTCGGCCGGTGGACGGCCGGCCGGGTGCACCGTCGGACGGCCGCCCGGCCGGTGCAGCAGCTCCGCCGGGAATTCCGCCCCCGCCCGTTCCCAGTACTCCGCCCGGCAGCCGACCACGAGCCGTGTGCCGGTTTCCGTCAGCCAGGTGGCCGTTCCCTCGGTCCAGGCGGGAAGCCGGTGGGCGAGTTCGGGTGGCATCTCCTCGGGGCCGTCGAGCAGGAGCAGCAGCGGCCGGCCGGCGGCGCGGGCCAGTCGGGCCAGCCGGTCCGGCCCGATGTCGCCGAGTTCGCCGTCGTATACCTCGGGGGGCAGCACACCCGTGTCGTCCGCGGACCGCCGGACGGCCTCTCCCTGGGTGGGCGCCCCGGGAGTCTGCCGGGCCGTGGCGACGATCCGCCCGGCGCGCTCCAGGGCGCGCCTCGCAGCGTCCGCCACCGAGGTGTCGTCGGCGCGGAGGTCGGCGCCGCGCAGCCACAGTGTGGGCGCCGGTTCACAGCCCCGCAGGCGGCGGGCGGCGAGGGCGGCCAGTTCCGTCGTACGACCGCTGCCGGGCGGGCCGACGAGTCCGAGGACGAGGGCGGGGCCGCTCTCGAAGACCGCGAACTCCCTGATGACATCGGCCCGTTCGACGATGTCGGGGTCCGTGTCCGCGGCCCCGGACGGAACCGGTGGGCGGGGTCCGTCCGAGCCCACCGAGGTCGCGGTGAGTTCCAGTGCGCCCGCGGGATTCAGATCGGCGCCGTACGCGGGCACGGTCGCCGCGTTGCGGGCCAGCAGCTCGGTGAGCGGCCCCGCGAATCCCCGCAGAGGGACGGCGAAGCCGGGCGCCCGATGGCCGGCCGGGGTCTCCCCCGGCCCGCTGCCGTCCGGGGTCCGGGGAGACAGGGCGGTGCCGACGACCGCCACCACGGCGCCGGTGCCGGCGTCGAGGACGGGTCCCCCGGCCGCTCCGCCACCCGGCCGGAGCGCGTCCGCGCCCGCCGTACCGATCGCCAACTCCAGCACGTCACGCAGGAGATGGGCGCGACCGGTGGCCGGGTACGTCGCGGTGGAGGCGCCCAGTACCCGAGCCTCCCGCCAGCCGCCCGCCGCGATCCGGACGTACGTACCGGTCGCGACGCGGTCCCGCACGGTGACGGGGAGCGGGACGAGGCCGAGACCTTCGGTGCGTACGAGAGCCAGACCGATGTCGGGCAGCGGCGTGACGGCGTCGGCGGTCACCACACAGGTGCGGTCGCCGGGGGCGTGCAGGACGAGTCGGTCCAGGCCGTCGACGGCCTCATGGCCGGTGATCACGGTGCCGTGGTGGTCGGCCGCGAAACCCGTGCCGCGTGGACGGCCCGCCAGGTCGCAGACGCGCACGAGGACGTCGTCCCGCGTCTGGCCGGCGTCGTCCGCCGCCTCTTCGTTCCCGGTCCGCGGGCCTCGCCCCGCCATACTCGAACCTCCCCCGCCGCGCTCCTGCTCCGACGGTAGGGGCGAGGTGATCAGCGGGACAGATCGTGAGGCGAACGCGCCCCCTTCTACTCCCTCGGTTCACTCCGAGCGCCTGCCCGATGGGGTGAATACGGGAGAGTGGATGGATATACACCCTTGGGTGGGGGATCCGAGGGGGGACCGTGGAGCGGCGGGCACGAGACCCCGTGATCGCCGCTCCACGGGCGGAGTGTCCACCCGGTCGGCGCACCTGGCGTGCGCGCGGGGGACCTCGGCCGAAGGGAAGCCTCAGCCGAAGACGGCCAGGGACTTCGCCTTGCCCTTCTGCTCCTCCACCAGCGCGAGGAACTGGCCTTCGGGGTCGAAGACCGCGACGGTGCCCTTGCCCGTGTACTCGTCGGGCATCTCGAGCCGGACGCCGTTCAGCAGCAGCCGGGCCCGGTTGGTGTCCACGTCCCAGCGCGGGAACGCGGCCGCGGCCGCCTCCGCGACCGGCATCACCGTCAGCTCCTCCTGGAGCTGGTCGAGGGTGCGCGCGGAGTCCAGCTTGTAGGGGCCGACGCGGGTGCGGCGCAGGGCGGTGAGGTGACCGCCGACACCGAGGTCCGCGCCGAGGTCGCGGGCGATCGCCCGGATGTACGTCCCGGACGAGCAGACGACGGAGACGACCAGGTCGAGCACCGGGGTGCCGTCCTCGGCGACCGCGTCACGGATGTCGTACACCGCGAACGACGAGATGGTCACCGGGCGGGCCGGGATCTCGAATTCCTCGCCCTCGCGCGCCCTCTTGTACGAGCGCACGCCGTTGATCTTGATGGCGCTGACCTTGGACGGCACCTGCATGATGGCGCCGGTCAGCTTGGCGACCCCGGCGTCGATCGCGTCGCGCTTCACACCGGAGGTGTCCGTCGAGGAGGTGAGGTCGCCCTCGGCGTCGTCGGTCAGCGTGTTCTGGCCGAGCCGGATCGTGCCGAGGTACTCCTTCTCGGTGAGCGCGAGGTGCCCGAGGAGCTTGGTGGCCTTCTCGACACCGAGGACGAGCACGCCCGTCGCCATGGGGTCGAGGGTGCCCGCGTGGCCGACCCGGCGTGTCCGGGCGATGCCGCGCATCTTGGCGACCACGTCGTGCGAAGTGAAGCCCGACGGTTTGTCGACAATGACAAGCCCGTCGGGCGTGCTGGGCTTCTGCGTCATTCCGCCGCGTCGTCCTCGTCGTCCTCGCCCGGCTTCTTGTACGGGTCCGCGTCACCCGCGAAGGACGCGCCGGCCGAGACCTCGCGCACCTTCTCGTCCGAGGCCCGTGCCTTGTCGAGCAGGTCCTCGATGGTCTTGGCGGTGTCCGGCAGGGCGTCCGCGACGAACGTCAGCGTCGGCGTGAACTTCACGCCCGCCGCCGCGCCGACGGCCGAACGGAGAACGCCCTTGGCGCTCTCCAGGCCCGCGGCCGCCTCGGCGCGCTGCTCGTCGTCCCCGTACACCGTGTAGAAGACGGTGGCCTCCCGGAGGTCCCCGGTGACCCGGGTGTCCGTGATGGTGACGTGAGTGCCGAGCCGCGGGTCCTTGATCCCGCGCTGCAGCTTCTTGGCCACCACCTCTCGGATGAGGTCCGCCAGCCTCTTCGCCCGCGCGTTGTCGGCCACTGGTCCGTCTCCTTCTTCGCCTTGCTTGTTTCGTCAGTCTTCGTCTGTGTGGACTCTGCGCCGTACCGACAGCAGTTCCACCTCCGGCCGCGCCGCGACCAGCCGTTCGCACCGGTCCAGTACGTCGGTCAGGTGCGTGGTGTCCCCGGAGACCACCGCCAGGCCGATCTCGGCCCGGCGGTGAAGGTCCTGGTTGCCCGTCTCGGCGGCACTCACCGCGTACTTCCGCTGGAGTTCGGCGACGATCGGCCGGACGAGAGAGCGTTTCTCCTTGAGCGAGTGAACGTCGCCGAGGAGGAGGTCGAAGGACAGCGTCCCCACATACATGTGTAACCGGATGTCCCGCCGGTACGGGATAGACGGCCTGCCAATGCACTTGGCAGGAACATCAGAACCGTACAACGAACCGTCGGCTCGCTCGACGGGGTTTCCGGGCCCCCGGGCCGTTCGCCGGCCGGGGCCGGTCACACAGTTCCCCGCGCCCCGAGGAGGGACGCGGGGAATTGCGTGATCGTGCAAAAGCCAGGCTGGCCGGCGGTGACTGCTCACCGCCGGCCAGCCTGGGAACCGCTTTACGAGCGCGGCTTCTCGCGCATCTCGTACGTCGCGATGACGTCGTCGACCTTGATGTCGTTGAAGTTGCCGAGGTTGATACCGCCCTCGAACCCTTCGCGGATCTCGGTGACGTCGTCCTTGAAGCGACGCAGCCCGGAGATGTTGAGGCTCTCCGCGATGACCTTGCCGTCGCGGACGAGTCGCGCCTTCGTGTTGCGCTTGACCTCGCCCGAGCGGACCAGGACACCGGCGATGTTGCCCAGCTTGGACGACTTGAAGACCTCGCGGATCTCCGCCGTGCCGAGCTCGACCTCCTCGTACTCCGGCTTGAGCATGCCCTTGAGGGCCGCTTCGATCTCCTCGATGGCCTGGTAGATCACCGAGTAGTACCGGACGTCGACGCCCTCGCGCTCCGCCATCTGCGCCGCGCGGCCCGCAGCGCGGACGTTGAAGCCGATGACGATGGCGTCGGAGCCGGTCGCCAGGTTGATGTCGGACTCGGTGACCGCACCCACACCGCGGTGCAGGACACGGATGTCGACCTCGTCGCCGACGTCGAGCTGGAGCAGCGAGGACTCGAGGGCCTCCACCGAACCGGACGCGTCGCCCTTGATGATGAGGTTGAGTTCCTGCACCAGACCGGCCTTGAGGGCCTCGTCCAGGTTCTCCAGGGAGAACCGGACGCCCCGGCGGGCGAAGTTGGCGTTGCGCTCGCGCGCCGCCCGCTTCTCGGCGATCTGACGCGCCGTGCGGTCCTCGTCGACGACCAGGAAGTTGTCGCCGGCGCCCGGGACGTTGGTGAGACCCAGGACCAGGACGGGGGTCGACGGACCCGCTTCCTCGACGTTGTTGCCGTTGTCGTCGAGCATCGCCCGGACACGGCCGTACGCGTCGCCGACCACCATGGTGTCGCCGATGCGCAGCGTGCCGCGCTGGACCAGGACCGTCGAAACGGCACCGCGGCCGCGGTCGAGGTGGGACTCGATCGCGATGCCCTGCGCGTCCTGCTCCGGGTTGGCCCGCAGGTCGAGCGAGGCGTCCGCGGTCAGGACCACGGCCTCCAGCAGGCTCTCGATGTTGAGGCCCTGCTTGGCGGAGATGTCGACGAACATCGTGTCGCCGCCGTACTCCTCGGCCACCAGACCGAACTCGGTGAGCTGACCGCGCACCTTGGTCGGGTCGGCACCCTCGACGTCGATCTTGTTGACCGCGACCACGATCGGCACGTCGGCCGCCTTGGCGTGGTTCAGCGCCTCGATCGTCTGGGGCATCACACCGTCGTTGGCCGCCACCACGAGGATCGCGATGTCGGTCGACTTGGCACCACGGGCACGCATGGCGGTGAACGCCTCGTGACCCGGGGTGTCGATGAAGGTGATCCTGCGCTCTTCACCGTTGACCTCGGTGGCCACCTGGTAGGCACCGATGTGCTGGGTGATACCGCCGGCCTCGCCCGCGACGACGTTCGTCTTGCGGATGGTGTCGAGAAGGCGGGTCTTACCGTGGTCGACGTGACCCATGACGGTCACGACCGGCGGACGGACCACGAGGTCGTCCTCGTCGCCCTCGTCCTCGCCGAACTCGATGTCGAAGGACTCGAGCAGCTCGCGGTCCTCCTCCTCGGGGCTGACGATCTCGAGGACGAAGTTCATCTCGTCCGCGAGGAGCTTCAGCGTCTCGTCGGAGACGGACTGCGTGGCAGTGACCATCTCGCCGAGGTTCATCATCACGCCGACGAGCGACGCCGGGTTGGCGCCGATCTTCTCGGCGAAGTCGGTGAGGGACGCACCGCGCGACAGGCGGACGGACTGTCCGTTGCCGCGAGGCAGCATCACGCCGCCGACCGACGGGGCCTGCATGGCCTCGTACTCCTGGCGCCTCTGCCGCTTCGACTTGCGACCACGACGCGCCGGACCGCCGGGACGGCCGAACGCACCCTGCGTGCCACCACGGGCACCGGGACCACCCGGACGACCGCCGAAGCCGGGACGACCGCCGCCACCGCCACCGGGACCACCGGGACGACCGGCGAAACCGCCGCCACCGCCACCGGGACCACCGGGACGACCGGCGAAGCCGCCGCCACCGCCACCGGGACCGGCCGGACGGCCGGCGAAGCCGCCGCCACCCGGACGACCGCCGCCGCCGCCACCGGGACCACCGGGACGACCGCCACCCGCACCGGGACCACGGCCACCGGGGCCGCCGCCGGGACGCGGGGAGCCCGCGGCCGGACGCTGAGGCATCATGCCGGGGTTCGGACGGTTACCGCCCGGACCGCCGCCGGGACGCGGAGCCTGCGGACGGGGCATGCCGCCCGGAGTGGGACGGGCACCGCCCGGACCGCCCTGCGGACGCGGAGCGCCGCCGGGACCGCCCTGGGGACGGGGAGCACGGTCCTGGCCGCCCGCGCCCTGCGGACGCGGAGCGCCGGGGGCACCGGCGCCACCGGGACGCGGGGCACCGCCCGGACGGGGCGTCTGCGGACGCGCCATGCCGGTGGAGCCACCAGAGGTGAACGGGTTGTTGCCCGGACGGGGACCGGCCGGACGGGCACCGGGACGCGGAGCCTGACCGCCGGGACGCGGGGCGCCACCCTGACGGTCGCCGCGCTCGGGACGCTCGGAACGCTCGGGACGGTCACCACGACCCTGACCACCCTGACCGGGGCCACCGGCCGGACGGGCACCGGGACGCGGGGCCTGGCCGGCGGGACGCGGAGCGCCCGGACGGGGGGCACCCGCGGCGGGAGCCGAGGGGGTCGACGGCGCGACCGGCGCCGACGGGGGCGCGGTGAACTCGGCCGCTACCGGAGCCGGAGCCGCCGGAGCGGGCTTCGGGGCCGGCTTGGGACCCGGAGTCGGGCGCGGGCCCGGGGCAGCCGGAGCAGCCGCGGGAGTCTCGGCCGCGGCCGGCTTCGGGGCCGGCGGGCGCGGGGCGGCCGGACGGGCCGCCTGCGCCGGAGAGGGGGCACCCGGCTTGGCCGGGGAAGCCTTGCGCGGGGCGGGCTTGCCGCCACCGTTGCCCTGCTGGAGGGCATCTGTCAGTTTACGTACGACGGGGGCCTCGATCGTCGAGGACGCCGAACGGACGAATTCACCGAGTTCTTGGAGCTTGGCCATGACGACCTTGCTCTCTACGCCGAACTCCTTGGCGAGTTCGTATACCCGGACCTTAGCCACTTCGCTCCTTTTAGGTCCGGGTCTGCGTCCGGACCGTCGCTACTTCATGGGCGTACTCATCGCGTGCTCATCGAGTGCTCATCGCAATCTCGACCTACTTCCAACTCGCGGAATACCAGGGCCGCACGGGGGTTCCGCACGACGCTTTCTTACGGGTTTGCCTGCTCGACGCAGAGACGCAACGCCTCGGTGTCGAGCGGTCCCGGGGCGCGCAGCGCCCGTGGGATCGCCCGGCGGCGGACCGCCAGATCGAGACAGACCAGAACGGGATGCACGTACGCACCCCGGCCGGGCAGCGTACCGCGATGATCGGGGGCGCATTCGCCCTCGACCGCCACGATGCGCAGCAAGTCTCTCTTGGCCGCTCGCTCCCGGCACCCCACACAGGTGCGTTCAGGGCATGCGCGGGCTCGCGTCCGGCCAGACACTCTTGAGTCTACCTCCCCGTACCGACCTCACCCCTTTGGGGCACGAATCGAACGGTTGTTGTCGTGATGTAAGCGATCCGCGGGCCGGATCTATTCCCGGTCTATTCCCCGCGCTGCTCGGCGGGCTGCTCGGTGTCCGGACGGATGTCGATCCGCCAGCCGGTGAGGCGGGCGGCGAGGCGGGCGTTCTGGCCCTCCTTGCCGATCGCCAGCGACAGCTGGTAGTCGGGGACCGTCACGCGCGCGGAGCGGGCCGCGAGGTCGACGACCTCGACCTTGGAGACACGGGCCGGGGAGAGCGCGTTCGCCACCATGTCGGCCGGGTCGTCCGACCAGTCCACGATGTCGATCTTCTCGCCGTTCAGTTCGGCCATCACGTTGCGCACCCGGCCGCCCATGGGGCCGATGCAGGCGCCCTTGGCGTTCAGACCGCTGCGGTTGGACCGGACGGCGATCTTCGTGCGGTGGCCGGCCTCACGGGCGATGGCGGCGATCTCGACGGAACCGTCGGCGATCTCCGGCACCTCCAGCGCGAAGAGCTTCTTCACGAGGTTGGGGTGCGTACGGGACAGGGTCACGGACGGACCGCGGACACCCTTGGCCACCCGTACGACGTACGAGCGCAGGCGCAGGCCGTGCTCGTAGTTCTCGCCGGGGACCTGCTCCTGCACCGGCAGGATGGCCTCCAGCTTGCCGATGTCGACGAGCACGTTCTTCGGGTCGCGGCCCTGCTGGACCACACCGGTGACGATGTCGCCCTCGCGGCCCGCGTACTCGCCGAGGGTCGCGTCGTCCTGGGCGTCCCGCAGGCGCTGCAGGATCACCTGCTTGGCGGTGGTCGCGGCGATCCGGCCGAACCCCGACGGGGTGTCGTCGAACTCGCGCGCCTCCTGACCCTCCTCCAGGTCCTCGGGGTCCTCCTTCGCCCACACGGTCACATGGCCGGTCTCCCGGTCGAGTTTCACGCGCGCGCGCCGGCGGCTTCCCTCGGTGCGGTGGTAGGCGATGAGGAGGGCCGACTCGATCGCCTCGACCAGCAGGTCGAAGGAGATCTCCTTCTCCCGCACCAGACCCCGCAGGGCACTCATGTCGATGTCCACGGCTACGCCTCCTCTTCCTTCTTGTCCTTGCGGCTGAACTCGACCTGGACGCGGGCCTTGACGATGTCCGCGAAGGCGAGCCGCTTGGCGGTGGGCTTGCGCCCCTTCACGCCCGGCACTTCGACATCGAGACCGTCGTCCTCGACCCGCAGGATCCTGGCGAGCAGTTCTTCGTTCTCCGCCAGCTGGAACTTCACCAGGCGGTCGGTGGCACGTACGTAGTGACGGTGCTCCTTGAGCTCGCGCTCGGCACCGGGGGTTCCGACTTCGAGGGTGTATTCCCCCGCGCCCATCGCGTCCGTCTCGTCGAGCTTCGCCGAGAGCGCGCGGCTCACATCGGCGATCGCGTCCAGGTCGGCACCTTCGTCAGAGTCGACGACGACGCGCAGAACACGCTTGCGGCCTACGGTCTCCACTTCGATCTCTTCCAGATCGAGGCCCTGGGAGCTCACGAGCGGGTCCAGGAGTTCTCGCAGCCTCTCGCTCTGGGTCGTGCTCATCCGGGTGACTCCTCGGCCGCGTGTGCTGTTGTGGGTTGGTCGCGTGTCAGCTCAAAGGGTATCCGGTCGCGGAGGGTGTTGCCGTCCACCGGGACGCGTGCGCCCGCGCCGGAAGGTCCCGGAGGGCGTCCGTGAAATCGCGCCGGAGACAGATGGAGGAGAGCCGCTGGGAGGTGTTCGGCCGATGCGCGGGTACCGTGATCACGGGCAGCTCGCCCATACTTTCGTTCGAGCCCTCCGAGGACGTCTGCCGTGTCGTTCCCCCTGCCGTCGCGCACCCCGTCGGGTCCGCGCCGAAGGACCCTGCTCGCGGCCGCCGCGGGCGCCTTCGCGCTCGCGGGCTGTTCCGCTCCCGAGCCGTCCAGCGACACGACGGGCGGCAGCCCCTCGGCCGCGGACCGGGCCCGCGCGCGCGGGGCCCGCGACAGCCTGACGCTCTCCGACCGGTACACCGCGGTGATCGCCGCCCATCCTGACCTGGCGGGGCGGCTCGGCCCGCTGCGGGCGGAGGTCGTCCGGCATGCGACGGCGTTCGGAGGCGGCAGCGCGGGGGCGTCGGCGTCCCCGTCGGGGTCCGCGTCTCCCTCCTCGGCCTCCTCGATGGCGTCTCCGTCCGCGTCCTCGTCGGCGTCGGTGTCGGCATCCGCTTCGGCGTCGGCCTCGAGTTCGGTGTCGGTGCCGCCCTCCGCTTCGGCTTCGGCTTCGGCCAGTGGCTCCCCCGGTGTGGCGGCCCGGCCCAAGGACGCGCTCGCCGACCTCGCCTCCGCCGAACTGGCGCTCGCGGACGAACGGACGCAGGCCCTGGTGGAGGTTCCCGGCGAGCTCGCCCGACTGCTCGCCTCCGTGGCGGCGGCCGGTGCGGCCCACGCGTTTCTGCTGACGAAGGCGGCGAAGTGAGCAAGCGGAACAAGACCGAGGAAGCCGAGCTGAGGGCCCTGCAGGCCGCGCTGGGCGCCGAGCACGCGGCCGTCTACGGCTACGGCGTCGTCGGCGGCCGGATCGGCGCGGCCCGGCAGACGGACGCCCGCTCGGCGTACGACGCCCACCGCGCGCGCCGGGACGAACTGGCCCGTGCGGTGAAGGACATGGGCGGTACCCCCGAAGCCGCGTCGGCCGCGTACATGCTGCCGTTCCCGGTGACGGACACCGCCGCGGCCATACGGTTCGCGGCCGAGCTGGAGGAGCGGGTGGCCGACGTGTACTCCGACCTCGTACGCGCCGCCGTCGGCGACCGGCGGCGCATGGCGGCCGGGGCGCTGCGGGAGGCCGCGGTCCGTGCGGTGCGGTGGAGCGGCGAGAGCGTAGCCTTCCCTGGGCTCGCCGAGCGGGCGGGCGCCCCGTCCGCCACGGCGCCCTCGCCGACGTAACGCGACCTGGAAGGGAACCTCTCGCGCATGGACTCGCGCATGGCCTTCGAACCGCCGCAGCGCCTTCTTCGGGCGCTCGGCGAGACCCGCCGGAGCGGGTCGGAGGGGGCCGACGAGTGGCTGGAGCGGCTGCCCGAGACCGCCCAACAGGCCACCGGTCTACGCGAGTTGACCGTGGAACGGGTGCAGGCACCGGGTGGGCGCAGCAGTCTCGTCGTCCTGGTGCGGCAGGCCGACGGCACGCCCGCCGTGCTGAAGCTGGCGCCCGAGCGGGCGCGTCCGGAGAGCGAGCGGGCCGCGCTCGCGCACTGGGACGGCCGCGGCGCGGTCCGCGTTCTCGACCCCGGAGACACCCCCGACACCCACGGCGTCCTGCTGCTGGAGCGGCTGCACCCGGACATGTCCGTACGGTCGCTGCCCGAGGCGAAGGCCCTGCTCGAGGCGGCGGGGACGCTGCGGCGGCTCTGGGTCGAGCCGCCCACAGGCCATGTCTTCGAGACCGTCGCGGAGCGGACCGGGCGTCAGGCCGAGGCCATGCGGGCCACGGCGACGGCCGAGAACGGTGCCGGAGCCGGTGCCGAGGTGACGGCCCTGGTAGACGCGGCGCTCGCGGCCCGCGACGGGCTGCTGGCCGGGCCGCCCGAGGCGCGGCTGCTGCACGGCACCTTCCGGCAGAGCAAGGTGCTCGCCGGGGAGCGCGCGCCCTGGCTGGCCGTGGGTCCTGACCCGGTGGTCGGCGAGTGCGCGTTCGACCTGGCCCGGCTGGTCCGCGACCGGGTCGAGGACCTCATCGCGTCGCCTTCGGGGCCGTCGATCACCCGGCGCAGGGTCAAGCGGCTCGCCGAGTCCCTGGACGTGGACCAGGAGCGGCTGCGCGGCTGGACCCTGTTCCGCGCCGTCGAGTCGGGCGTCCGGGCGGGCCGGGTCGGCCGCCTGCGCGACGCCGAACTCCTCCTGGAGTTCGCCGGCTGGCTCTGAGGGCTGTCCCGACTCCCGCTCGGCTACGGCGAGTTCGAGGCCGTCGGACAACGGCCGGGGATCCGGCGGGAGTTCGCGGGCGGGTCCGGCGGTGTACCGGTTCCGAATCCCCGGCGCACCACCGTCGGCGCCCGCTCGGGTCCGGTCCGGGCGGCTGCTCATTCGTACGGCGCATGCCACAAGGCCCGTACCACGCATGACGCATGACGGTCCGTCACGTCCTGCGCGTGCGGGCGCGGCGCAGCCGGGGAGAAACGGGCCGGCGGCGCCCCCGCCCCTCGAAGAGGAGGTTGAGGCGCCGCCGGGTGAGCCGCTAGGCCGTCAGGCGGGCGATCGCCTCTTCGACGGTCAGTTCCTCGCGCTCGCCGGTACGGCGGTCCTTCAGCTCCACGACGCCCTCGGCCGAGCGGCGGCCGGCGACCAGGATCGTCGGTACGCCGATGAGCTCCGCGTCGGTGAACTTCACGCCCGGGGAGACGCCGGCGCGGTCGTCGACCAGGACGCGGACGCCCGCGGCGCCGAGCTTCTCGGACACGTCGAGCGCCAGCTCGGTCTGGAGGGCCTTGCCCGCGGCGACCACGTGCACGTCGGCGGGAGCGACCTCCTTGGACCAGCACAGGCCCTGCTCGTCGGCCGACTGCTCGGCCAGCGCGGCGACCGCGCGGGAGACGCCGATGCCGTACGAGCCCATGGTCACGCGGACCGGCTTGCCCTGCTGCCCGAGAACGTCGAGACCGAACGTGTCGGCGTACTTGCGGCCGAGCTGGAAGATGTGACCGATCTCGATGGCGCGGTCCATCTTGAGGCCGGTGCCGCACGCCGGGCAGGGGTCACCCGCCTGCACCACGACGACGTCGAGGTAGTCGTCGACCTCGAAGTCCCGGCCGGCGACGACGTTCTTCGCGTGCGTGTTGATCTTGTTGGCGCCGGTGATCCAGGCCGTGCCGGGCGCGACGCGCGGGTCGGCGATGTAACGGATCTTCTCCAGGCCCTGCGGGCCCACGTAGCCGCGTACGAGGTCGTCGCGGCCCTCGAAGTCCTCGGCCGTGACGAGCTCGACGACCGCCGGGGCGAGGTGCTCGCCCAGCTTGCCGAGGTCGACCTCGCGGTCACCGGGGACACCCACGGCCACGATCTCGCCGTCGACCTTGACCAGCAGGTTCTTCAGGGTCGCGGAGGCGGGCACGCCCAGGTGCCCGGCGAGCGTCTCGATGGTCGGGGTGTCGGGGGTGTCCAGCTCCTCGACCGGGCCGTGCTCCTCGAAGACGGGCGTGAGCTTGAAGGTCACGGCCTCCGTGTTGGCGGCGTAGTCGCAGGCCGGGCAGTCCACGAAGGTGTCCTCACCGGCGGCGGCGGGCGCGAGGAACTCCTCGGAGGCCGAGCCGCCCATGGCGCCGGAGACGGCGGACACGATGCGGTAGTCGAGACCGAGGCGCGCGAAGATCTTCTGGTAGGCCGCTCGGTGCAGCGCGTAGGACTCGGCGAGGCCCTCGTCCGTGATGTCGAAGGAGTACGAGTCCTTCATCTGGAACTCGCGTCCGCGCAGTACGCCGGAACGCGGGCGGGCCTCGTCGCGGTACTTCGTCTGGATCTGGTAGAGCATGACCGGCAGGTCCTTGTACGAGGCCACCTGGTCCTTCACCACCAGGGTGAAGATCTCCTCGTGCGTCGGGCCGAGCAGGTACTCGGCGCCCTTGCGGTCCTTGAGGCGGAAGAGGAGGTCGCCGTACTCCTCCCAGCGGGCGGAGGCCTCGTAGGGCTCCTTGGGCAGCAGGGCCGGGAGGAGGACCTCCTGGGCGCCGATCGCGTCCATCTCCTCGCGGACCACGCGGGAGACGTTGTCGAGGACCTTCTTGCCGAGCGGCAGCCAGGTCCAGATGCCCGCGGCGTTACGCCGTACGTAGCCGGCGCGGACGAGCAGCTTGTGGCTGAGCGTCTCGGCGTCCGCCGGGTCGTCACGCAATGTCTTGACCATCAAACGGGACATGCGCTGGACCTGGGCCATGATTCTCGACTCCTGCTGCGTAAGGGTGATGTCTGGAGGTTAGCCGGGCAGCGGCCGTCCCCGGAAATCCATTAGCGGTGTCGCAGCGGAAGCGGGGCGCCCATCACGGCGTACGGCTTGGGTGCGCTGGGGAACAGGACCCGCTGTGCGAGGTCCTCGTAGCCGAGGGAGCGGTACAGGCCGCGGGCCGGGCTGTCGAAGTCGATCGCCGAGAGGATCGAGCGGGGTTCGGCCGCGGTGTCCGTGATGGAGGTGATCAGGGCCCGGCCCACACCCCGGTTCTGGAAGCGGGGGTGGACGTGCAGTTCGGTGATCACGAAGGAGTCGTCGAGCCAGCCGTCGTGGCCCCGGCCGCGCAGATACGGTTCGACGACGGTGGACCACCAGTGCGCCCGGTCGTTGGGCATGCCGTAGACGAAGCCGACGAGCCGTCCGTCGAGCGTGGTAGCGCCGAGCGCGTGGGCTCCCGGGTAGGTGAGGTGGCGCAGCACGATCTGACGTCGTACGGCGATCTCGTCGGCGCCGAGCCCGAAGGCGAGCGCCTGCACGGCGAGCGCCTCGTCGACGCGCGCGGTGAGATCCAGCGGGCCGATGACCACGTCGTGGGAGTCGCGGGGGCCCTGACCGGGGAAGCGCAGCATGCCGGGAGACTACCTGGCGAACAGCGGGACATGTGAGGTCCCGGCGGGCCCGCGCCAGGCGTCAGAACAGGACACTCATGAACGCGCCGACCTCTTGGAACCCGACACGGCGGTACGCCGCCCGCGCCGCCGTGTTGAAGTCGTTGACGTAGAGGCTGACGACCGGGGCGACATCGGCGAGGGCGTAGCGCAGCACGGCCGCCATACCCGGGGCCGCCACTCCCTGGCCGCGGTACTCGGGGGCCACCCACACGCCCTGGATCTGGCAGGCCTGGCCGGTCGCGGCGCCGATCTCGGCCTTGAAGACGACCTTTCCGTCCTGGTCGAGGCGGGCGAAGGACCGGCCGGAGCCGACGAGTTCGGCCACCCGGGCCTGGTAGAGCAGGCCGCCGTCGCCGGCCATCGGCGAGACGCCGACCTCCTCGGTGAACATGGCGACGCAGGCCGGCATGATCGTCTCCATCTCGTCCTTGCGGATGCGGCGGACGAACGGATCCGGGGCGATGTCGGCGGGCAGCCGGTCGGTCACCATCAGCGGCTGGTGGGCGCGGACCTCGCGGGCGGGGCCCCAGCTCGGTTCGAGCAGCCGCCACAGCTGGGCGGTGGGTCCGGCGGGCCCGACGATCGAGGAGCAGCGGCGGCCGCCCCTGCGGGCCCGGTCGGCGAAGCCGCGCACGGCGCGCTGGGTGGCGCAGATCGGGACGAGGTTGGCGCCCGCGTAGCAGAGGGACTGGAGCATGCCGTCCTCGTACCAGCCCCACATCTCGCCGCCGAGCCGCCATGGGTCGAGCCCGGCGGCCTGTACACGGGAGGCGACGAAAGCGTTCGCCACCGGCTCGCGGCCGAGCACGGCGAGCGCGGCGTCCAGGTCACTCGGTTCGAGGACCCTGGTGGTGGTCTGGGTCAACACGTACGGAGGCCTCACCCTGGGGTCTGCTGATCTCCGCACTGTACCTGGCGAGGTTGTGCCTCGCCCGCCCTCCTGCACGGGCTGACCGGCCGGGGCCCCGGCGGCGACGGACCGACCGGAAACCCCGGCCGGTCCGGGGTTCACCGAGAACCTCGGACCGGCCTGGTTCCAGGGTGTGCGGCGGAGTCCGGCCGGGCGTCAGCCGGCGACGGACACCGACGGCTCGCCGGAGGCGATGCCCTCGGCCTCCATCTGTTCGGCGAGCTTCATCGCCTCCTCGATCAGGGTCTCCACGATCTTCGACTCGGGGACGGTCTTGATGACCTCGCCCTTGACGAAGATCTGGCCCTTGCCGTTGCCGGAGGCGACGCCGAGGTCGGCCTCGCGGGCCTCGCCCGGGCCGTTCACGACGCAGCCCATGACGGCGACGCGCAGCGGGACCTCCATGCCGGTGAGGCCCGCGGTGACTTCCTCGGCCAGCTTGTAGACGTCGACCTGGGCGCGGCCGCAGGACGGGCAGGAGACGATCTCCAGGCCGCGCTGCTTGAGGTTCAGCGACTCCAGGATCTGCAGGCCGACCTTGACCTCCTCCACCGGCGGGGCCGACAGGGAGACGCGGATGGTGTCGCCGATGCCCTCGGAGAGCAGGGCGCCGAACGCGACGGCCGACTTGATGGTGCCCTGGAAGGCGGGGCCGGCCTCGGTCACACCGAGGTGCAGCGGGTAGTCGCAGGCGGCGGAGAGCTGGCGGTAGGCGTTGACCATGACGACGGGGTCGTTGTGCTTGACCGAGATCTTGATGTCCCGGAAGTCGTGCTCCTCGAAGAGGGAGGCCTCCCACAGCGCGGACTCCACGAGCGCCTCGGGCGTCGCCTTGCCGTACTTCTGGAGCAGCCGCCTGTCGAGCGAGCCCGCGTTGACGCCGATCCGGATCGGGGTGCCGGTGTCGTTGGCGGCCCGCGCGATCTCCTTGACCTGGTCGTCGAACTGCTTGATGTTGCCGGGGTTGACGCGGACGGCGGCGCAGCCGGCGTTGATCGCGGCGAACACGTACTTCGGCTGGAAGTGGATGTCCGCGATGACCGGGATCTGGGACTTCTTGGCGATCGTGGCGAGCGCGTCGGCGTCGTCCTGGGTGGGACAGGCGACGCGCACGATCTGGCAGCCGGAGGCGGTCAGCTCGGCGATCTGCTGAAGCGTGGCGCCGACGTCCGACGTACGTGTGGTCGTCATCGACTGCACCGAGACGGGTGCGTCTCCGCCCACGGCCACGGTTCCGACCTGGATCTGCCGGGTCTTCCGGCGCTCGGCCAGCTTGGTCGGAACGGACGGCATGCCGAGAGAAATCGCAGTCATCTGCTGTGCAACCCCAAGTTGTGGATCAAGGTCCCGGAATCGTGGGCTCCAGGCTTCGAGATTACGGTACGGGCGCGCCACCGAGCACATCACGCCCCCGCCCCCAAACCCACTCAATGGAAGGCGGCCGGACACCCAGGGTGCCCGGCCGCCGCAAACGCAGGCTTACTAGCTGATTTTCACCGGGTTGACCACGTCCGCCACGAGCACCAGCAAGGTGAAGCAGACGAAGATTCCGGCCACCACATAAGCCACCGGCATCAGCTTCGCCACGTCGAAGGGGCCCGGGTCGGGCCGCTTCAGGACCTTCGCCGTGTTGCGGCGCAGCGCCTCCCACAGCGCGCCCGCGATGTGCCCGCCGTCGAGCGGGAGCAGCGGGAGCATGTTGAACAGGAACAGCGAGAGGTTGAACCCGGCGACCAGCAGCAGCATCATCGCGACCTGCTGCGACGCGGGGATGTCCAGGGTGAAGACGTCGCCGCCGATGCGGGCCGCGCCGACCACGCCCATCGGGGAGTCGGCCTTGCGCGGGCCGTCGCCGAAGGCCGCGTTCCACAGGTCGGGGACCTTGCCGGGCAGCGAGACGAGGGACTCGACGCCGTTCTGCATCATGTCGCCCATGCGGTTCACGGACTGTCCGAAGGACTGCTCGACGATGCCGAAGGCGGGCGTGAAGCCGAGGAATCCGGCGTACACGTACTTGCCCTGGACGTAGCCGCCGTTGCCGTCCGTCCGGCTCACCTGGTTCTTGATCAGATGGGTCTTCAGGGCGATCTGCCGCCCGTCGCGCTCGACGGTGATCGTGACGTCCTTGCCGGGGTTGCCCCGGATGTCGGACTGCAGGGCGGTCCAGTCGCGGACCGCCTTGCCGTCGAACGCGACGATCTTGTCGCCGCCCTTGAACCCGGCGGCCTTGGCGGGCGCCACCTGGTCGCCCTTCGCGCACTTCGTGCGGTCCTCGCTCTGCTGGATGACACAGTCCGAGACCTTGCTGACCGTGGTCGTCTCGGTGCGCACGCCGAACGTCATCATCACGCCGAGGAAGATCGCGACGGCCAGGACGAGGTTCATGAAGGGGCCGGCGAACATCACGATCACGCGCTTCCACGGCTTGCGCGTGTAGAAGAGGCGGGTCTCGTCGCCGGGCTGCAGCTCCTCGAAGGCCGCCGACCGGGCGTCCTCGATCATGCCCCGGAAGGGGGACGTCGAGCGGGCCTCGATGCGGCCGTCCGGGCCGGGCGGGAACATGCCGATCATGCGGATGTAGCCGCCGAGCGGGACGGCCTTTATGCCGTACTCCGTGTCGCCCTTCTTGCGCGACCAGATGGTCGGGCCGAAGCCGACCATGTACTGCGGCACCCGGATGCCGAAGAGCTTGGCCGTCGACAGATGTCCCAGCTCGTGCCACGCGATCGAGATCAGCAGCCCGAGCACGAAGACGACTATGCCGAGGATCATCATCAGGGTCGTCATGCACGAGCCTCCGCGGTTGTCGTCTGTGCCGTCAGTTCACGAGCCCGGGCGCGCGCCCAGGTCTCCGCTTCGAGGACGTCCGCGAGGGTCAGGGAAGTTCCCGTACGCGGTGTGCCGTGTTCCTCGACGACCCGGGTGACGGTCTCCATGATCCCGTTGAACGGCAGTGTGCCGTTCAGGAACGCGTCCACGCACTCCTCGTTGGCGGCATTGAACACCGCCGGGGCCGTACCCGCGAGCTGCCCCACGTGCCGGGCGAGCCCCACCGCCGGGAAGGCGTCGTTGTCGAGCGGGAAGAACTCCCAGCTCGACGCCTTCGTCCAGTCGAAGGCGGGCGCCGCGTCCGGGACGCGCTCGGGCCAGCCGATGCCGATGGCGATGGGCCCCCGCATGTCGGGGGGCGTCGCCTGGGCGATCGTCGAGCCGTCCGTGAATTCCACCATCGAGTGGACATACGACTGAGGGTGCACGACCACCTCAATCCGATCGAAGGGAATGTCGTAGAGGAGGTGTGCCTCGATGACTTCCAGTCCCTTGTTGACCAGGGTGGCGGAGTTGACCGTGATGACCGGGCCCATGGCCCAGGTGGGGTGTGCGAGGGCGTCGGCCGGTGCCACGTCCGCGAGCTCGGCCTTCGTACGGCCGCGGAACGGGCCCCCGGAGGCGGTCACGACGAGCTTGCGCACGTCCGCGCGGGTGCCGGAGGCCAGCGCCTGGAACAGGGCGGCGTGCTCGGAGTCGACCGGGATGATCTGGCCCGGCTTCGCCAGCGCCTTGACCAGCGGGCCGCCGACGATGAGCGACTCCTTGTTGGCGAGCGCGAGGGTGCGGCCCGCCTCCAGGGCGGCGAGGGTGGGCGCGAGGCCGATGGAGCCGGTGATGCCGTTGAGGACGGTGTGGCAGTCGGAGGCGGCGACCTGGGTGGCCGCCTCGGGTCCGGCGAGGATGTCGGGAAGGGGCTCACCGGGGGCGTAGTGGGCCGCGAGGGCCTCCCTGAGCGCCGGGACGGCGTCCTCGCGCGCGACGGCGACCGTCCGTACCCGCAGCCGGTGGGCCTGCTCGGCGAGCAGGGCGACCCTGCCGCCGGCGGCGGACAGCGCGGTGACCCGGAACCGGTCGGGGTTGCGCAGCACGAGGTCGATGGCCTGGGTGCCGATCGAGCCGGTGGATCCGAGGATCACGACATCCCGGACTCCGGCCACGGGGTCGAAGACGAGATGCGGATCAGCGAGGGGGGCTGGACTGTCACTCATCCCCCCATTGTGGCCGCATCACGTCGGCCGGAGGACAGTGCGTCCCTCATTCCGCCGCCTCCCCTCGTGATTCCCGTCGCCCGGCCGCGCCGAGGGGTCCGAGCGGGGTGGGGACATCCCGTACGGGCGGCGGTGGGCGCGCGCCGACCCGCGGGGGTTCCGGTGCGGCCGGCCGGCGTACTGATCCGCAGGTCAGCGCTTGCGGCGGCGCCTGGCTCCGGACCTCGGCGGCTTGGGGCGGTTCCGCGCGGGCGGTCCGCCGACGGGTTCGGGAGCTGTCTGCGCGGTCCCGGGCGGCTGTGTACGGGCGAACGCGCCTTCGACCACGCCGTCGGCCGTGTCGAGCGTCGGCGCGGTGAAGAGGAGGCCGTCGGTGCGGTCGCGCCGGTCGAGTGTCCCGTCGGCCGGGGCCGTGGCGTCGAGGTTGAAGACGTAGCCGACGGACTCCTCCTTGATCGCGTCGGTCATGGCTCCGTACATGTCGAAGCCCTCGCGCTCGTACTCGATGATCGGCTCGCGGCCGAGCGTCCAGCGCAGGCCGATGCCGTCGCGGAGGTAGTCCATCTCGTAGAGGTGCTCGCGCCACTTGCGGTCGAGGACGGAGAGGACGACGAGGCGTTCCAGGTCGCGCAGTGCGTCGGAGCCGAGTTCGCTCTCGCGGTCCTCGTACCGGGTGCGGATGTCGTCGGTCACCGTCTCGACGACCCGTTCGGTGGTGAGGTCGTCGCGGCCGCCGTAGCGTTCCTCCAGCTCCTCGACGGTGATCCCCACGGGGTACAGCTGCCCGAGCACGCCCCACAGCCGCTCCAGGTCCCACTCCTCCCCGAAGCCCTCGCCGGTCTCCTGCTCGATGTACGCCCGTACGGTGTCCTCCATGAAGTGGACGAGCTGCTCGCGCAGGTCCTCGCCGGCCAGGACCCGGCGGCGTTCGGCGTAGATGAGGGTGCGCTGCCGGTTGAGGACCTCGTCGAACTTCAGGACGTCCTTGCGGGACTCGAAGTGCTGCTGTTCGAGTTGTGCCTGGGCGGAGGCGATGGCGCGGGTGACCATCTTGTTCTCGATGGGCACGTCGTCGGGGACGTTCGCCATGGACATCACGCGGTCGACGACGTTGGCCCGGAACAGCCGCATCAGGTCGTCCTCCAGCGAGAGGTAGAAGCGGGAGGCGCCGGGGTCGCCCTGCCGGCCGGAGCGGCCGCGGAGCTGGTTGTCGATGCGCCGTGACTCGTGGCGCTCGGTGCCGAGCACATAGAGGCCGCCGAGTTCCTTGACCTCGTCGTGCTCGGCCGCGACCGCGGAGGTGATCCGGTCGAGCGCCCTGCGCCGTTCCTCCGGGTCCGCGTCCTCGCCCGCCTCGGCGAGTGCCATGGCCTCCGGGTTGCCGCCGAGCATGATGTCGGTGCCGCGGCCCGCCATGTTGGTGGCGACGGTGACGGCGCCCCGGCGTCCCGCCTGGGCGACGATCTGGGCCTCGTGCCGGTGGTTCTTGGCGTTGAGGACCTCGTGCCGGATGCCCTGCCCGCGCAGCAGCACCGAGAGCAGCTCGGACTTCTCGACGGAGGTGGTGCCGACCAGGACGGGCTGGCCGAGGTGGTGCTTCTCGGCGATGTCGGCGAGGATCGCGGCGTACTTCGCCTCCACGGTGCGGTAGATCTGGTCGGGGTCGTCGCGCCGGACCATGGGCCGGTTGGTGGGGATCGGGACGACGTGCAGCTGGTAGATCTGGTGGAACTCGGCCGCCTCGGTCATGGCGGTGCCGGTCATGCCGGCGAGCTTGTCGTAGAGGCGGAAGAAGTTCTGCAGGGTGATCGTCGCGAGGGTCTGGTTCTCGTCCTTGATCGTGACGCCTTCCTTGGCCTCGATGGCCTGGTGCAGGCCCTCGTTGTAGCGGCGGCCGGCGAGGATGCGGCCGGTGTGCTCGTCGACGATCAGTACCTCGCCGTCCACGACGACGTAGTCCTTGTCCTTCTTGAAGTGCTCCTTGGCCTTGAGGGCGTTGTTGAGGTGTCCGATCAGCGGGGTGTGGTCGGACTCGTAGAGGCTGTCGATGCCGAGCTGGTCCTGGAGGTACTCGACGCCGGGGTCCAGGATCGACACCGTGCGCGTCTTCGGGTCGTACTCGTAGTCGTGCCGCATCCGCAGTTCGGCGAGGCGGTCCTTGTCTGCCTGCGTGGTGAACTGCTCCTCCTGCACCCGTACGCCCTTCATGTGCTGGGCGAACGCGGCGAAGGCCTCGTACCAGTGCGTGGGCTGGTCGGCCGGGCCGGAGATGATCAGCGGGGTGCGGGCCTCGTCGATGAGGATCGAGTCGGCCTCGTCGACGATCGCGAAGTGGTGCCCACGCTGGACGAGTTCGTCCCGCGACCAGGCCATGTTGTCGCGCAGATAGTCGAAGCCGAACTCGGTGTTGGTGCCGTAGGTGATGTCGCAGGCGTACTGGGCACGGCGTTCGGCGGGCGTCGACTCCGTCCTGACGACGCCGACGGTCAGGCCCAGGAAGCGGTAGGCGCGCCCCATCCAATCGGCGTCGCGCCGGGCCAGGTAGTCGTTGACGGTGACGAGGTGGACTCCCTTGCCCGCGAGGGCGTTCAGATACACCGGCAGGGTGCCGACGAGGGTCTTCCCCTCGCCGGTCTGCATCTCGGCGATGTTGCCGAGGTGCAGCGCCGCTCCGCCCATGATCTGTACGTCGAAGTGGCGCATGCCGAGGATGCGGCGGGACGCCTCGCGCATCGCGGCGAAGGCTTCCGGCAGCAGGTCGTCGAGGCTCTCGCCGGCGGCGTGACGTTCCCGGAACTCCGGTGTGAGTGACTGGAGTTCCTCGTCGGTCAGTGCCCTGAACTCCTCCTCCAGGGAGCCGACCTGTGCGGCGAGGCGTTCGAGGCGGTGCAGTATCCGGCCCTCGCCCGCCCGCATGATCCTGCCGGTGATGGCGTCGAGCCCTTTTCCTGGCATGGGAATTCCCTCGCAGTCCGGCGCGGTCGATGCCGGGGAAAACCGCGAGGCGTCTCGGTGGAGTTCCCCGTTCGCCGTTGCGTTCATTGTCGGCGCCCTGCTGCGGCGCGGCAAGCAGCGCGACGGCGGACGGGGTCCGTCGGCGTGACCGGGACGATCGTCAGCGAATGGGCCGGTGGACGTTTTCCCGGGTGCTCGCGCCGGGTGTGGCGTCGGCGATCCAGGGGCCTTCGCCGGACGGGTCGAGTACGCCTTCCTCCAGCCAGGTGTAGGTGCCCGACAGGACACCCTTGACGACCTTGCGGTCGATGTCGTCGGTGTTGGTCCACAGACGTCCGAACAGCTCCTCGACGCGGACGCGGGACTGACGGCAGAAGGCGTCGGCGAGCTGGTAGGCCTCGCGGCCGTGTTCCCCTGTGGTGCGCAGGAGTTCGGCCCGTACACAGGCCGCGCTCATCGCGAAGAGTTCGGCGCCGATGTCGACGATCCGGCCGAGGAAGCCCTGCTTGGTCTCCATGCGGCCCTGCCAGCGCGACATGGCGTAGAAGGTGGACCGGGCGAGCTTGCGGGCGCTGCGTTCGACGTAGCGCAGATGCGTGGAGAGGTCGACGTCGTGGTGGAACTCGTTGTACGAGCGCGGGAGTTGACCGGCTCCGGCGACGAGCTTCGGCAGCCACTTGGCGTAGAAGACCCCGGCGTTCGCGCCCGCCTTCGCCTTCTCCGAGAGGGACTTGTCGGGATCGATGAGGTCGCCGGCCACCGAGAGATGGGCGTCGACGGCCTCGCGGGCGATCAGCAGATGCATGATCTCCGTGGAGCCCTCGAAGATGCGGTTGATGCGCAGGTCGCGCAGGACCTGTTCGGCGGGGACGGCGCGTTCGCCGCGGGCCGCCAGCGACGCGGCCGTCTCGAAGCCGCGGCCACCGCGGATCTGGACCAGTTCGTCGGCCATCAGGCAGGCCATCTCGGAGCCGTACAGCTTGGCGAGGGCGGCCTCGATGCGGATGTCGTTGCGGTTCTCGTCGGCCATCTGCGACGACAGGTCGAGAACGGCTTCGAGCGCGAAGGTGGTGGCCGCGATGAAGGAGATCTTGGAGCCGACGGCCTCGTGGAAGGCGACCGGCTTGCCCCACTGCTCGCGCACCGCCGACCACTCACGGGCGATCTTCAGGCACCACTTGCCCGCGCCCACGCACATGGCGGGCAGCGAGAGGCGGCCGGTGTTGAGGGTGGTGAGGGCGATCTTCAGGCCCGCACCCTCCGGTCCGATGCGGTTCGCGGCAGGCACCCGCACCCGGTGGAAGCGGGTGACGCCGTTCTCCAGGCCGCGCAGGCCCATGAACGCGTTGCGGTTCTCGACCGTGACGCCCTCCGAGGCGGCTTCCACCACGAAGGCCGTGATGCCGCCCTTGCGGTCCTCGGACTTCGGGACGCGCGCCATGACGACGAGGAGATCCGCGACGACGCCGTTGGTCGTCCACAGTTTCACCCCGTCGAGGATGTAGTCGTCACCGTCCGGCACCGCCGTCGTGGCGAGCCGCGCCGGGTCGGAGCCGACGTCCGGCTCGGTGAGCAGGAAGGCGGAGATGTCGGTGCGGGCGCAGCGCGGCAGGAAGGTGTCCCGCTGCTCCTGGGTGCCGAAGAGCTTCAGCGGCTGCGGTACGCCGATCGACTGATGGGCGGAGAGCAGCGCGCCGAGCGCCGGGTTCATGGAGCCGACCAGGGCGAGGGCCTTGTTGTAGTACACCTGGGTGAGGCCGAGACCGCCGTACTTGGTGTCGATCTTCATGCCGAGGGCGCCGATCTCCTTGAGCCCGGTGATGGTCTCGTCCGGGATCCGCGCCTCGCGCTCGATCCGGGCGGAGTCGATCTTCGTCTCGCAGAAGTCGCGCAGTTTGGCCAGGAACTCCTCGCCGCGCAGGGTGTCCTCGTCGGCGGGGAGCGGGTGCGGGTGGATCAGGTCGAGCCGGAAGCGGCCGAGGAAGAGTTCCTTGGCGAAGCTGGGCTTTCGCCAGTCCTGTTCGCGCGCGGCCTCGGCGACCTGTCGGGCCTCACGTTCGGTGACTGTGGGCTGGTGGGGTGTTGCGGACATGAGGCTCACCTCGCCGCGAATAGGGATCTTGGGGCTGTTCGTTACCGAACGGTGCTACTCGATCGTATTTACCGGATTCCCGGTGACCCCACCAGTCCTCACGCAGCGTTCGGCCCAATGGACGCCCCCGGGACCCCGGCCGGCGCCACCCCGTCACCCGGGTACCCGCCTGCTCTCTCACCCGCCGGCACGGGCACGGTCGGCGGTGTTGCGCCGGGGACGCCTTCCGGGGGACGGTCTGGGTACGCCGCTCAGGGGGCCACCGCACGTTCCACGAGGGCGCTGAACCGGGTTCAGGAATCTCGTTGCCGAAGTTCGGGAATTTCGTTGTCGAAGCGCTTCGACAACCTATGGACACGATTCCTCCACCGGGCTAGTGTCGAGCCACCCCCACTCGCCCCTATCCGTACCGCGCGCACTGTCGAAGCGCTTCACAAAGCTTGGAGAGCTGGATGGTCACCCTCGCCGAGGTCGCCCAGCACGCCGGAGTCTCGGCGAGCACGGTGAGCTATGTCCTCAGCGGCAAGCGGTCCATCTCCGCGGGCACCCGGCAGCGGGTCGAGCGGAGCATCCAGGAGCTCGGCTACCACCCGAACGCGGGCGCCCGCGCCCTGGCGAGCAGCCGGTCCAACATCATCGCGCTGATGGTTCCGCTCCGCACCGACATGTACGTACCCGTGATGATGGAGATCGCCATCGCGGTGGCCACGAACGCCCGGACGCACGGCTACGACGTCCTGCTGCTCACCGGTGAGGAGGGGCCCGACGCGGTGCGCCGGGTCACCGGCAGCGGGCTCGCCGACGCGATGATCCTGATGGACGTCGAACTCGACGACGAGCGAATGCCGTTGCTGCGCGAGACGGACCAGCCGTCCGTGCTCATCGGTCTGCCCGCCGACACCACCGGCCTGACCTGCGTCGACCTCGACTTCGGGGCGACGGGCGCGCTGTGCGCCGAGCACCTGGCGCTGCTCGGCCACCGTGACATCGCTGTCATCGGCGAGGCGCCCGCCGTCTACGAGCGGCACACCGGCTTCGCCGAGCGCACGCTCGACGGACTCCGGTCCCGCTCTAGGGAGTTGGGCCTGCGCGTACTGCACCGGCCCTGCGAGGGCGGCTACGACGCGATGGCCCTCACCCTCGCCCGCATCCTCGACGAGCGCCCGGGCACCACGGGCTTCGTCGTACAGAACGAGTCGGCGGTCGAACCGCTCCTCGCGCTGCTGCGCCGGGAGGGCCGCGCCGTGCCCGAGGACGTGTCGGTGATCGCGATCTGCCCGGACCAGGTCGCCACCCAGGCCTCGGTGCGGCTGACGTCGGTCGCCATCCCGGCGCAGGACATGGGCCGGCACGCCGTCGAGCATCTGATCGCCAAGCTCGAAGGGCGCGGCAAGGACGAAGTCGTACTCATCGCACCCGAGTTGACGGTCCGGGCGAGCACGGGGCCGGCGCCGGCCGCTCCCTGACCCAGGGCCCAGCACCCAGGACCCTTTCGAGGGCGCCCCTTCCGGGCCCCCGTCCCGGGCCTCTCTCTGCCGGGGGGGCACCCCCGTCCGCACACTCCTACCGCACCGCACCGCACCGCACCGCTCTGCATTGCTCTGCCCGCACCGCCCTGGCTGCACCCCTGCCCGCACCCCACCCGCACTCCCTGTCTGCACTCCTTCATGTCTGCACTCCTTCAGGAGCACTCGCCGTGAATCAGTCTGCCGAAACCCAGTCCCAGGTCAGCCTCGCGCAGTCCTCCCCGACCGTGGGCACGTTCCGTGAGCGGGACGGCGCGCTGGAGTGGAGCGGCCGCACGGAGACCGTCCGGATCGAGCCGTGGGGCCCCGACGCGGTCCGGGTCCGCGCCCGTCTCGGCGCCCCCGTACTCGAAGGCCTGCCGGGAGCGCTGCTCGACGAGCGGGAGGCCACCGCGAGCATGCTCGAACTCCGGGACGGCCAGGGAAGGTTGACGGTCGGAGCGCTGACCGTCGAGGTGAGCGCCGAGGGGCTGCTCCGCTTTACCCGCACCGACGACGGCAGTGAGCTCCTCGCCGAGGAGCGCGCCCACTTCTGGTGGCCCGGCTCGCGCCTGTACACCCCCACGGGGAACGGTCACCACCGTCTGGAGCAGCGCTTCGCCGCGTACGACGGCGAGAAGCTGTACGGCCTCGGGCAGCACCAGCACGGGCTGTTCGACCAGAAGGGCGCGGTCCTGGACCTCGTCCAGCGCAACGCCGAGGTCACCGTTCCGGTGCTCACCTCCAGCCGCGGCTACACCCTTCTGTGGAACAGTCCGGCCATCGGCCGGGTGGAGCTCGCCGGCAACGGCACCCGCTGGGTGGCCGACTCGGCCCGCCAGATCGACTACTGGATCACCGCGGGCACTCCGGCCGACGCCCAGCGCCGCTACAGCGCGGCGACCGGCCGTACGCCGATGCTGCCCGAGTGGGCGGCCGGATTCTGGCAGTGCAAGCTGCGCTACCGCACGCAGGACGAACTCCTGGAGGTGGCAAGGGAGTACAAGCGCCGGGGCCTGCCGCTGTCGGTCATCGTCTGCGACTTCTTCCACTGGACCCATCTCGGCGACTGGAGGTTCGACCCGGCCGAGTGGCCCGACCCCGCGGCCATGCAGGCCGAACTCGCCGGTCTCGGCGTCAAACTGGTCGTGTCGGTCTGGCCCTCGGTCTCCCCGCTCTCCGAGAACCACCAGCTCATGGAGCAGCGGGGCTACTTCATCGGCACCGAGTACGGACCGATGGCGCACGCCGACTGGCCGGACAAGGAGGTCGCGTCCACCGTCCAGGTGGCCTTCTACGACGCCACGAACCCCGAGGCGCGCGACTTCCTGTGGTCGCGGGTGAAGGACAACTACCTGGATCCGTACGGGATCTCGGCCTTCTGGCTGGACGCCTGCGAGCCGGAGCTGAAGCCGGGCTTCGCCGAGAACCTGCGCTACCACGCGGGCCCGGGTCTCGAAGTGGGCAACCTCTACCCGCGCGAGAACGCCCGCACCTTCTACGAGGGGATGGCCGCCGCCGGGGAGACCGAGATCATCTCCCTCAACCGCTCGGCCTGGGCGGGCAGTCAGCGCTACGGGGCCGCGCTGTGGTCGGGCGACATCGGAACCGACTTCGCGACCCTGCGCCGCCAGATCGCCGCGGGCCTCAACACCGCGCTGTCCGGCATCCCCTGGTGGAACACCGACATCGGCGGCTTCCACGGCGGCGACCCGGACGACCCCGCGTACCGCGAAGTCATGGTCCGCTGGTTCCAGTTCGGCGCGCTGTCCCCGCTGATGCGGCTGCACGGCTTCCGCGACCCCGGCCTGCCGCTCGGCCCCGGCATGACGGGCGGCCCGAACGAGGTCTGGTCGTACGGCGAGGAGGCCGGCGCCGTCATGGAGAAGTACCTGCGGCTGCGCGAACGCCTGAAGCCGTATCTGCTGGACGTCATGCGGGAGGCCCACGAGGAGGGGCTGCCGGTGATGCGCCCGCTGCTCCTGGAGTTCCCGGGCGACCAGGCGGCCTGGTCGGTGGACGACGCGTACCTCCTCGGCCCGGACCTGCTGGTCGCGCCGGTTCTCACCGCGGGCGCGACGGCCCGTACGGCGTACCTCCCGGCGGGTGCGCGCTGGACGGACGCGTGGACCGGGAAGTCGTACGAGGGGGGCGTGGCCGTGACGGTCGACGCGCCGCTGGACCGGATCCCGCTGTTCCTGCGGGACGGGGCGCGGCTGCCGGTGGCCGGTTAGGGCCGGTCCGGGACGGGTGCGGCCGGCCGGGGCGGATCCTGTCCGGCCGGGTGCGGCCGGCCCCGCGAGGGACCGGCCGCCCGTTCAGGCGCGGGTCAACTGCTGCTGACCGTCAGGTTGTTGGTGGTGAAGTCGAGACCGCCCGCGGACGAGGTGATCTCGAAGCCGAACTGCACGTCCCCGATGGTCGCGCCGCTCGACATCCAGCCCTTGGTGTTCGCGATCCACTTCAGGATCGGGAGGATGTTGAGGGTGCCGGAGGTGGAGTCCGAGGTCCGCAGGAACGAGAAGACGTCGTTCGCGCCGTTGTTGCCCTTGTAGACGGTCCAGGTGTTGCCGTTCAGCGTGAGCGTGCCCTGTGAGGTGCCGAGCGCGCCGACGGCTCCGTTGTAGTTGACCCAGAGCATGATCTCGTGGGCGTAGCCGGTGTCCCAGATGTCGTACGAGGTGTCGTACGCGCCGGAGGACGGGACGGTGACGTTGTAGGTGCTGGTGAGGGTGGACAGCCCCGAGATCGTCTTGCCGACGTATTTCTTGGAGTTGGGGTAGGACTTGATGCCGCCGGTGTTGGGGTGGTCGGCCCAGACTCCCCAGTTGGTGCCGGAGTTGGCCCAGATGCACTGGCTGCCGGCGCCGGAGCCCCAGATGTCGTTGTAGAGCGTGTACCCGTTGAGGGTGGTGCTGCCCCACTGGTCGCAGGAGGACCAGACGGCGGCCTGGGCGGGGGCCGAGGCGAGGCCGATCGTCGCGCCGAGCGCGAGCGCGGGGGCCAGCAGGGTCATAGTGATCCTGTTCCGTGTACGAAGCGCCATGAGGTCCCTTTCATGGGTGGGGGGAGGTGCGGGGGTCTACCGCGGCCCCAGGGTGAGGACGCGGTCTTCTCCGGCGCTCAGGGAGAGCGGTCGCGCGCCGGCGGAAGTCTGGAGTTCGATGCGGCAGGTGCGGCCGGGTCGCAGCACGGCCGTGGCACCGTCGGGGGTCCAGATGAGGTCGGCCTCGGCGCCGAACCTCGTGCGGATGCCCCGGAGTTCGCCGCTGGGGAGGCCGGCGGGGAGCGCGGGGAGCAGGACGAGCCGCCGCGGTGTGGACTGGATCAGGGCCTCGATGAGCACGGCGGGCAGGGTGTGGGCGGCGTCGGCGTTGTAGACGTGCCGGTTCGGGTAGTGGCCGCTCATCAGGGAGACGTGGAAGAAGTCCCCGGCCAGGACGTTGTCGAGGGCTGCCGCCACCCGCTCCGCGTCCCGCAGCCGGGCGGCCACCAGGGCGTGATGGAGGTGGCCGTGCGCCGAGTCGTTCTCGGCGCCGCGCAGTTCGAGGGCGCGGTGGGCCGCCGCGGCGAGTTCGGGGGTGTCGTACGGGTTGATCTCGTCGAGCGGCCAGACGCCGTAGAGGTGGCTGAGGTGCCGGTGGTCGTAGGTGTCGAGGAGTCCGGGCCTGGCCCACTCGGCGAGCGCTCCCTCGGCGTTGATCCGGTGCGGCGGCAGCCGGTCGGCGAGCGCGCGCCGGCGGTCGGCGTCGGGTCCCGGGTGGTATTCGGCGGCCGTGCGCAGGGCGTGCCGGGCCGCCGAGAGGTCCATGGCGGCGTTCACGGTGACCCAGCCCGCGTTCGCGGGGCGGTTCTCCGGGGAGTAGGACGGCACGATCACCAGGTGGCCGTCTTCGTCGGTCCGGGTGAGGAAGTCCTCGTAGAAACGGGCGACTTCGGCGAGCGCTGCGGCCAGCCTCGGGTCGCGCTCGCCGCGGGTCTCGTCGTGGTCCACCAGGGGCTTGAGGAGCCAGTCGGCGCCCGCGGTCCACACGTGCAGCGGGTACTCACGGCTGAGGTGGTGGATGTGGCCGGACTCGCCGTCGGTGTGGGCGGGGGCCACGACACCGCGTGCGCCGAAGACGGCTCGGGCGTTGTCCCGCCAGTGCGGCAACTGGCCGTGGACCAGGGCCGCGTGCGCCTCGGTGACCTCGGGGAGCGCGGCGGCGACGGCCGACGCGGTCTGCAGATTGAGGTTGGCGTCCGTGGTGAACGCCCCGGACCAGGCGGTGTCCCAGTCGCCGGTCCAGATCCCGGTCAGCCGGGGCGGCAGCGTCCCGGCCGCGGACAACAGATGGTAGCGGCCGGCGGCGAAGAGCCGTTCCAGGAGGGCGGGGCTCTTCGGTCGCCGGACCAACTCCGATCCGGGGAGGGCCCGTTCGGCGGGATCGGCGTGCAGGTCGAGGGTGACGCGGAGGTAGGCGGCGCGGTGCGAGGCGGTGTGGCGGTCGAGCAGGTGGACGTAGGCGCGCTCGATGCCCTCGGCGCCGTGGCCGGCCTCGGGCAGCAGCTCCCGTAGCGCGCGGACCTCGGCGAGGACGTCCGTCTCGCCCGGGTGCCGGCGTACCCGGGTGAGCAGCAGCATCGAGCGGGCGCCCTCGACCCGTACGCCGGGAAGGGTGGGACGGGTCCGGCCGTCGGTGACGAGGAGCGTGATCCCGGTGTACGCCAGGTCGCTGCCCGGATAGCGGGCGCGCAGGGTGAGGAGGGCGCCTTCGGGGGTGCGGACGGCTCCGTGGGCCACCGCGAGGTCGGCGGGCGCTCCCGGCAGCCGGTGGTCGAGTGTCACCTCGGCCGCGAGGTCGGTGGCGGTCGCATAGTGCGCGATGACGTCGTCGGCGCGCGAGACGAAGACCTCGCTGCGCCGGTCACCGCACGCGGCGCTGACGACCCCGGTGGTGAAGTCGGCCTCGCGCCGGTACGCAGGCCGCTCCTCGGCGGGGCGGCGCACACCGTCCGTATGCGCGAGGTCACCAGGGCGGCGCAGTCGCACCTGGAAGGCCGGGTGGAAGGGCTGCACCCACAGCAGCGGCCGTCCGTCGGTGAAGTCCTCCCCGGCGCTCACGTCTCCGGCCAGCAGCCGGTCCTGCACGTCGGCGAGGCGGTCGGCGAGTTCGGGCGGGCGGGCGTTCACGCTGCCGTTCGGGCGGACCAGACGGTGATGGTTGACGATCACCCGGTCGTCGTTCGGATCACCGAACACCATGGCGCCGTGCGTGCCGTTCCCGCTCAGGAAGGCGTCCTCCCAGCGGGCGGCGGGGAGAGGTTCCCAGGTGCCGTGGACGGGGGCGGAGGCACGGCCGCCATCCGCTCGGCCGCACTCCGCTTGGCCCCCCTCCGTTCGGGTGCCGTCGGAGTCGGTGCGAGTGGAGTGGGCGTGGGTGTTCGCTGCGTGTGCGTCGGAGCGAGCCTTGTCCGTCATGGGGCGAGCACCACCGCTCCGTAGCGCTCCAGTCGTACGGAGTCGCGTACGGGCGCGCCGCCGAGCAGGTCGCGGTGACTGCCCGGGACCTCGACGGTCACCGGGTCGTGCCCGTGGTTGAGCAGGAAGAGCAGGTCACCGCGCCGGACGGCCTCGACGCCGTCGGGCAGCCCGTCGAGCACCGGCCGGACGCCCGCGCCGTACGCGGCCTTCGCCAGCAGTTCACGCAGGGCGGCCGGTTCGGGAAGGGTGGAGAGGTAGCGGGCCGTGCCCTTGCGGAGCACGGCGGGCAGTCCGTCCAGTTCGCCGCCCCGGTACCGCGTCTCGACGACCGCGGTGCCGTCGGGTTCGATCTCCTCGGACCAGAGCGTGCCCCGGAAGCCGTCGCAGTCCGCGCTCTCCCCCGCGTCCAGCGGCCACCACTCGTGCAGCGTGCGGATGCCGAACAGTTCGCGCAGCCGCTCGTCCATGCCGCCCGGCCGCACCCGGTCGTCCTCGTCGGCGACGCCGGTGAGGAAGCCGCAGACGAGGGTGCCGCCCGCTCGTACACGGGCGAGGAGGTTGTCGATCGCCGCGTCGGTGAGCAGGTAGAGCTGGGGCACGACGATCATCCGGTACGCGGAGAGGTCGTGTTCGGGATGCGCGAAGGCGGTGGTGAGGTGAGCCTCCCAGAGGGCGCGATGCCAGGCCCGTACGACTTCCGCGTAGTCGTTCTCCGAGGAGAGTCGGCCGTCGTGCGCTCCCGCCCACCAGGAGTTCCAGTCGTGCAGGATCGCGATGTCCGAGGCGACATGACTGTCTGTCACATAGGTGCCGAGGAGGGAGAGTTCGGCACCGATCCGCTTGATCTCCTGGAAGGTGCGGCCCCGCTCCCCCGCGTGGCCGATCATCCCCGAGTGGAACTTCTCGGCGCCCTGCCGGGACTGCCGCCACTGGAAGTAGCAGACGGCGTCGGCGCCGCGCGCCACGGCCTGCAGCGACCACAGCCGGTTCAGCCCGCGCGGCTTGGGGTGGTTCACACCACGCCAGTTGACCGCCCCGGCCGCCTGCTCCATGAGCATCCAGGGACCGCCTCCGGCCTGGGAGCGCGTCATGTCCTGGATGAGGGCGCCGTTCTGCGCGCCGAGCGGGTCGCGCGGGTCCGGATAGACGTCGACGGAGACGACGTCCTCCTCGGCGGCCCACCTCCAGGCGTCCTGGCCGACCCACATCGGCATGAAGTTGCTGGTCACCGGGGTGTGCGGGCTGTGGCGGCGCACGATGTCCCGCTCGGCGGCGCAACACTCCAGGAGCATGTCGGAGGTGAACCGCTTGAAGTCGAGCACCTGCGTCGGGTTCTTCATGTAGTGCGCGTGACGCGGTGGGATCACCTCGTGCCAGCCGTCGTAGCCCTGGCCCCAGAAGGCCGTTCCCCAGGCCGTGTTGAGGGCTTCGACGGTGCCGTACCTGTCCTGGAGCCAGCGGCGGAAGGCGGCGGCGGCCTCGTCGCCGTAGTCGAAGGTGCAGTACTCGTTGTTGATGTGCCACATCGTGAGCGCGGGGTGGCTCCCGTAGCGGGCGGCCAGATCCTCGGTGATGGCGGCGGCGCATCGGCGGTAGACGGCGCTGGAGTGCGAGAAGTGCTGCCGGGAGCCCCACCATTCGGTGCGGCCGTCCTCGTCCCGGGGCAGCGTCTCGGGGTGCAGCCGGCCCATCCAGGGGGGCGGCGAGGAGGTGGGGGTGGCGAGCACGACCCCGATGCCGTGCTCGTGCGTCAGGTCCATCAGCCGGTCCAGCCAGCCGAACTCCCGCACTCCTGGGCGTGGTTCCAGCCTGGCCCAGGAAAAGACCCCGAGAGTGACGGAGTTGACGCCGGCCTCCTTCATGAGGCGGACGTCCTCGTGCCAGGTCTCCTCCGGCCACTGCTCGGGGTTGTAGTCGCCGCCGAACAGGATGCGGCCCCGGGTGGCGTCGCTCAGGCTCGGACGCCCGGACTCCGGGCCGGTTCCGCGGGGCGTGCGCATGACCTACCTCGATCGGGGTGAGGAGAGTGGACCGCCGCGGCCGACCGCTGGTCAGGAGCAGGTCGGCCGCGGCGAGCTGGGGCGGCGGAACGGAGGCCGTACGGAAGAACGCGGAGGCACGAGAGGGGTGTGGAGGGGCGCAAGACCCGGCCGGGATCAGCCCTTCACGGCGCCGGTGAGCATGCCCTTCTTGAAGTGCCGCTGGACGAAGGGCGAGAGGACCGCGACCGGCAGCAGCGCCATCACCATGACGGCCATCTGGATGGCGAGCGGCGACAGTTGACCGGTGTTGATCTGCGTGGCGAGTCCGACGGGACGCTCCTGCTTCTGCACCAGCTGGATCATGACGTTCTGGAGCGGCATCATCTTCTGGTCGGTCAGGTAGATGGAGGCGTTGAACCAGGCGCTCCAGTAACCGACCGCGTAGAACAGCGAGATCACCGCGAGGACCGCCCGGGAGAGCGGCATCACGATCTGCCACAGGACGCGCCAGTCGCCGGCGCCGTCGATGCGGGCGCTGTCGATCAGTTCGGGCGAGATGCCCATGAAGAACGCGCGCAGCACCAGGATGTTGAAGACGCTCACCGCGCTGGGGAGGATCAGCGCGAGATAGGTGTCGGTGAGGCCGAGCGCCTGCACGAGCAGATAGGTGGGGATGAGCCCGGCGCCGAAGAACATCGTGGCGAGCAGCAGCATCAACAGCCAGCGGTGGCCCAGCGATCCGACACGCGAGAGGCCGTAGGCGCACAGGACCGAGACCGACATGCTGAACAGGGTGCCGACCAGGGTCACTCCGACGCTGACGAGCGCGGCGCGCTGCACCTGGCCGCCGGTCAGCAGTTCCTTGTAGGCGACGAGGGTGACGCCCTGGGGGATGACCACCAGACCGCCGGCCGCGTCGATGGTCTTCTTCGACTGGAGGCTGGTGACGACGACGATCCAGAGGGGGAAGAGGATCGCGAAGGCGGCCAGGGTGAGGGTGAGCCCCTTGCCCGCGAGGCCGGCCTTCGACGGCTCCTCCTCCCAGGGCGGCCGGGGCGGCGCCGCCCAGCGGCCGGGCCTGTCGCGCGGTTCGTACGTCACGGCGGTCATTTCTCGTACACCCCCTGCTCACCCATGAGATGGGCGACCTTGTTGGCGGTCAGGACGAGCCCCAGGCCGACCACGCCCTTGACCAGTCCGGCGGCCGCGGCATAGCCGAAGTCCTGGTTGCGGATGCCGTTCCACCACACGTAGGTGTCGAGGACGTCGGAGGCGCCGGGGCCCACCGAGTCGCGCTGGAGCAGGAGTTGCTCGAAGCCGACGGTGAGCGCGTCGCCGACGCGCAGCACCAGGAGCAGGGCGATCACCGGGCGCAGGGCGGGCAGGGTGATGTGCCACATCCGGCGCCAGCGTCCGGCCCCGTCCATGGCGGCGGCCTCGTAGAGATCGGGCGGGACGGACGACAGGGCCGCGAGGAAGACGATGATGCCCCAGCCCGCGTCCTTCCAGACACCCTCGGCCGTCACCAGGAACTTGAAGATCCCCGGATCGGTCATCAGGTCGATGCCCTGGTGGCCGTGCTGCCGCAGGGTCTGCGCGATGATGCCCGCCCCGCCGAAGATCTGCTGGAAGACGGTGACGACCAGGACCCAGGAGAAGAAGTGCGGGAGGTACATGACCGCCTGGGCGACCGCCCGGACCCGGGGCCTGACCACGCTGTTGATGAGCAGCGCGAGGCCGACCGGGATCGGGAAGTACAGCACGAGCTGGAGGAAGAACAGCACGAACGTGTTCTGCACGGCGTGCCAGAACTCCGAGTCGGCGAAGATCCGCTGGAAGTTCTCCAGGCCGATCCAGGGGCTCTCGAAGATCGCGACGAAGCCGTTGTCGCTCAGATACGGGTCGTAGTCCTGGAAGGCGACGACATTGCCGAGGACCGGTATGTAGGTGAAGACGAGGACGAGCGCGACCGCCGGGAGGGTCATCAGGATCAGGGTGCGGTCGCGTCTGAACCGTAGCCGGAAGCCCGGCCTTCCGGCGCCCTGTCCGGCGTTCCGCCCGGCCCGCCGTCCGGCGGCGCGCCCGGCGTCGCCGTCCGGTGGACTCCCGTCCGGTGTCCTCTTGCCCGCCTCGGCCCCGGCCCCGCTCCGGGGCACCGTGCTGTGCGACACGGCCTTCTCCTTGCCTCAGCCCTGGGTCACTTGGCCGCGGAGCCGTTGTCGTCGAGCAGCTTCTTGTACCAGGCGCGCAGGTCGTCGCCGCCCTTCTGCTTCCAGTCCGCGACGGCCTGCTGCATGTCGCTGATCTTCTTGCGGCCGCGGACGATGTCGTCCTCCAGCTGCTCGAAGTCGTTGGCGAGGTTGGTCCAGCGGTTGGGCTCGGTGATGGTCAGCCCGTAGAAGGAGGACTTCTTGGTGAAGGCGCCCATGCGCTGCTGCCACTCGACCTGGAGCTTGGCGATGTCCGGCAGATCGGGGTGGGCGAGGTAGGCGGCCGGGTCGCCGGTGTAGTCGTAGGCGCCGTTGACCTCGTTGGTGCCCTTGGTGGTCTTGGTGGGCAGGCCGTTCTTGACCGTGTAGTCGGTGCCCTCGACGCCGTACACCGTGAGCATGTACTCCTTGGTGCCGTACGGCGCCGCGCAGAAGTCGGCGAGCGCGAGGAAGTCCTTGATCTGCCGCTTGGACGCCTTCTTGCTGACGAAGGTGAAGATGCCCGCGGGCTGGGTCGCCCAGAGCGTGGGGTCGCCGCCGTCGGGGCCGAAGATGTCGAACGCGCCCATCTCGAAGTCCGTCTTCTGGGTGCGCTGTTCGGCCGTCGAGCCGTACCAGTAGGACAGGTCGCCGTTGAAGACGAGGGACTGGCCCGCGGTGAAGCGGTTGGAGGCGTCGCCCTTGACGGCCTTGGCGTCGGGGTGGACGACGCCCGCCGCGTAGAGCTTGCGCGTCCACTCCAGGGCTTCGAGGTACTCGGCGGTCTCGACGCGGTTGACCAGCTTGCCGTCCCGCAGGTCCCACCACAGTGCCTTGTCGCTGCCGTTGAGGACGCCGTAGATGTTGAAGGCCGTCCACTTGAGGTCGTCGCAGGCCCACACCTTCGCCTTGGCGTCGGTGGCCTCCTTCGCCCAGGACAGGAACTCGTCGGGCGACTTGGGCAGTGTGTAGCCCTTCTTGGCGAAGATGTCCTTGCGGTAGAAGGCCGCGATGTTCGTGACGTACGAGGCCGGCATCGGGATCGCGCGCAGCAGGCCGCCGAAGATGGAGCGCTGCCAGGCGTCGGTCGGTACGGCCGCGAGGTTCGGGTAGTCCTTGACCTTGTCGCCGGACAGGTACGGGCCGAGGTCGGCGAACTTGGCGTTGATCGCGCTCGGTATCTTGCCGTTCAGGTTCCAGCCGGGGACGACCACCACGTCCGGGATGTCGCTGGAGGCGAGGATCGCGCCGAGCTTCTCGTCGTAGGTGTTGCCGTCCTGGTTCTGCCAGGTCGCCTTGATGCCGATGGCCTCGTTCATGGCCGTGTAGTACGCGTTGTCGTCGGCCGGCGGTGTGCCCCAGAACGGCGACATGATCTTCAGGCCGCTGCCGCCGCCCAGCTTCTTCGGGACGGCGGTCTTCAGCGCGCTCAGGTCGATCGGCTGTGTGAAGCCCGCGGCCGATCCGTTCTTCGAGGGGATGTCGGGCGTGACGACGCTCGACGCCACGAACGCCGGAAGGATCTTCTGCGCGTCCTTGCCCGAGGTGGTGCCGTCCTTGTTGCCGTCCTGTCCGCCGCCACAGGCGGCGAGCAGGGGCATTCCGCCGGCCACGGCGGCCGCTGCGACCGCCGTGGAGGCGAGGAAGCTTCTCCGGCTGGGGGCGGAGGTGGCGGAGTTCGGCGTCATTGCGTCAACCCTTCATGGCGCACAGCAGGACACCCGGCGGTGGAGCCGTCGGCTGCGGTGTCTTGAGTGGATCTGCCTGAGCTGAAGCGGTCCTCGGAGGACTGTGCCCTGCGGGGAGGGAAGCCCGTCAATCGAAGCGCTTCGATGTTGCTGCGAGGTTAAGTGAACGCCTGGGGGTGCACAAGGGTCGATCCCAAGATTCCTCGGAGTGTCATGCAACAGGCATGCCCCGCCTGGCACTTGAGATCTATGGCGGGAAATGGAGTTGCTGCCCCCAGGTGTCTTGACACCCACCCCCTGGCCGATCGAGCATCGAAGCGCTTCGAAAGCCCGTCACCGCTCCACCGCAAAGGGATCACCACGTGACCGCAGAGACGCCACCCATGCCGCCCTTCCGTGACGCGAGCCTGCCGTTCGCGAAGCGCATCGACGACCTGCTGGCGCGGCTCACCCTCGACGAACGGATCGCGTTCCTGCACCAGTTCGCGCCCGCCGTCGAGCGACTCGGCGTGCGGGCGTTCCGCACCGGCCAGGAGGCCCTGCACGGCGTCGCCTGGATGGGCCCGGCGACGGTGTTCCCCCAGGCCGTCGGACTCGGCGCGACCTGGAACGAGGATCTCGTGCGCCGGGTCGGGGAGGCCGTCTCGACGGAGGTCCGCGCGATGCGCGCCCGCGACGACCGGGTGGGCCTCAACGTCTGGTCCCCCACGGTCAATCTGCTGCGCCACCCGCTGTGGGGGCGCAACGAGGAGGGTTACTCGGAGGACCCGGCGCTCACCTCCGCCATCGCCACCGCGTACACCCGCGGGCTGCGCGGCGGCCACCCGGCCTACTGGCGCACGGCGCCCGTCCTCAAGCACTGGCTCGCGCACAACAACGAGACGCACAGGGACACCTCGTCCTCGTCCGTCCGCCCGCGCGTGCTGCACGAGTACGACCTGCGCGCCTTCCGCGACACCGTGGTCGCGGGCGCCGTCTCCGGTGTGATGCCCGCGTACAACCTGGTCAACGGGCGCCCCAACCATGTCTCGCCGTATCTGCGCGAGCACCTGCGGGCGTGGACCGACCAGGAGCTGCTGGTCTGCTCGGACGCGGGCGCGCCCTCCAACCTGGTCGACTCCGAGCACTACTTCGACACCCACGAGGAGGCCACCGCCGCCGCCCTCCTCGCCGGCGTCGACAGCTTCACCGACCACGGCACGGACGGATCGCGGATCGCCGGACGCGTCCGGGGCGCCCTGGAGCTTGGCCTGCTGACCGAGGCCGACATCGACACCGCGGTCCGCCGCCAGCTCGCCGTGCGCTTCCGGCTGGGCGAGTTCGACCCGGACCTCGACCCGTACGCCGGAACCGAGGACTTCGACACGCCCGCCCACCGCGCGCTCGCCCGGGAAGCCGCGGAACAGGCGATCGTCCTGCTCAAGAACGACGGTCTGCTGCCGCTGCGCCCCGGCGTCCGGGTCGCCGTCGTCGGCCTGCTCGCCGACGAGTGCAAGCTCGACTGGTACAGCGGCACGCTCATCCACCGTTCGACCCCGCTGGAGGGCCTGTACGAGCGGTTCGGCGCCGAGCGCGTGGACTTCGCCGAGGGCGTGGACCGCGTACGTCTGAGGACGTCGTCCGGCCGGTATCTCGCGGTGCCCGCCGCCGATGACACGGCGGAGGAGGTACGCGGTGCCGGGGGCGCCCTCGACCCGGCGCTGCTCACGGGGCGCACCGACCTGCCCCCGCTGACCGCCGACGCCGTCGGCACCGAACTGGCGCTGATCGACTGGGGCGAGGGGATCCTCACCCTGCGGGCCCCCGACGGCCGGTATCTCTCCGTCGCCGACGACTGCTTCGTCCGCGCCTCCGCCGACCGGCCGGGCGGCTGGGTCGTCCAGGAGACCTTCCGGCTGGAACCCTCCGCATCCCATGGGAACGGCCACCTCCTGAAGCACCTGGGGACGGGCAGGTACGTCTCTGTCGCCGCCGACGGCGTGAAGGTTGCCGAGGAGGACGCCGGCGACGCCGAGATCTTCCAGCTGGAGTTCGGCGAACACGGCGAGGACGCGGTGGCCCGTGCCGCCGCCTCGGCCGACGTGGTCATCGTCGTCGCGGGCAACGACCCGCACGTCAACGGCCGCGAGACCGAGGACCGTACGACCCTGCGGCTGCCCGCCCACCAGGAGCGGCTGCTGCGTGCCGCCCGCGCGGCGAACCCGGACACGGTGCTGGCCCTGGTCTCCGCCTACCCGTACGCGGTCGACCACGCCGATCTGCCCGCCCTGCTGTGGACCGCGCACGGCGGCCAGGCGGCGGGCACCGCCCTGGCCCGCGTCCTCGCCGGGGACGTCTCCCCCGCGGGCCGCCTCCCGCAGACCTGGTACGCCGGCGACGACGACCTGCCCGGCCTGCTGGACTACGACGTGATCGGCGGCCGGCAGACCTATCTCTACTTCGAGGGGACTCCGCTGTTCCCGTTCGGACACGGCCTGTCCTACGCCTCGTTCGCCTACGCGGACCTTCAAGTCCGCCGAGAAGCAGACGCGTTGACGGTCTCGTGCACCGTCACCAACACCTCGACCGCGACCGCCGACGAGGTCGTCCAGCTCTACACCCGCGCGGTCGCCCCGTCCGTACCCCGCCCGCGCCGCGAACTGGCGGCACACCGACGGGTCCGCCTCACCCCGGGCGTCTCGACCCCCGTCACCTTCGAACTACCGCTCTCGGCGCTGGAGTTCTGGGACGTGGCCCACGACCGTCGGCGCCTGGAGCCGGGCGCGTACGAACTGCTGGTCGGCGCGTCCAGCGAGGACATCCGGCTCGGCGCGCGGGTCGAACTCGACGGCGAGCCCGGCACTCCTCGCCTCGTCCGCGAACGCGGCCTGAACGCCGCCCACTTCGACGAGCAGCGAGACACCGCCATCGTCGACCGCACGAAGGCGACGGGCGACGCGGTGACCCCGGTGGACGGCGGCACGGGCGAACTCCTCTACCGGGACTGCGATTTCGGCGCGGGAGTCACCGAGGTCGTCGTGGAGGCGGCGGGCGAGGGGGTCGTCGAGGTCTTCCTGGACGGTGACCTGTCGGCCTCTGGGCTCCGGCCGGGCGGGGCGTCGGTCGCGGAACGGCCGCCGGGCGGTCCGCCGGTCGCCGAACCGCCGCCGGGCAGTGCTCCGGTCGCCGAAATCACGGCGGGCGGAACGCGGGGGCCCTACGACTACCGCACCCTCACCGCCGCGTTCGCCGCCGGCGGTGTGCACGACGTCCGCCTCAGACTGCGCGGCCCCGTTCGGCTCGCGCACGTCGGCTTCTCCGGCTGAGGGTCCGGAGGAGCCGGCACAGGGGTCCGGCACCGGAAGGCATCGGTGCCGGGCCCCTTCCCTGACAACGTTAGCTGAAAACGATTGTCACTAGACATGCCGTTTTCGGTCACGTCCGCCCCGCCCCGGGCCGGGGCGTTTGCTCCTCCCGACCCATGCGCTAATATGATCTTCAGCAGATCGGCGGAGGTCACGCCGCTACGCGATGCGTTGGTGGTCCAAGGAAAGACGCCCCGCTTCCTGCGGGGAAATGCAGGTGCAAGGCCTGCCCGGCGCTCTGTGAAGACCCTGTCCCGTATCACCCGGGACAGGGTCTTTTTCGATGTCCGGACCTCGACCGGCACGACCGCCGCTGCGGAACCGGGCGCTACGGGCGCTCGACGCCGGATACGCCGACGGCCGGAGCCCCCGCACAGTTGGGCTCCGGCCGTCGGCTTCGGTGGGGCTTCGTCAGAGGGCGAGGCCCGTCAGGACCAGCACACGCTCGTACGTGTAGTCGTCCATCGCGAACCTGACGCCCTCGCGGCCTACACCGGACTGCTTGACGCCCCCGTACGGCATCTGGTCGGCGCGGTAGGACGGCACGTCGCCGATCACGACGCCGCCCACCTCCAGGGCGCGGTGCGCGCGGAACGCGGTCTGCAGGTCGTGCGTGAACACGCCCGCCTGAAGGCCGTACTTGGAGCTGTTGGCGGCGGCGAAGGCGGCGGCCTCGCCCTCCACCCTCTGCACGGTGAGGACCGGTCCGAAGACCTCCTCGCAGGAGATCGTGACATCGGCCGGCACATCGGCGAGGACGGTCGGCGCGTAGGAGGCACCGTCGCGCTTGCCGCCGGTGAGCAGCGTGGCGCCGGCCGCGACGGCCTCGTCCACCCATGACTCGACGCGCTCGGCGGCGGCCTCGCTGACCAGCGGGCCGACATCCGTCGCGTCGTCGGACGGGTCGCCGGTGACCTGGGCCTCCACGGCGGCGACGATGCGCGGCAGCAGCCGCTCGTACACCGCCGCGTCCGCGATCACGCGCTGCACCGAGATGCAGGACTGGCCGCCCTGGTAGTTGGAGAAGGTCGCGATGCGGGTCGCGGCCCAGTCCAGGTCCGCGTCGCTCGCGAAGTCGGCGAGGACGACGGCCGCGCCGTTGCCGCCCAGCTCCAGGGTGCAGTGCTTGCGCGGCACCGAGTCCATGATCGCGTAACCGACCGTCTCGGACCCGGTGAAGGAGATGACGGGAAGGCGCTCGTCCTGGACCAGGGCGGGCATCTTGTCGTTGGCGACCGGCAGGATGCTCCACGAACCGGCCGGGAGGTCGGTCTCGGCCAGCAGGTCACCGATGATCAGGCCGGACAGCGGGGTCGCGGGCGCCGGCTTCAGGATGATCGGGGCACCCGCGGCGATGGCCGGCGCGACCTTGTGGGCGCACAGGTTCAGCGGGAAGTTGAAGGGCGCGATGCCGAGGACGACACCCTTGGGGAAGCGGCGCGTGAGGGCGAGCCGGCCCTGACCACCCAGGTCGGTGTCGAGGCGCTGCGCCTCGCCGCCGTTGAAGCGGCGGGCCTCCTCCGCGGCGAAGCGGAACACGGACACCGCGCGGCCGACCTCACCCCGGGCCCACTTGATCGGCTTGCCGTTCTCGGCGGAGATGAGCTGCGCGATCTCCTCGGTGCGCTCGGCGAGGCGGCGCGAGACGTGGTCGAGGGCGGCGGCGCGTACGTGGGCAGGGGTGGCGGCGAACTCGTCGCGCACGGCGTACGCGGCGGCCACGGCCTCCTCGACCTGAGCCTCGGTGGGAACGCTGACCTGACCGACGACCCGGCCGTCCCACGGCGAGGTGACGTCGAACGTGGTCTCACCGGTGGCCTGGCGGCCGGCGAGCCAGAAGGCGTGGGTGGCCCCCACGATTTCTTCCTGAGGCATGTGCGAGTCCCGGCCCTTCCATAGTGGGGGGTGACGATGAGGGGGGTGACGATGGGGTGTTTCTGGTGGTGCTGCGCTTTCCGGTCCACGGTAGGGCCGGGAACACTGGCGACGGTTTATCCGGCGCGTAACAGTCGGGGGGCGGGGTACGCCGGTTTGGCCTGATCGTCCGCGTCGCCCGAAGACGGTCGGGGCTGAGGTCCGCGACCTCGGCCGGGACTGGGGTGACCGGTAGCCCGTGCGGGCAGGTCACCGAGGCCACCGTGCCCCACGCCCCCTACCCGAGCCGGCTGCCGTCAGCGGCGGAGTCGGTTCACTCCCCCGACGCGGTCGTGGTTTTCAGGGCGAGCCAGAGTTCCATCCGGACGTCGGGATCGTCCAGCGACCGGCCGAGGATCTCCTCGACCCTGCGCATCCGGTAGCGCAGCGTGTGCCGGTGGACCCCCAGGTCGGCAGCCGCCGCGTCCCACTGGCCGTGGCGCGACAGCCACGCCCGCAGCGAGGCGACCAGGTCCCCGCGGCCGGTGGCGTCGTGATCGTGGAGCGCCCGCAGGAGCCCGTCCGCGAACGCCCGCACCGCGTCGTCCGCGAGCAGCGGCAGAACGGACCCGGCCGCCAGTTCCTCGTGCTCGACGAGGAACCGGCCCCGCCGCCGGGCGACGGACAGGGCCTGTTCCGCCTGCTTGTAGGCGGCGCGGGCGGCGATCGGACCCGCGGGGGCCGAGAGCCCGACGACGAGTTCGGCGTCGTCCCCGGAGACCCCGGCGGGCTGCTCGCGCGGCACGGCCCGCGCCGATTCCAGCACCACGGCGTAGTCCCCGCAGGCCGCGACCGCGGCGCCGCCGTCCACGGCGAGGACGACCAGCCGTTCCCCGTCGGGTACGACGAGGACGGTCTCCCCGGAACGCGCGGCGGCGGATTCGACGACCTCGGCGAGGCCGTCCAGCGGATCGCCGTTGACGCCCGGCACGGCGGCGGCGGTCTTGGAGGGCGCGGCGGCGCCCACGCGCGCGTGCCCGTCGGCGTGCGCCCGTCCGGCCGACGCGGACACCGACTCGGCGATGATCAGCCGGAACGGCGCGTCGAGCAGTTCGCCGTACAGGTCCCCGGCGACGGCGCGCGCGTGGTCGGGTTCCCCGGCGAGCAGCATCCCCAGCACGGCCGCGCCGATCCGCTGCTCGGCGGCGTGCAGGGACGTCGAGCGTTCCGTGGTGAGCGTGAGCAGGGCGATCGCCGAGTGCACGGCGTAGCGCTCGGCGGTGCCGAGGGCGCCGGCGGTCCCGACGGCGAGCGCGGCGCGCGGCCTGCGTCCCGTTCCGAGGGAGTGCAGTTCGACCCGGTCCTCGCCGCCGACCACCGAGCTCGCGGGCGCGGGCCGCTCGCGCAGCCGCTCCACGTCCGGGGTGAGCCGCGCGGCACGGCGCCCCGCCCAGTCCGGCGCGGTGGCGACGACGGCGCCGGACGCGTCGTAGAGCGCCGCCCAGCCGTCGACCTGTGCGGCGAGTGCGGTGAGCAGTCCCTCCGGTCCGTCGTTCAGCGCCTGCTTGGTGAGTTCGCGCTGTGCGGCGAACCCGGCGGTGACGGCCCGGTACTGATCCGCGGCGATGGCCGCGGACACGGCCTTGCTGATGGCGAGGAAGGGGGTGCGCCGGGGCACTTCGAGGAGCGGCAGCCCCTCCTCGTCGGCGGCGTCGACCAGCGCCTTCGGGATCTCGTCGTAGTTGACCCCGACGGCGAAGCCGATCCCGACGACTCCCGCGCCGGCCAGCCGCTTCACGTAGCGCCGCATGACGTCGGGATCGTCCGCGTCCAGCTTGAGCGCGGTGATCAGCAGCAGCTCCCCGCCCTCCATGTACGGCACGGGGTCGGCGAGCTCGCTGACATGGGCCCAGCGGACGGGCACGTCCAGGCGGTCCTCGCCCGCGCGCACCGAGAGCTTGAGCGCGGAGTGGTGGACGAGCGAGGCGAGCGTGGGGGGCATGAGGCCTTCAGGTCGGTGTGAGCTCTGCGATCTCGGTGATCTCTGTGATGATCTCGGTGATCTCTGCGATCTTTTGGCCGCGGCGTATGAACGGCCTGTGTCGATTCTGCCTCACCGTACGGTCGTCGCGTACGTTCCTGCCCATACGTCCCGGTCAGCCCCGCAACCGCCCGTCAACCCCGCAGGTCCACCAGCAGGGGCGGGGCGTGTTCGCCCTTCACGCTGGTCAGCGACAGCACCGCGTGCCCGGGCGGCACCGCGTGGGCCAGTTCGGACGCGGACCAGTGCTCCCGCTCGACCTGGCGCACGGTGACGGCGTCGGTGGTCACGGCCTTGCCGGTCACCAGCTTGCGCAGCGCGTGGATGGCCCGGGTCATGGGCTGGTCGGCGAAGACGGTGTGCTGGGCCACATCGCGCGCCTCCACCCACTCGGTGCCCCAGGACTCGGCGAAGCGACCGCCGTCCCATGTCGTGACGCCGGAGAAGGCCATGCGGCAGCCGACCGCTCCGTACAGCGGGCCGTGCAGGGCCTCGGGGATGTCCCCGATGCTCCGCAGGGCGAGGACCACTCCCGCGTTCTGCGCGCGGAAGCCCTGGATGCGGCGGACCGTCTCGGCGGTCAGGGCCCCGGTCGCGTCGTCGAGCACCAGGCAGGCGAAGTGCCCGCGCTCGCCGCCGCCGCGGACGACGGCGGCGAACTGGGCGAGCAGAAGCCGGGTGATCAGCTGGGACGCCTCTTCGTAGCCGCGTTCCGGGAGGTCGATCCGGACGCGCAGCGGATGATGGGCGACCGCCCGGAGCGAGAACGGCCGGGCGCTCCCGCCCGCACCGAAGAAGTCCGCGAAGACGGGCCGGTCCAGCAGCGCCAGCCGGTCGGCCAGAACCGGGCCGGGGTCGTTGGCGCCGCCCGTCTGCCGCAGCCGCGCCTCCAGTTCACGGAGCATCGCGGGGTGCCCCTCGGCCGACAGCGCCTGCCGCAGCGGCTCCAGTACCGCGGGCACGCCTTCGAGCAGTTCGCGCAGCACGGGAATCGTCGGGAACGTGCCGTACACGGCGCGGTAGGGGCCGAGCAGCTGGGCGAGGGCGGTGGCGGCACGCCGGACGTCGACGCCGTCGACGCTCCCGACCAGGCCCTCGGCGAGGAACGCGGCGGCTTCGTCGGGGTCGTCGGAGTCGGCGTACAGGTCCAGGTCATGGACCGACTCGGGATTTCCGAGTTTCACGACGACGTCGTACGACGTGTCAGGGCCGACCGGCGTCCCGGCGGCGGCCACCACGACGACGGCGCACCGGGCGGTGAGGGCCTGGAGCCCCAGCGATTCGACGACCGGTCTGACGAGGTGGCGTGTCTTCCCGGAGCCCGCCGGTCCGACCGCGAGGAGCGAGGTGCCGAGTGTCGCCGGGTCGAGGGCGGCACCCGCGCCGGAGTAGGCGAGCGGGGTGCGTTCCCGGGCGACCCATCGGCCGAGCCGTACCTGGGCCGCGAGCAGGTCGTGGGAGGCGGCGCGGGCGGGCAGATCGCGGGCTCCGGACGGATGGGTCCAGGCCGCGGCGCCCCGCCGCAGCACGGTGTCGCTGAAGACGGCGAGCTGTCCGTCCCGCTTGGCCGAGGTCCAGGCACGCAGGATCCTCGCGCAGTCCACGTCGTTCATACGGCCGGTCAGCACCTCGGAGGACAGCAGTTCCGCCGCTTTGTGCTGTCCGGTCGCCCTCAGCTCGGGCCATTCGGCCGGAGGGCCGGACGGGTCCGCGGGCTCGGCCGCGGGCGTGCCCGCCGGAGCCGGCCGGGAGCCGAACCGTTCCTTGGCGAGCGGCCACCATCCGCCCAGCTTGGCGAAGGGCAGCAGGACCAGCACGGTGATCAGCGTGTAGACGCCGTAGCTGAGAGCCAGTGACTGGAACACCTCGTCGCCGCCGGCGATCAGCGCCACGAGGGACAGCACCGGATTGACGATCGGCAGCGGGTCCCACCCCACGCCCGGGAAGGCGTCCGGCCAGACGAACATCAGGGTCACCAGGGCCGCCAGGGCCGCGATGACGGCCCGGCCGGGCTGCGCGCGCCGGACGACGAAGTGGTGGGCGACCTCGCGCCAGCTTCCGAGACGGCCCATCGCGTAGATCAGCGCGCCGAAGAAGAGGCCGTCGTAGACGACGATGGCGTCCACGCCCTGCCAGGACTTCGGGGAGGTCGTCCCGCCCCACCACCAGTCGTCCGGCGTGAACAGTTTCAGCACGACGAGCTGATAGGGAACGGCCCCCCGGCGCCACAACGACCAGACGATCAGCCCGATCACCAGGGGGATCACCAGGCCGACGATCGTCACGGAGGCGAGCCGCTTCCGCTCCTTCGGCTCCCGGGGGGCGACGTATCCGTACCGCCAGATCCCCAGTGCGGCGTCGGGGCGCGGCGCGTTGAGCCAGTCACGCACGGCCGGCCGGGGCGTCGGCGCCTGACCGGGCACGGGCGGCGGTCCCGAGGGCCTGGGCGGAGCACCGCCGGGAACAGCGGGGACCCCGGGGGGTGCGGCCGGACGAGGCACGGGATCGTGCGTGCCACGTGCGTCGCGCGTACCGTCGAAGTCCATCGTGTGCGCCCCCTGACCAGCCAGTCCGCTTGTCGCTCTCAGGCCAATCTAGTGGTCCCGCGGGGGGAGTTCAGCGTTTACACGACCCGGCCGGCCTCGGGGGCGGACCGCCGGACGCCGGCTCCTCTATGTCCACCGCGGACAACCGATTCCCCCGACAACGCCCACATGGCGCATGCCGACCCCCCCTCCTCGGCTCTAGCCTGCGAAGAAAGAAGGCAAGCGTCCGAAACCCCCCGCCCGGACCACCCCGCGTTCGCCGGGGACCGTCCGGTTCGCAAGATCATCAGGGAGCCCCTCATGACCGCACTTCCGCAGGAGCGCCGCGTCGTCACCGCCATTCCCGGCCCGAAGTCGCAGGAGCTGCAGGCCCGACGCCTGGCCACGGTCGCGGCCGGCGTGGGGTCGGTGCTCCCTGTCTTCACCACGCGCGCGGGCGGCGGGATCATCGAGGACGTCGACGGCAACCGCCTCATCGACTTCGGCTCCGGCATCGCCGTGACGTCGGTCGGCGCGAGCGCCGAGGCCGTCGTACGCCGGGCCTCCGCTCAGCTCCAGGACTTCACCCACACCTGTTTCATGGTCACGCCGTACGAGGGGTACGTCGCCGTCGCCGAGGCGCTCGCCGAGCTGACCCCGGGTGACCACGCCAAGAAGTCCGCGCTGTTCAACTCGGGTGCCGAGGCCGTCGAGAACGCCGTCAAGATCGCCCGCGCCTACACCAAGCGCCAGGCCGTCGTCGTCTTCGACCACGGCTACCACGGCCGTACGAACCTCACGATGGCGCTGACCGCCAAGAACATGCCGTACAAGAACGGCTTCGGCCCGTTCGCGCCCGAGGTCTACCGCGTGCCGGTCGCCTACGGCTACCGCTGGCTGACGGGCCCGGAGAACGCCGGTGCCGAGGCGTCCGCGCAGGCCATCGACATGATCAACAAGCAGATCGGCGCCGACAACGTCGCCGCGATCATCATCGAGCCGCTGCTCGGCGAGGGCGGCTTCATCGAGCCCGCGAAGGGCTTCCTGCCGGCCATCAGCCAGTTCGCCAAGGACAACGGCATCGTCTTCGTCGCGGACGAGATCCAGTCCGGCTTCTGCCGTACCGGCCAGTGGTTCGCCTGCGAGGACGAGGGCATCGTCCCGGACCTGATCACCACCGCCAAGGGCATCGCGGGCGGCCTGCCGCTCGCCGCCGTGACGGGCCGCGCCGAGATCATGGACGCCGCGCACTCCGGCGGCCTGGGCGGCACCTACGGCGGCAACCCGGTGGCCTGCGCCGGCGCGCTCGGCGCGATCGAGACGATGAAGGAGCTCGACCTCAACGCCAAGGCGAAGAACATCGAGTCGGTCATGAAGACCCGCCTCGGCGCCATGGCCGAGAAGTTCGACATCATCGGCGAGGTCCGCGGGCGTGGCGCCATGATCGCGATCGAGCTGGTCAAGGACCCCGCCACCAAGGAGCCGAACGCGGAGGCGGCCGGCGCGCTCGCCAGGGCCTGCCACCAGGAGGGCCTGCTGGTCCTGACCTGTGGCACCTACGGCAACGTCCTCCGCTTCCTGCCCCCGCTGGTCATCGGCGAGGACCTCCTGAACGAGGGTCTCGACATCATCGAGCAGGCCTTCTCGCGCATCTGACGCCCGAGACGCCGCAGCACCGGAATCCGGGAAGCCGCCCACGGGCGGATTCCGCCTGGGTTCCGGTGCTGCGGCTTTCCGGGTCGGGCGTGTGAAGAAGGTGTGCGAGGTGCATGGCGGGACGCGATTCCGCCTGTCGGAGCCGCACCCCCTGCCGTAGGTTCTAACCAGATCAGCGATACACCCGCCCACAGGGGACTGTGGGTGACACCGGGCCGAGGCTTCCCCGGCTTCGCCCTGGTCGTGCCCTCGCGCACACACCCGGAGCTTCCGGCTCCGGTTCTCCTCACCGATCGGACAGCCGCCCGCCCCAAACCCCCCGGGGCGCGCGGCATTCCGGTCCGGACGGCCGCCTCGGAACCACCCCCCCCTGTTCCGGGGCGGCCGACCCTCCTTCTTCCCCCTCCTCCGCCGGGCCCGCTCTTCAGCCCGATGCCTCAGGCGGGTGGCGCAGCGACAGCGCCGGACGATGGCAGGCTGTCCCCATGCCCCTCCTGTTCGGCCTGCCCGCTCTCTGCTTCCTGCTCATCACCTGGCAGGTCGTTGCGGGCGGCCCGCTCGTGAGTCTGGACGAGCGGATCAGCGGCGCCCTCGTCCGCCCGGACCGGTTCTCCGAGTCGCTCGCCGACCTGGGCAGCGTCCAGGTGGCGGTTCCGGTCCTCGCCCTGACGCTGCTGTACGTCGCCCTGCGGGGCCGCGCCACGGGTCTGGACCGATGGTGGCTGCCCCCGGCCGCCGCCGCGGTCCTGATGGCCCTCGTCCCCGCGCTGATCGTGCCGCTGAAGGAACTCGTCGCCCGGCCGGGCCCCCCGGTCATGGGACCCGGCACCGGCTTCTATCCCTCAGGACACACCGCCACCGCCGCCATCGCGTACGGCGCCGCGACGCTGCTCCTCCTCCCCCTGCTCCGCACCGCGGGCGCCCGTGGCGCACTGCTGAGCGTCTGTGCCGCCGTGAACGCGTGCGTGGCCTTCGGCCTGGTCCGGCGCGGCTACCACTGGCCACTGGACGTGGTGGCCAGTTGGTGCCTGTGCGCGGTGCTGCTCGGCTCCCTGCGGCTCTTCCTCAGCCGAAGTACGCGTCGAAGTTGTGCGAGAACTCCCAGCCTCCGAACCGGTCCCAGTTGACCGACCACGTCATCAGGCCGCGCAGGCCCGGCCAGGTGCCATGGGTCGCGTACGAGCCGCAGTCGGTCTTCTTCGTGAGGCAGTCGAGCGTCTTGGTGACCTCGGCCGGGGCCACGTAACCGTTGCCGGCGTTGGTGGTGGCGGGCATCCCGATGGCTATCTGGTCGGGGCGCAGCGGCGGGAAGACGTTGCCCGCGTCACCCGCGACCGGGAAGCCCGTCAGGAGCATGTCGGTCATCGCGATGTGGAAGTCGGCGCCGCCCATGGAGTGGTACTGGTTGTCGAGGCCCATGATCGAGCCGGAGTTGTAGTCCTGGACGTGCAGGAGGGTCAGGTCGTCGCGCAGGGCGTAGATCACCGGGAGGTAGGCGCCGGCGCGCGGGTCCTGGCCGCCCCACTTCCCGGTGCCGTAGTACTGGTACCCGAGCTGGACGAAGAAGGTCTCCGGGGCCATGGTCAGCACGAACTTCGAGCCGTACCTGGCCTTCAGGGTCTTCAGGGCCGAGATGAGGTTGACGATCACCGGGGTGGTCGGACTCCTGAAGTTCGTGTCGCTCGCGTCCAGGGAGAGCGAGTGGCCCTCGGAGTCGATGTCCAGGCCGTCCAGGCCGTAGGTGTCGATGATCTTCGAGACCGAGGAGACGAAGGTGTCGCGGGCGGCCGTGGTGGTGAGCTGGACCTGACCGTTCTGGCCGCCGATCGAGATCAGCACCTTCTTGCCGGCCGCCTGCTTGGCCTTGATCGCCGCCTTGAAGTCGGCGTCGCTCTCCACCGTTGCGCACTCGGTGACGGGGCAGCGGTTGAAGCGGATGTCGCCCGAGGTGGCGGAGGTCGGTTCGCCGAAGGCCAGGTCGATGACGTCCCAGCTGTCGGGTACGTCGGCCATGCGCGTGTAGCCGGCGCCGTTGGCGAAGCTCGCGTGGAGGTAGCCCACGAGGGCGTGGGTGGGCAGGTCCGAGGAACCTCCGCCGCCCCCGCCGGAACCCGCCGAGGTGGTCGCGGTGACCGTGGCGGACTTCGCCGACTCGCCCGCGGCGTTCGTCGCCGAGACCTGGAAGGAGTACGCGGTGGAGGCGGACAGACCGCTCACGGTCGCCGAGGTGCCGGTGACCGTCTGGACCTTCGCTCCGTCGCGGTAGACGGCGTAGCCGGTCGCGCCGGGCACCGCCGTCCAGGACAGGCCGACCGCTGAGGAGGTGACCGTGCCGACCGTCAGTCCGGTGGGCACGGCCGGCGGCTGCCCGGCGTCGACGCCGGGGCCGGTCAGCGAGACGTCGTCGGCGTAGTAGGCGCCGGTGCCGTACCAGCCGTGCGTGTAGATCGTGACCTGGGTGGTGGATGCGCCGGTGCGGAAGGTGGTGCTCAGCTGCTGCCAGTCGGCGGCGGACGGGGTCCAGGTGCTGACGTCGGTCGTGCCGGTGCCGGTCGCGCCGAGGTAGACGTAACCGCCGCGGACGTAGCCGGAGAGGGTGTACTGCGCGTCGGGCTTCACGGTCACGGTCTGCGAGCACTGCGCGTAGTCGCTGCCGGCCGGGGTCGCCATCAGCGCCGAACTGCCGCTCCGGACCGGGGAATTGACGGTGGTCGCCGCCGTACAGCTCCAGCCGGTCAGGCCCGACTCGAATCCGCCGTTCCTGGCGAGGTCCGCGTCGGCCGCGCGGGCGGCCGACGAGAGCGCGACCAGTCCGGGCACGGCCAGGGCGGTGGCCGTGCACACGGCGAGAAGCCTGCGGCGACCGCGCGCGAACGGTCTGTTGTGTCTGGTGCGGTCCACGACTGCCTCCGGGCATGGGGGAGTTGGAGGATGGGGCGCGCCCAACTTGGTCCAGACCAATTCGGTTGTCAAGTCCTCCGGCAGGCAATGGAGTTCGGAGGGCCGCCGGGCCGGAATCCGGAATCTCGCCGGGCCTGCTTCCGGACGGTCACCGTCCCGGCCCTGCGCCGTCACCGACCCCGGCCCCGGCTCCCCACCGTCACCGATCTCGGTCCCCAGCGTCGCCGAGCCTGCCTCTCACCGCCGCCTGTCCTCGTTCCCGGCCAGGGCCGCCGCGGCCTCGTGCATGGCCAGTTCGAGCAGCGCCGGGTCGGTGAGCGTGCCCGAGCCGTCCGGCGGGACCAGCCAGCGGACCCCGCCGGTGGACCGCCCCGGGTAGGGCACCACGATCCAGGTGCCGTGGCCCGCCGTACGCACCCCCGTGCCGAGCCATCGGGCCGCGGTGCCCGCTGGCACGAAGAAACCCATCCGGGCGTCGCCGAAGTCGACGAGCACCGGCCCGGGCTGGTCGATCACCCGGGTCAGTACGTCGAGGGTCGGATAGCCGAGCCCGCCCGGCAGAATGAGGACGTCCCAGGCCCTTCCCGCCGGCAACAGCGCGATCCCGCGGGGATTGCGCTCCCACTCCCAGCGGCAGGCCTCGGGATCCGGTGCCACGGATGCCAGCCACTCGACCGCCGCCTTGGGCCCTGTCATGACGGAACCTCCCTCTCGTGTCGACGCTGTTCGCGTCACAGAGGAGAGGGAGGTCAGGGCCGGTCATTACGCGGGTTCGGGCTACCAGTTGGCAAAAGATCAGGGACCCGGCCGACGCGGGGCGCGCCGGTGGATCAGGTCCGGGCCCGCGCGTCGGTGCACGTCCGTGGCGCGCGCCTCAGCTGTCGAAGCCGAGGCCCAGCCTGTCCATCGTCTTCAGCCACAGATTGCGCCGGCCGCCGTGCGCGTCCGCCCGGGCCAGCGACCACTTGGTGAGCGCGATGCCGGTCCAGGCGAACGGCTCGGGCGGGAACGGCAGCGGCTTGCGGCGGACCATCTCCAGCTCGGTGCGTTCGGTGCGCTCCCCCGCCAGCAGGTCGAGCATCACGTCGGCGCCGAACCGGGTGGCGCCCACACCGAGGCCCGTATAGCCCGCCGCGTAAGCGACCTTGCCCCCGTGTGCGCTGCCGAAGAACGCCGAGAACCGCGAGCAGGTGTCGATCGCGCCGCCCCAGGCGTGGGAGAAACGGACGCCCTCCAGCTGCGGGAAGCAGGTGAAGAAGTGCCCGGCGAGCTTGGCGTACGTCTCGGGACGGTCGTCGTACTCGGCGTTCATCCGGCCGCCGTAGGGGTAGATCGCGTCGTAGCCGCCCCACAGGATCCGGTTGTCGGCGGACAGCCGGAAGTAGTGGAACTGGTTGGCCGAGTCGCCGAGGCCCTGCCGGTTCTTCCAGCCGATGGACGCCAACTGGTCGGCGGTGAGCGGCTCGGTCATCAGCGCGTAGTCGTAGACCGGGACGGTGTACGGGCGGACGCGCTTGACCAGGTTCGGGAAGATATTGGTGCCGAGGGCCACCCGGCGGGCCCGGACCGAGCCGTACGGGGTGCGGACGGCCATGCCGGCGCCGGACGGCTTCAGTTCGAGGGCGGGTGTGTGCTCGTACACCCGCACTCCGAGCTCCTTGCACGCCCGCTTCAGACCCCACGCCAGCTTGGCCGGATGGAGCATGGCGACGCCGCGACGGTCGTGCAGCCCGGCCAGGAAGGTCGGGGAGTCGACCTGTTCCCGTACGGCCTCGGTGTCGAGGTATTCGATGCCCTCGGCGAGGCCCTCTCGCTCCAGCTCCTGGTGCCAGTCACGCAGTTCGGCCGCCTGGTGCGGCTCGGTGGCGACGTCGATCTCACCGCTGCGCTCGAAGTCGCAGTCGAGGGAGTAGCGGGCGACCGCCGCCTCGATCTCGTCGAGGTTGCGGGCGCCCAGCTCCTCCAGCTTCCTGATCTCGTCCGGCCAGCGGGTGAGTCCGTTGGACAGACCGTGGGTGAGGGACGCGGCGCAGAAGCCGCCGTTGCGGCCCGAGGCGGCCCAGCCCACCTCGCGCCCCTCCACCAGGACGACATCCCGCCCGGGGTCGCGCTCCTTGGCAATCAGCGCGGTCCACAGCCCGCTGTAGCCGCCGCCGACGACGAGCAGGTCGCAGGTCTCGGTGCCGGTGAGCGCGGGCTCGGGGCGGGGTTTGCCGGGGTCGTCCAGCCAGTACGGGACCGGCTGGGCGTCGGAAAGGGATTTCGTCCACTGATTACCACGGGTCATGGCGCTTGGGGCCATGATTTCAACTCCCAACAAGGGTGACGGGTGTTATGCCTTTTGCCTGTTCCGGCGATTGCCGAGAACCATTCCGGCCAGGACGAACAGTACGGCGACGAGGAACATGGCCGTACCGATGACATTGATCTGAACGGGTGTTCCGCGCTGTGCCGAACCCCAGACGAACATGGGGAACGTGACGGTCGAACCCGCGTTGAAATTGGTGATGATGAAATCGTCGAAGGAGAGCGCGAAGGCAAGGAGCGCGCCCGCGGCGATTCCGGGGGCCGCGATGGGCAGGGTGACGCGCAGGAAGGTCTGCGCGGGTCCCGCGTAGAGGTCCTGGGCCGCCTGTTCCAGCCGCGGGTCCATCGACATGACACGGGCCTTGACGGCCGTCACGACGAAGCTGAGGCAGAACATGATGTGGGCGATCAGGATCGTCCAGAAGCCCAGCTGGGCGCCCATGTTGAGGAACAGGGTGAGCAGCGAGGCGGCCATGACGACCTCGGGCATCGCCATCGGCAGGAAGATCAGCGAGTTCACGGCGCCGCGCGCGCGGAAGCGGTAGCGGACCAGCGCGAAGGCGATCATCGTGCCGAGGACGGTGGCCCCGATCGTCGCCCAGACGGCGATCTGGAGGCTGATCGAGAGCGAGCCGCACATGTCGGCGACCCCGCACGGATCACGCCAGGCGTCCGTCGAGAACTGCTGCCACTCGTAATTGAAGCGCCCCTTCGGTTTGTTGAAGGAGAACACCGTGACGACGATGTTGGGCAGCAGCAGAAATCCGAGTGTCACCAGGCCGGCGATGACGACGAGATGGCGCTTGAGCCAGTTCACGAAGGCCATTTAAACCAGATCCTCCGTCCCGGACTTGCGGATGTAGAGCGTGACCATGATGAGGATCGCGGCCATGAGAATGAAGGAGAGCGCCGCGGCCGTCGGATAGTCGAGAATCCGCAGGAACTGGGTCTGGATGACGTTGCCGACCATCCGGGTGTCGGTGGAGCCGAGCAGGTCGGCGTTCACGTAGTCACCGCTGGCGGGGATGAACGTCAGCAGCGTTCCCGAGACCACGCCGGGCATCGACAGCGGGAACGTCACCTTGCGGAAGGTGGTGATCGGCCGCGCGTACAGGTCGCCCGCCGCCTCGTGCAGCCGTCCGTCGATCCGCTCCAGCGAGGTGTAGAGCGGCAGGACCATGAACGGCAGGAAGTTGTACGTGAGTCCGCAGACCACCGCGAGCGGGGTGGCGAGGACGCGGTCCCCGGCGGTGAAGCCGAGCCAGTTGGTGACGTCCAGGACGTGCAGCGAGTTCAGGGCGCCGACGACCGGGCCGCCGTCCGCGAGGATCGTCTTCCAGGCGAGCGTGCGGATCAGGAAGCTGGTGAAGAACGGGGCGATCACCAGGATCATGATCAGGTTGCGCCAGCGGCCCGCCCGGAACGCGATCAGATACGCGAGCGGATACCCGAGTACCAGACACAGGATCGTGGCGGCGCCGGCGTAGAGCACGGAGCGCAGGAACTGCGGCCAGTAGTCGGCGAGCGCGTTCCAGTACGTCTGGAAGTGCCAGGTGACCTTGAAGCCCTCCTCCAGCGAGCCCGTCTGCACGGACGTGGAGGCCTGGTAGATCATCGGCAGCGCGAAGAAGACGACGAGCCACAGGAGTCCGGGCAGCAGCAGCCAGTACGGGACCAGGCGGCCACGCTTTCTGGGCGGCTTCTCGGCGGGCCGCGGCGCGATCGGTGGCGCCTCCACCTCGGTGACGGTGGCCATCAGGCGGCCTCCTCCTCGGCCGTTTCGACGCCCGCGTCGATGTCCTGGGCGCCGTCGAGCCCGAAGGTGTGCGCCGGGCTCCAGTGCAGGACGACGTCCGCGCCGGGGACCAGCCGGGAGTCCCGGTCGATGTTCTGGGCGTAGACCTCGAACTCGGGACAGACGGCGCTGTCGATGACGTACTGCGTGGAGACGCCGATGAAGCTGGAGTCGGCGATCTTGCCGGTGATCCGGTTGCGGCCGGCGGGTATCTCGCCCGCGTCGTCGGCGTGCGTGAGGGAGATCTTCTCCGGGCGGACACCGACCAGGACCTTGCCGCCGGTCGTGGCGGTCGCGGAACAGCGCGCCACGGGGAGCACCAGCTTGCCGCCGCCCGCCTTGAGCACGATGTCGTCGCCGCTGCGGGAGTCGACCTCGGCCTCGATGAGGTTGGAGGTGCCGAGGAAGTTGGCGACGAAGGTCGTGTTCGGGTTCTCGTAGAGGTCGGCGGGCGCGCCGAGCTGCTCGACCCGGCCCGCGTTCATCACGGCGACGGTGTCGGCCATGGTCATGGCCTCCTCCTGGTCGTGCGTGACGTGGATGAAGGTGATGCCGACCTCGGTCTGGATGCGCTTGAGTTCGAGCTGCATCTGGCGGCGCAGCTTGAGGTCGAGGGCGCCGAGCGGCTCGTCGAGGAGCAGCACCTTGGGGTGGTTGATCAGCGCGCGGGCCACGGCGACGCGCTGCTGCTGGCCACCGGAGAGCTGGTGCGGTTTCTTGCGCGCCTGCTCACCGAGCTGTACGAGGTCGAGCATGTCCTCGACCTGCTTCTTCACCGACTTGACGCCGCGCCGGCGCAGACCGAAGGCGACGTTCTCGAAGATGTCGAGGTGCGGGAAGAGTGCGTACGACTGGAAGACCGTGTTCACCGGGCGCTTGTAGGGCGGCAGGTTCGTCACGTCCTGCTCGCCGAGCGAGACGACGCCCGAGGTGGGCTCCTCCAGGCCGGCGATCATCCGCAGGGTGGTGGTCTTGCCGCAGCCCGACGCCCCGAGGAGGGCGAAGAACGAGCCCTGCGGCACGGTCAGGTCGAGGGGGTGCACGGCCGTGAAGGAGCCGTACGTCTTGCTGATCCCGGAGAGGCGGACGTCGCCGCTGTTTTCATTCGTCATGGTGGTCACGCCCCTGTGAGCTTCGCGAACTTCTCTTCGTAGGCCGTCTCTTCCTTCGAGCTCAAAGAGCGGAAGGCGTGGGACTTCGCGGCCATGGCCTTGTCAGGAATGATCAGCGGGTTGTTCGCCGCGTTCTTGTCGATCTTCGCGAGGTAGGGCTTCACCCCGTCGACCGGGCAGACGTAGTTGATGTAGGCGGAGAGCTCCGCCGCCGGCTCGGGCTCGTAGTAGTAGTCCATGAGCCGCTCGGCGTTCGTCTTGTGACGTGCCTTGTTGGGGACCAGCATGTTGTCCGTGGACGTCAGATAGCCGCTGTCCGGGATGATGAAGTCGACGTCCGGGCTGTCCGCCTTGAGCTGGACGACGTCACCGGCCCAGGCGAGACAGGCCGCGAGGTCGCCCTTGGTGAGGTCGGACGTGTAGTCGTTGCCGGTGAAGCGGCGGATCTGGCCCTTGTCGACGGCCTTCTGGATACGGGCTATCGCGGCGTCGAAGTCGTCGTCCGTGAAGTTCGCCGGGTCCTTGCCCATGTCGAGCAGCGTCAGGCCGATGCTGTCGCGCATCTCCGAGAGGAAGCCGACGCGCCCCTTGAGCTTGGGGTTGTCGAGCAGGTCGGAGACGGACTTGACCTCGACCCCGTCGAGCGCCTTCTTGTTGTAGGCGATGACGGTCGAGATCCCCTGCCAGGGGTAGGAGTAGGCGCGGCCGGGGTCCCAGTCCGGGTTGCGGAACTGGGCGGACAGGTTGGTGTAGGCGTGCGGGAGGTTCGACGGGTCCAGCTTCTGCACCCAGCCGAAGCGGATCAGCCGGGCCGCCAGCCAGTCGGTGACGACGATCATGTCGCGCCCGGTGTCCTGGCCCGCCGCGAGCTGCGGCTTGATCTTGCCGAAGAACTCGACGTTGTCGTTGATGTCCTCGGTGTACTTGACCTGGATGCCGGTCCGCTTGGTGAACGTGTCGAGCGTGGGGTGGTGCTTCTCGCTCTTGTCGACGTCCATGTACTCGGTCCAGTTGGAGAAGTTGATCGTCTTCTCCTTGGCCGAGTGGTCCTCCGACGAGACGCTGCCCTGGGGCTTGCCGGCCGCGGGGATCCCGCAGGCGCTCAGCGCCCCGAGGCCGCCGACGGCCAGCGCGCCGCCCGCCGAGGCGCGCAGCAGTGACCGGCGGGTGAGGGACGCCCTGCCGTTCCGGAAGCTGCGCCGCAGGGCGGCCAGTTGCACCGGGGACAGGCGTTCGGGCTCGTACTGCTCCATGCTCTGATGCCCTTTCGGAAGGGTCGCGGCCGTGGTCGCGGCCTGGTGTGCCACAGGGCCGTAGCCGGTCGATCGGCTACGGCCGGTCCCCGAAGACCGTGCGGTGCCAGTCCTTCCTGGCGACCGCGGTGTTGTCGAACATGACGTGCTTGACCTGCGTGTACTCCTCGAAGGAGTAGGCGGACATGTCCTTGCCGAAACCGGACGCCTTGTAACCGCCGTGCGGCATCTCGCTGATGATCGGAATGTGATCGTTGACCCAGACGCAGCCGGCCTTGATCTCGCGGGTCGCGCGGCCCGCACGGTAGACATCGCGGGTCCAGGCGGAGGCGGCGAGTCCGTACGGTGTGTCGTTGGCCAGCGCGATGCCCTCGTCGTCGGTGTCGAAGGGGAGCACCACGAGGACCGGGCCGAAGATCTCGGCCTGCACGATCTCGCTGTCCTGCCCGGCGTCGGCGACGAGCGTGGGCGCGTAGTACGCGCCGCTCTTGAGCTCTCCCTGGGGGGCCTCGCCGCCGGTGACCACGCGCGCGTAGCCGCGGGCCCGGTCGACGAATCCGGCGACGCGGTCGCGCTGGGCGTGCGAGATCAGCGGGCCGAGGTCGGTGTCGGACGCGAAGGGGTCGCCCACCCGGACGCTCGCCATCAGGGCGCCGGTGCGCTCCACGAACGCCTCGTAGAGCGGCCGTTGCACGTACGCGCGCGTGGCGGCCGTGCAGTCCTGGCCCGTGTTGATGAGCGAACCGGCGACCGCGCCGTGCACGGCGGCCTCCAGGTCGGCGTCGTCGAAGACGAGGAAGGGGGCCTTGCCGCCGAGTTCCAGGTGGAGGCGCTTGACGGTCGAGGTGGCGATCTCGGCGACGCGCCTGCCGACGGCGGTCGACCCGGTGAAGGAGGTCATGGCGACGTCGGGGTGCCCGACCAGATGCTCACCGGCCTCCTTGCCCAGACCCGTGACGATGTTGATGACCCCGTCCGGGATGCCCGCGTGGGTGGCCGCCTCGGCGAACAACAGGGAGGTGAGCGGGGTCAGTTCGGCGGGCTTCAGCACGATCGTGTTGCCGGCCGCGACGGCCGGGAGGATCTTCCAGGCGGCCATCTGGAGCGGGTAGTTCCAGGGCGCGATGGAGCCGACGACGCCGATGGGTTCGCGGCGTACGTACGAGGTGTGGTCGCCGGAGTACTCACCGGCCGACTGGCCCTGGAGGTGCCGGGCGGCGCCCGCGAAGAACGCCGTGTTGTCGATGGTTCCCGGGACGTCGAACTCGCGGGTCAGCTTGAGCGGCTTTCCGCACTGCAGCGACTCGGCCTGGGCGAACTCCTCGGCACGCTCGGCGAGTACGGCGGCGAAGCGGTGCAGCGCGTCGGAACGCTCCCCGGGGGTGGTGCCGGCCCAGCCGGGGAACGCCGCGCGGGCGGCCGCGACGGCCGCGTCCACGTCGGCGGTGCTCGCCAGCTCGTACGTGTACACCTCCTCGCCCGTGGCGGGGTTCACGACCGCGTGCGTACGACCGGAGGTGCCCTTGGTGAGACGGCCCCCGATGTACTGCGCGCCGTCCGCGAGGCGGTCCTGCGCCTGGAAGCGATGGCCCGGATTGTGCATGTCGCTCTCCTCCGCCGTCCTCCCCGTCGAGACGGGGGTCGGCGTAGCTCCAGCTCGATTTGAGTGCCGATCCTGACAGAGCAAAGGGACTCCAACAAGTGATTCCGTTGTTGCCTTTTGGTTACGCGACGGAATCCTTCGACCAGGTGTCGAGTCGTCCTGGAAAAGGCGGGACGGAATGTCAGTGGTGCGTGCCACAGTGGCGTGCATGGGGAAGATCGAGTCGCGGGAAGCACTGGTCAGTGCCGTGGAGTCGGGGACACCGGTGGAGTACCTGCACTTCTGGGGGCACCGCCCGAGGGCGGACGGCCAGGTGGGGTCGAGCTGTCTCAGCCAGTGGTGGCCGTCGCCCTTCGTGGTCGACGGAGTCGCCTACGCGACGGCGGAGCACTGGATGATGGCGTCCAAGGCCCGCCTCTTCGGCGACGCCGAGGCCGAGCGCCAGGCGATTGACGCACCGAGCCCCGCGCTCGCCAAGAAGGCCGGCCGGCTGGTGCGCGGCTTCGACGACGCCCTATGGGAGCGCGAGCGGTTCGACATCGTCGTCGAGGGCAGCGTCCACAAGTTCTCCGCCCACCCCGGCCTGCGGACGTTCCTGCTGGGCACGGGCGGCCGGGTACTGGTCGAGGCGAGCCCGATGGACCGGGTCTGGGGCATCGGCCTCGCCGCGAACGACGACGGCGCGTCGGACCCCCGCCGCTGGCGGGGCCCGAACCTGCTGGGCTTCGCGCTGATGGAGGCACGAGAGCGGTTGCGGTAGCCCCGGAGGACGCCCGGTACCGGGGGCCGACACTCGCGCCTTTTCCGGACGGCGCTGCCGCCTTCCCGGACGACGCCCACGACCTTCCCAGAGGGCGCCGCTGCCGTCGCCCAGGGACGCTGCTTTCCTCTCCGGGGGGTGCCCGCCCGGTCGGCCGCACCCGATGCCACCCCGGGCGGTGGAACTCCGGCCGGGCGGCATTGCGTACGGCCGGAGCTCCCCCGGCAGGCCTCCCGCCACCGTCCGGGGCCGGTCCGCGGCTCACGGCCTGGCGGGGCGGCGAAGGCAGGCGGCCGGTGCGCCGGTCTGCGGATGCGTCGGCGTCCTGATCAACCGACACTGACCGTGTGAGTGGCACCTCTGGGGCGCGGGACAAGGCCGTGCCGACATCAGTCCCCGCCCCGCGTCAGTCGCTGGCACTCGCGGCGATGCTCTTCGCCGTGGCGATGACGTTCATCGACCAGACGATCGTCTCCATCGCGGCGCCGGACATCGTCCGCGAGCTGGGGCTGTCGGCCTCCGGCATGCAATGGGTGGTGAACGCCTATCTGCTCTCGCTGGCCGCGTTCTTCGCCCTCGGCGGACGCCTCGCCGACCTGCTCGGCCCACGCCGTGTCGTCGTCGTCGGCACCCTCGTGTTCGTCATCTCGTCGGTGCTCTGCGGATGCGTGCCCGAGGGAGACTTCGCCCAGACCTGGCTGATCATCTTCAGGGCGACCCAGGGACTGGGGGCCGCGCTCCTCTTCCCCGCGGCCCTCGCCGTGGTCGTGGCCGTGTTCCCGGTCCGGCGGCGCGGCCGGGCCCTGGCGCTGTTCTTCGGGCTGTCCGGCGCGCTCACGGCCATCGGCCCGCTGCTGGGCGGCTGGCTCACGGAGTGGACCTGGAGAGCGATCTTCTGGGTCAACGTGCCCGTCGCCGTCGTAGCCCTGGTCCTGACCGTGATGGCGCACATTCCCGACAGGCGGCGCGACGAGTCGCTCGACGGCGTCGGGGCGCTCCTGATCGCGGTGGGCATGGGCCTGAGCGTGCTCGGTTTCCAGCAGGCCGGCTCCTGGGGCTGGGACAGCGCGGCGACCTGGGGCTGCATCGCGGGCGGCCTCGTCGTCCTGGTCCTCTTCTGGCGCTACGAGCGGAACAAGCGCCACCCGCTGGTCAACCTGGCGGTCTTCCAGGACAAGGCGTTCACCGTGGACTCCCTGGTGCTCTTCTTCGCCATGCTCGCCTTCGTGCCGGTCTTCTTCTTCGCCTCGGTGTACGCGCAGGTCTCCCTCAGCGCCTCACCGAACCAGGCGGCCCTCTACCTGCTGTACTTCTTCGCCGGCTTCGCGATCGCCTCGCAATGGGGCGGCCGCATGCTGGACAGACAGGGCGCACGGCCGGCCATGAAGATCGGCACCGTCCTGGGCGCGGTCGGCTTCGCCCTCTGGGCCCACAAGCTGACCGACCTGTCCATGAGCGACCAGTGGCCGTACGTCGCCCTCGCGGGCGCCGGCATCGGCTTCATCCTGGCGCCCGCCTCCACGGACGCCGTCAACCGGTCCATCGGAGCGTCGTACGGCGAGGTCACCGGCATCACGCAGACCGTCCGCAACTACGCGGCGAGTGTGGGCCTGGCCGTCTTCGGGACCATCCTGACCCACACGATGACGGACAAGGTCGTGTCGACGCTCCAGTCCCACGGCCTCTCGTCGGACGAGGCCCACGGCGTGGCCAAGGAGATCGCCCAGGCGGTCACGGGCAATTCCGACGCCCGGCAGCCCACCGGCACCGGCGCCACCGCGTCGACCATGCGCGAGGTGATGGCGAGCGTGCGGACGGACTTCGCCGAGGCCAACCAGTGGGTCTTCTACGGCATGGCCATCGCGCTCGCCGTCGGATTCCTCTGCGCCCTGCGCCACCCCGGAGGCCGCGGGCCGGCAGCCGCGGACGACGAACCCCCGGCCGCGGACTGACACGACCGCCGGCCCTCTGGTGCGGTGGCCCTCCGGCGCGGCGGCCTACGTACAGCGGGGCTGCGGGCTACCGCTGGTGTACCCCCAGGGACGTGGAGAAGCCGTCGTCGCCACCCGGGTCACCGCTGCCCCCGTCGTCCGGAACGACGAAGATGAAAAGGACGAACAGACCGACAGCGAGCACGATGCCGACGGCTCCGCAGATGACCCCCGCCAGCGCCACCCCGGAGTTCGTGGCCTCGCCCCGGCGCGCCTTGGCCCGGCCGATCAGACCGAAGATCACGGCGAGGATGCCCAGCAAGATCGCCAACGGCGACACGATGAACAGGACCACCGCGATGATCCCCAGCACGAGCGCGGCAGTCCCCATACCGTTGCTCGGCGGGGGCTGCGTCAGGGGCCAGCCGTAGCCCGGTGCGCCCGGATGGACGGGCCCCGCGGGAGCGCCGGGGTACTGCGGGTAGCCGTAGCCGTAGCCGTACGGGAGGCCCGGACCGCCGGGCGCGATCGGCGGCGGGGGGACGGGCTCACCGGGAACCGGCTGCGGGTAGGGACTGCGGGCCGCCGGCGGGGCGAAGGGGTTGTCCCAGGAGGGACCGCCCATGCCTCCAGGTCCGGGCGGGACCGGCGCGCCGGGCAGCGAGGTGATCGTCGGCAGACCGTACGCCGGAGGAGGTGTGGCACTCCCCCGTGCGGTTCCCCCCGGCGAGGAGATCTCCTCGGGCGGCGCCCAGGGGTCGCGCTCGGGTTCCCGGTCGACGGCGCGCTTCCCGAGGTAGACCTGGGCGCCGGGAACGGGAGCCGCGAAAGGCGCGGTGCCCTGCGCGGGCACGGAACCCCTCGGCCCGTCACCTGACACACCGTCGTCCGCCGCGGGCGCCCCCTGCTCCGCTCCGTCACCGAACGCGCGATCCACCCACCGCGCGCGCTCCTCGAACCCGGAACCCGGACCGCCGTCCCGATCGTCGCCCGGGTCTGCGTCCCGAACGCTGTCCCGATCCCTGCCCCGATCGCTGTCCGACAGAGGTACCTCGTGGTCCGGGTCGACGGCGGGTACGCGATCCGCTTCGGGTATCGCGTCCGCCGGGCCGGAATCCGGCGCGGCGGACGCCACCGGGGACCCGTTCGGCGTGAACGGCGGGTTCGCCTCGCCCGGCGGAGTCCACGCGCCCGTGTCGCGTGGGGCTATCGGCCTCTGGGCGTCGTCGGACATGCGCGAGGTCCCCTCTCTCGTCGTTCCGTCATGCTACGGCCCGTGCGGCTCCAGGGGATCTCCGCCGGACAACGGGCCACGCCGGACACACCGGGCCCGGACGGCGGGGGCCGCCTACGATGATCCCCGAGCCATCGATCAGCCGATCACCCGCGTCCCGCCCCGCACGGTCAAGGGACGCCGTTCCGGGGAGGAACCCGTTGACCGACCACATCAGCGCACACGACGACGCCCGTGACCTGCGCACCTTCATCGCCGGGCTGCCCAAGGCCGAACTGCACGTCCACCACGTCGGCTCCGCCTCCCCGCGCATCGTGTCCGCCCTCGCCGCCCGCCACCCCGACTCCCGGGTGCCGACCGATCCCGAGGCGCTCGCGGACTACTTCACGTTCACGGACTTCGGCCACTTCATCCAGGTGTATCTGTCCGTCGTCGACCTCATCCGCACCCCCGAGGACGTACGGCTGCTGACGTACGAGGTCGCCCGGGACATGGCGCGCCAGCAGGTGCGCTACGCCGAGCTGACGATCACTCCGTGGTCCTCCACGCGGCGCGGGATCGACGAGCGCGCCTTCATGGACGCGATCGAGGACGCCCGCAAGGCCGCCGAGTCCGAGCTCGGTGTCGTCCTGCGCTGGTGCTTCGACATCCCGGGCGAGGCCGGTCTGGAGGCGGCCGAGGAGACCGTGCGGCTCGCGACCGACGACCGGCTGCGGCCGGAGGGGCTCGTCTCCTTCGGGCTCGGCGGCCCCGAAGTCGGTGTGCCGAGGCCGCAGTTCAAGCCGTACTTCGACCGGGCCCGCGCGGCGGGACTGCGGTCGGTGCCGCACGCCGGTGAGACGACGGGCCCGGAGACGGTCTGGGACGCGCTGAACTTCCTCGGCGCAGAGCGCATCGGCCACGGCACGAGTTCCGCGCGGGACCCGAAGCTGCTCGACCGCCTCGCCGAGCAAGGCATCCCGCTGGAGGTCTGCCCGACCTCGAACATCGCCACCCGCGCGGTCCGCACCCTCGACGAACACCCCGTCAAGGAGTTCGTGGCGGCGGGGGTGACGGTCACCGTCAACTCCGACGACCCGCCGATGTTCGGCACCGACCTCAACACCGAGTACGCGGTCACCGCCCGCCTCCTCGGCCTCGACGAGCCGGGCGTCGCCGAGCTCGCCAAGAACGCGGTGCGGGCGTCGTTCCTCGACGAGGCGGGGAAGGCGGAACTCGCCGCGGAGATCGACACGTACGCCGCGACCTGGCTCGCGCTCTGACCCAGCACAATGAGCCCATGCGCACCGTGACCGCAGTCGCCCACCGCGGCGACCCCTATCGCGCCCGTGAGAACACGATCGACTCGTTGCGTTCCGCGCTCCACCGGGGCGCGGACGCCGTCGAGATCGACGTACGGCTCACCCGCGACCGCGTCCCCGTACTCCTGCACGACGAGACCCTCAAACGTCTGTGGGGACACGACCGGCCGCTGCGCTCGCTCTCCGGCGACGAGGTGCGCGGGCTCACGGCGGGCGGGGTGCCGACACTGGCGGAGGCCCTCGGGGCGACCGGCGACGGCCGGGTCATGGTCGATCTGCCCGGATCGGTGGACGCGAGGGCCGCGCGCGAGGTCGTGGACGTGGTGCGGGCGTGCGGGGCCGAGGAACGGGTGTACTACTGCGCCGCGGCCCCCGCCATGCTCGCGGTGCGGGGCGCCGACCCGTCCGCGGAGATCGCCCTGACGTGGACGACCGTGGCGCCACCGCGCCCGGGGTTGCTCGAAGCCGTACGGCCGCGCTGGCTCAACTACCGCTTCCCGCTGGTGAACCGGGACCTCACGGCCCGCGTCCACCGCGACGGCTACCTGGTCTCCGCATGGACCCCGGACACCATTCGTTCCATGCGCCGGCTGCTGGACGCGGGGGTCGACTCGATCACGACCAACCGCGTCGAAACACTGACGGCTCTGCGCGGCGACTGAGCCGGACGCAGTTCGGCGGCGGACGCGGGGTGCGGGTCGGGGAGCGTCACCGTCGTCCCTTAGGGGCGACCCCGGCTCGGATGCCGGGGACGGTGCCCTGCTTGATGAGGATCCGGAGGATCGCGCACGGCCGGAGGATGAGCGGTGTCCTCTTCCGGCACGCACCCCTCAGGAGCCGTCAATGCCCGCACGCAGCCCAGCAGTTGCCCTTGTCGCCGTCCTCGCCCTCGGCCTCGCGGCCGGACCGTTGGGTGCTCCGGCGTTCGCCTCCCCCGCCGCCGCGTCGGCCCGGACGGCCGGCGGCCCCGACGCCGACGCGCTGCGCTCCGCGCTGGCCGGACTCCCGGACGCGGACGCGACGGCGGCGCTCGTACGGATCGGAGGCAGCGACGGCACATGGCGCGGCAGCGCCGGGGTGCACGATCTGGAGAGCGGACGCGCGGCCGACCCGGACGCCCGCTTCCGCGCCGGTTCCACCACGAAGGTCGTCACGGCGGCGGTCGTCCTCCAGCTCGCGGCCGAGGGCAGGGTCGGGCTGGGGACTCCCGTGCAGAAGTATCTCCCCGGGCTGCTGCCGTCGGCCTTCGAGCCCATCACCGTACGGCAGTTGCTCAACCACACGAGTGGCATCCAGTCCGGTGACGGCTTCGGCGACGCCTTCGAGGACGCGTACGCGCACCGCTTCGACACTCTCACACCGCGCGAGGTCGTGGCGTCCGCTGTGGCTAAGGGACCGGAGTTCGCGCCGGGCACCCGGCAGGACTACCTGAACATCAACTACACGATCCTCGGCATGCTGATCGAGAAGGTGACCGGCCACACGTACGCGCACGAGGCGGCCCGGCGGATCCTCGGGCCCGCCGGGATGCGCCACACCTACTTCCCCGGCACCGACCCGTACATCCACGGGCCGCACAACCGCGGCTACCAGGCGGTACCGCGGCCCGACGGCACGACGGCGTTCGTGGACGTCACCGACTGGAACCAGGCGGACCGCTGGGCGGCCGGCGACATGATCTCCACGACGGTGGACCTGGAGCGGCTGATCACGCGCCTGTTCAAGGGAGACCTGGTCCCGGCCCGGCAGTTGGAGGAGATGTTCACCGTGCCCCCGGGCATCGAGGGCGCCGACATGAGCGCCGGACTCCAGCGCTTCGAGTACGGGGGCACGGTCTACTGGCTCAAGTCGGGCGCCCGGTACGGCTACAGCACCGTGGTGGCGGCCACCCGGAACCTGTCCCGCACGCTCGTCTACTCGGTCGACTCCACCGACGCCAAGGGCGAGTCGATGAACCCGGTCGCCCAGCGGATCGCCCTGGCGGCGCTCAAGTAGCGGGTACCGGAGTCGTCGCGTGGCGAGCACCGGAGCGGTCAGGCAGCCGGTGCCGGTGCGGTCGCCCGGTCCGGGGTGAGCGCTCCAGACGCTCACGGATGCCCTTGAGCAGGGCGGCTCCGGCGCTCGTGCCGGGAGCGTACGCTCCGACTTGAACGCGTTCAAAACCGTCCTTGCCCAAGGGCTCGGAGGCTCAGGCGCCGCTCGCCCTCAGCATGTCCTCGCGCTCGACGAGCTTCACGCGCTCGCGGCCCTGCGGTTCACCGAGCGCCTTCTCCGCGGCGTCCAGCCGGTGCCAGCCGTCCCACGTGGTGAAGCGGACGTCCCGCTCGCCGAGGAAGGCGTCGACGGCGGCCGGCTCGGGCGAAGTGGGCGTGCGCAGGCGGCCGTTCGCGTGGTCGTCGAGCAGGCTCGCGACCGTCTCGTTGGCGTCGCCCTTGGTGTGGCCGATCAGGCCGATGGGCCCGCGCCGGATCCAGCCGGTGACGTACGTGGACCGCAGGTGCTCGCCGGAGTCCTCCAGCACACGGCCGGCCGCGTCCGGCACCGTGCCCGAGTCGACGTCCCAGGGCAGCTTGGGCAGGCTGTCGGAGAGGTAGCCCACGGCGCGGTAGACGGCGGTGACGTCCCAGTCCTTGAACTCGCCGGTGCCCTTGACGTTCCCGGTGCCGTCGAGGGCGGTGCGCTCGGTGCGCAGGCCGACGACCTCGCCGTTCTCTCCGAGGATCTCGGTGGGCGACTCGAAGAAGTGCAGGAACAGCTTGTGCGGGCGGTCTCCGGTGTCGCGGATCGCCCAGTTCTCCAGGGTCTTGGCGACCATGTCGGCCTGCTTGTTGCCGCGCCGGGTGGCGATCGAGCCCTCGTCGTAGTCGATGTCCTCGGGGTCGACGATGACCTCGATGTTCGGCGAGTGGTCAAGCTCGCGCAGCTCCATCGGGCTGAACTTGGCCTGCGCCGGGCCGCGGCGGCCGAAGACGTGGACCTCGAGGGCCTTGTTGGCCTTGAGTCCCTCGTGGACGTTCGGCGGGATCTCGGTGGGCAGCAGCTCGTCGGCGGTCTTGGCGAGGATGCGGGCCACGTCCAGCGCGACGTTGCCGACACCGAGGACGGCGACCTTCTCCGCCTCCAGCGGCCAGGTGCGCGGAACGTCCGGGTGACCGTCGTACCAGGAGACGAAGTCCGCCGCGCCGTACGAACCGTCGAGGTCGAGGCCGGGGATGTCGAGAGCCCGGTCGGCCGTCGCGCCCGTGGAGAAGATCACCGCGTCGTAGAAGGCGCGCAGATCGTCGAGGCTGATGTCGCGCGGGTAGTCGACGTTGCCGAAGAGGCGGATCTGCGGCTTGTCGAGCACCTGGTGCAGGGCCGTGATGATGCCCTTGATCCGGGGATGATCGGGGGCGACGCCGTAGCGGATGAGACCGAACGGGGCCGGCATCCGCTCGAACAGGTCGATGGAGACACCGGGCTCGGCGGCCACTGCGGATTTCAGCAGCGCGTCGGCGGCGTAGATTCCGGCGGGGCCGGCTCCGACAATGGCTACCCGCAGAGGGCGAGGCATGATCAGATTCCCTTCGAGCAGGGGCAGGGGACTCGACGGGAAGCCTAAACTGAGGCAAACCTAAGTCAGTAGGCGGGTCCGGGCTATGACCTCATAAGGCTGACTTATGGGTGATGAAGGGCCGCTTTATGGGCGGCGCCCGCGCGGGGCTGGAAGGCTACCGGGGGCGCGTCGAACGGAACCGGGCAGGGGCCCGGAACCCCACGCACGCATCGAGCCACCACCCGGCCTCCACGCGCGCCACAAACCGCCACCCCGGGCCCCACGCGCGCCACAAGCCGTCACCCGGGCCCCGCCGCGAACCGCAGCCGCCGGCGCCGGCTCCACCGGCCGCTGCCCTTGTCGCGCTCAGCCCACGGACACCCGCCCCGCACCTCTACCGCTGGACCACTCTCGACGGAGTGGGGACGGCCCGGGTCCTGGCGGCGGACGGCTGGACCGTGACGGAGGTGGGTGTCGGCGACGGAGTGCGGGCGGGGACGGACGAGGCGGTCCGCGCGGTGGGAACGGGCGCGGTGCTCGGCGCCGTGGTCCGGGAAGAACGGCCGGACTCCCGGGGACGGGGGCTGACAGGCTTCGGCGACGCCGACGTCGAGGGCCCGGCCGACGGACCGCTCGCGGGCGGCGGCGCCAGCGGGGGCACCGGGGACACGGGTGACTGCGGCGCGGCCGACCGCAGCGGCAGCACGACGAGAGCGCCGACGGCACACGCCACGCCGACCCCGGCCGCGGCGCGCAGCAGCCGGCGACGGGCCGCACCCCGGCGGATCGCCTCGTAGCGGCCGGCGGGTGGTCCGAGGTAGTCGGCGGGGGGCCGCATGATGACGGCGAGCGGGTCGTCGGGGCCGAAGTCCGGACCATCGTCAGAGTGTGTGATCAAGACTTCTCCTCAGGTGGGCGCGGAGCAGTTCGCGGGCCGCGTGGAGATCGGCCTTGATGGTTCCTTCCTTGCGCCCGGTCAGCGCGGACACCTCCCGGATCGGCATGTCAGCGTAGTAGTGCAGCAGGATCGGGACGCGCAGCCGTTCGGGAAGCGACTGCACCAGCAGACGTACGGACGGATCGGTCTGTTCGTTGCGCGGGCCGACGACGGCCTCGACGGTCGCCCGGTGCACGGCCCTGCGTTCCCGCTCCAGCTTGCGCCAGTGGTCCCGGACGAGGTTGGCCGCGGTGACGTAGAGGAACCCGCGCGGCTCGGCCACGGAGGTCCAGCGGGCCCACAACCGGGTGAACGCCTCCGAGGCGATCTCATGGGCCGTCCCGTCGTCGTCGACGAGCCGGCGGCACCAGCCGGCGAGGCGCGGATAGAGGGCGGCGAACAGCTCGGACGCTGCCTTCTCACGGGACCCTTTCAACATTCTCCATGGTCGTGACGGCACTCGAAGGGAAGGATCCCGGGCCAAGGACCTAAGGTCCATCGGCCCAGGATCCCGCCTCCGGGTCCACGGCGGACCCGGAGGGGGGACGGGTCGGGAACCCGGGCACCGCGGGATGCGGCCGGCGGGTCAGGGGTTCGCGGAGGTCAGGGCCGCGAACACGATCACGTTGTCGAGGTAGCCGCTACCGGACCGGGGACCTCCACAGGTGATGAGCCGCAGCTCCGGGCGGCCCACATCCCCGTAGACCTCGTCCGTCGGGAAGTCGGCCTTGGCGACCGTGCGGACGCCGGTGACGGCGAACACCGCCGACCGGCCGTTCTCCAGGCGCACCACGATCCGGTCGCCGTGCCGCAGCCGCGCGAGGCGGCGGAAGACGCCGTCCCCGTACGCGCCGACCGTGACATGGCCGAGGATCACCGACGGACCGGTCTGACCCGGCGTCGGCGAGTGCCGGTACCAGCCGGCCCGGTCGTGCGCGGCGATCGGCGGCACCTGCACGCTGCCGTCCGGGGCCAGCCCCAGCCGCATGACCGGGGTGTCGACCCCGATGGCCGGTATCCGCAGCCCGACCGGGACCGAACGCCCCAGCGGACGTGCCGACCCGGCGGCGGTACGCGGGGGCGGGGATGTGCTGACGGTACCCGGGACCGAGGGTGTGCTGCGGGACCGCGCTGTCGCGGGCGGACCGGCCGGATGGCCGCCGCAGCCCACGAGCAGCGCGGCCACCGCCGCGGTGACGAACGCGCGCCTGGAGAAGGGCGTCATTCCCCGGTTGCCCGCCGACGGCGCACGACGAGGACCGCCGCGCCCGCGACGAGGACCGCGGCGGCGCTCCCGCCGATCAGCCCGCCCGGCCCAGAGGACTGCGACGCCGTCGGCGCCACCCCGGTGTCGGGCGCCCCGCTCGGCCGGACGGAGACCTGCCGCGAGGCCGGCGCCCGGGTCGGTGCGGCGCTGGGTGCGGTGGAGGGCTGCCGGGTCGCCCGGGGGCTCGCGGGGGCCGGTGAGGCGCTGACGCTCGGACGGGCCGTGGGGCTCGCGGAGGCCCCGTCGGCGAACGCGGGCACCGTGCCCACCAGCACGGCGGTGCACGCGAGTGCCGTGGCACTGAAGACGGTTCGGCGCATGAATCGCTCTCTTTCGTCGGTCCGCCCGCCTGTTGGCACGGCGGGCTGCGTTACGGATCGAGCGGAGAGACGAGCCGGCGGCGGACGGGGTTGTAAAGGGGAGGCAAAGGCGTGCGGGGGTGTGTCCGCGCCTTCCGGTACGCCTCGCCCGGCGCGGAACCAGGTTCGCCGCGTCGCTCGCGGGCGATGTGGCGCCCGAGGACGCTCAGTTCATGGTGGACTCGCAGGTTCCCTGGGGTGCGGAGGCTCTCAACGGGAGAGTGACGGAGGCCGCCTGGCGTGCCAAGCCGAGCTGGTATCTCGTCTCGACCGGGGACCGCGTGATCCCGCCGCCTGCACAGCGCACGATGGCCGAGCGAGCCGGAGCCACGGTGACGGAGGGCGCCGGAAGCCACGCCGTCCACGTCTCCCGGCCGGAAGCCGTCGCGGAGCTCGTCAAGCAGGCCACCGTGCCAACAGGGGCGGCCCGGAGCAGACCGCGGCAGTCGCCGCCGGCGGCGGCTCCGCGCCGCCGGCCCGCCCGCTCTCGGCCGGACCGCGGGGGCTTCGCCCTCCGCCTCGCCGGCAGCGACAAGTGCGAAGCCACACCCGGGGCGTGCGGGTCAGCCGCCCTGGCCGGCGTTTCCGACCGGTCCGACCTTCACCGGGGAGCCGGAGCCGTCCGTGACGGGCAGCGTGCCGGCGCCCGGCCAGGCGAGGGTGACCGTCTTCGTCTCGTTCGGCGGGGTCACCAGCAGGCCCGTGACGCGGACGCCGGAGCCACCCGACTTGTTGAGCGGGTAGTTGATGCCGAAGGCCGTCGACCGGCCGTTCTTGAGGATGACCGGGTCGGCCTTCTCACCGGTTCGCTTCGCGGACAGTGACCCCGCGCCGGTCTTCAGGTCGACGCCCGCGTACCCGGAGATCGCGCAGTCCCGGCCGCCGCGGTTCCTCAACTGCACCGTGACGGTGCCGTCGGGGTCGCCGCTGATCGTGTTGTCCGTTGCCGTGATCTGCAAGTCGTCGGTGTGGCACCTGCCGACCTGGCCGGTCCTGCCGGAGCCGGTCCCGGCGGTCGCACCCTTCCCGCCGGAGCTCGTCCCGGCGGAGCTCGTCCCGGCGGACTCCTTCCCTCCGCTCTGATCCGAACCGCCCGAGCCCGAACCGCCGCCCGAGGGGGACGCGGACGACGCGGTGGACGCGTTGGACGCGGACGACGGGCCGCTCCGGCCCGCGCTGTCATCGCCGTTGTTGCAGGCGGTGAGCGAGAGACCCGCGGCAACGGCCAGGGCCGCGAAGGTGAGCTTGTGGACGCGCATCGGTTTCTTCCTCAGCATCGGTTGGCAGGACCGGCCGCTCGGTACGAGTCGGTACAAGTCGGTACGAGCGGCCGTTTCTGACCACCAAGAGCCGCCCGACCGGCGCACCGTTCCGCCCAACCACCCCCTAATACATTGCTGTTACACGCACAGGCGGTCCAACGCGCGCCGCCACCGGGCGCTCCGTGCCGGAGCACGCCGTCCACCGGCCCGCGGCTCACAACCCCGCTATCGCGTTCCAGCGCTTGGCGAACTCCGTTCGTTCGGTGGAGGTGATGTCGCGGGCGATCGCGAGGCGCTTGCGCATGGTCGAGTCCGGGAAGATCAGGGGGTCCTCGGCGAGGGCGGCGGTGTCCTTGTCCTTGGAGGCGGCGAGGACGTCCTGGGCGGCGGGGACCGGACAGACGTAGTTGACCCAGGCGGCCAGCTCCGCGGCGACCTCGGGCTCGTAGTAGTAGTCGATGAGCTGCTCCGCGTTGGCCTTGTGCCGGGCCAGGTTGGGGATCATCAGCGACTCCGCCCACAGCTCGGCGCCCTCCTCGGGAACGACGAAACGGATGTCGGGGTCGTCGGCCTGGAGCTGGATCACGTCGCCCGAGTAGGCCTGGCAGGCCAGGACATCGCCGCTGGAGAGGTCCTTGATGTAGTCGTTGCCGGTGAAGCGGCGGATCTGGCCGCTGCGGACCCGCTTCTCGACCTGCTCGCACACCTGGTGGAAGTCGTCCGCCTTCCACCGCGTGATGTCGACGCCGTTCGCCTGCATGAGCAGCGCGAACGCCTCGTCGAGGCCGGAGAGCAGGGTGACCCGGCCCTTGAGGTCGTCGGCCCACAGATCGGACACGTGCTTGATCTCGCGGCCGACCTTGCGGCGGTTGTACGCGATGCCGGTGATCCCCGACTGCCACGGCACCGAGGACTTGCGGCCGGGGTCGAAGGCGGGCGAACTCAGCAGCGGGTCGAGGTACTTGGTGATGTTCGGCTGCTTGGCCCGGTCCATCTCCTGGACCCAGCCGAGCCGGACGAAACGGGCGCACATCCAGTCGCTGATGACGATGAGGTCGCGGCCGGTCCGCTGGTGGTTCATCAGGGACGGGCTGATCTTGCCGAAGAACTCGTCGTTGTCGTTGATCTCCTCGATGTAGTCGACGGAGATCCCGGTGCGCTTCTCGAAGGCCTCCAGCGTCGGCCGCCGAGTGGTGTCCTTGTCATCGGTGTCGATGTACAACGGCCAGTTCGCCCAGGTCAGCCGCTTGTCCGTGGCGGAGAGATCGGCTCCGGCGCGGTCGCCCGGTCCCACGTACGCCGCCGGCACCCCGCATCCCGCCAGGGCTCCGAGCGCGGCACCACCGCCCAGGGCGCGCAGCAGGGACCGGCGGGACAGGGGCGAGGTCTTCCGATTCACTGGCACGCGCCGAGCATGCGGGCCCTGGCTCGGTCCGGACAATGGACGCTGCGTCGACCAGTCGCCCGCCGACCCGACACCCTGTCGATCCCTTTCCGAGCGCTTCGGGAATTCCGGGCGCGTGGCCATCGGCCGGGGAATCAGGGGGAGTCTGCCCGCCGGGGCCTCGAAGGGCGAGCAGGGCCATGTGCCGATGAGCGTGCGGATGAAGGCGGGCAAGCAGTTCGACCCGACGTCGAAGAGCTACCGGGCCGACGTGAAGGCGTGCGCGCCGATCCTGAAGAAGGCCGGCATCAGTTACGTGAGCTGCCCTCGCTCTCGATCGTGACCGAGAGCGCCCGAGCCTGCCCGGAGGGGGGAACACAGCGGCCCCGGACGGGATCGACTCCCGGCCGGGGCCGTGTGGTTCACACCGTACGTACTACGCGTCGAGCGACGTCATCACGTGCTTGATGCGCGTGTAGTCCTCGAAGCCGTACCCCGACAGGTCCTTGCCGTAGCCGGACCTCTTGAAGCCGCCGTGCGGCATCTCGGCGACCAGCGGGATGTGGGTGTTGATCCACACACAGCCGAAGTCGAGGGACTTGGACAGGCGCATCGCGCGGCCGTGGTCCTTGGTCCACACCGAGGAGGCGAGGGCGAAGTCGACGCCGTTGGCCCACTCGATGGCCTGGGCCTCGTCCGAGAAGGACTGGACGGTGATGACCGGGCCGAAGACCTCGTTCTGGATGATCTCGTCGTCCTGCTTGAGGCCCGAGACGACGGTCGCGGCGTAGAAGTAGCCCTTGTCGCCGACCTGCTTGCCGCCCGCCTCGACCTTGGCGTGCGCGGGCAGGCGCTCGATGAACCCGGCGACCTGCTTGAGCTGGTTCGGGTTGTTCAGCGGGCCGTAGAGCACGTCCTCGTCGTCCGGCTGGCCGGTCTTCGTCTCGGCGGCGGCCTTGGCGAGCGCGGTGACGAACTCGTCGTGGATGGACTCCTGGACGAGGACGCGGGTGGCGGCCGTACAGTCCTGGCCGGCGTTGAAGAAGCCCGCGACCGAGATGTCCTCGACGGCCTTGGCGATGTCGGTGTCCTCGAAGACGACGACCGGGGCCTTGCCGCCCAGCTCCAGGTGGACGCGCTTGACGTCCTTGGCCGCCGACTCGGCGACCGAGATGCCCGCGCGGACCGAGCCGGTGATGGACGCCATCGCCGGGGTCGGGTGCTCGACCATCGCGCGGCCGGTGTCGCGGTCGCCGCAGATGACGTTGAAGACGCCCTTGGGCAGGATGCCGCCGAGGATGTCGGCGATCAGGACGGTGGAGGCCGGAGTGGTGTCCGAGGGCTTCAGGACGACCGTGTTGCCCGCCGCGAGGGCCGGGGCGAACTTCCACACCGCCATCATCATCGGGTAGTTCCACGGCGCGACCTGGGCGCAGACGCCGACCGGCTCGCGGCGGACGATCGAGGTCATGCCCTCCATGTACTCGCCGGCCGAGCGGCCCTCCAGCATGCGGGCGGCACCCGCGAAGAAGCGGATCTGGTCGACCATCGGCGGGATCTCCTCGGACCGGGTCAGACCGATCGGCTTGCCGGTGTTCTCCACCTCGGCCGCGATCAGCTCCTCGGCCCGCTCCTCGAACGCGTCCGCGATCTTCAGGAGGGCCCTCTGGCGCTCGGCTGGGGTCTTGTCCCGCCACTGGGGGAAGGCCGCGGCGGCAGCCGCCATCGCGGCGTCGACGTCCGCCTGGCCGGAGAGCGGCGCGGTCGCGTACGCCTCGCCGGTCGCGGGATTGACCACCTCCGTGGTCCGTCCATCGGCGGCATCGCGGAACTCTCCGTCGATGTAATTGCGCAGACGACGCAGCTCGGTGCTCACTGCCCGGCCCTCCTGTCGGATGTCCAACGACTCAGGTGTCCACTACCTGAGATGCCTGGCCCCCACCCTAATCCGTGGCTCCACGTTTTCAACACCCCCGAACGGCCCAGAACTGCGAAATCCGCAAGACACGTACCTGTAAACAACGAATTTCATCGCCTGATCCTTGCGGAACTATCGAGACGTCGTGCACAGTGGGGTCGTGGTCAGTCGAAGCGCGGAACCCAGGGACTCCCGCGAGTCCAGGAACGGCAGTCCCCAGTTGGACACCGTCTCCCTCGCCATCATCGAGCAGCTCCAGCAGGACGGACGCCGCCCGTACGCCGCGATCGGCAAGGCCGTGGGCCTCTCCGAGGCCGCCGTACGCCAGCGCGTCCAGAAGCTGCTCGACCAGGGCGTCATGCAGATCGTCGCCGTCACGGACCCGCTCACCGTGGGCTTCCGCAGGCAGGCGATGGTGGGCATCACGGTCGAGGGCGACCTCGACCCGGTGGCCGAAGCGCTGACTGCCATGTCGGAAGTCGAGTACGTGGTGATGACCGCGGGCTCGTTCGACATCCTCGCCGAGATCGTCTGCGAGGACGACGACCACCTGCTGGACGTCATCAACAAACGCATCCGGGCGCTGCCCGCGGTGCGCTCCACCGAGAGCTTCGTCTACCTGAAGCTCAAGAAGCAGACCTACATGTGGGGAACCCGATAGCCGTGAGCACCAAGGACCTCAGCAAGACCGCGTACGACCACCTGTGGATGCACTTCACCCGCATGTCCTCGTACGAGAACGCGCCCGTTCCCACCATCGTCAAGGGTGAGGGCACCTACATCTACGACGACAAGGGCAAGCGCTACCTCGACGGTCTCGCGGGCCTGTTCGTGGTCCAGGCCGGCCACGGCCGCACCGAGCTGGCCGAGACGGCCTTCAAGCAGGCCCAGGAGCTGGCCTTCTTCCCGGTGTGGTCCTACGCCCACCCCAAGGCCATCGAGCTGGCCGAGCGCCTCGCGCACCACGCGCCGGGCGACCTGAACAAGGTGTTCTTCACGACGGGTGGCGGCGAGGCCGTCGAGACCGCGTGGAAGCTGGCCAAGCAGTACTTCAAGCTGCAGGGCAAGCCGACCAAGTACAAGGTCATCTCGCGTGCGGTCGCCTATCACGGCACCCCGCAGGGCGCCCTGTCCATCACCGGCCTGCCGGCCCTGAAGGCCCCCTTCGAGCCGCTGGTCCCGGGTGCTCACAAGGTCCCCAACACCAACATCTACCGCGCCCCGCTCTTCGGCGACGACCCCGAGGCCTACGGCCGCTGGGCCGCCGACCAGATCGAGCAGGAGATCCTCTTCGAGGGCCCGGAGACCGTCGCCGCGGTCTTCCTGGAGCCGGTGCAGAACGCCGGTGGCTGCTTCCCGCCGCCGCCCGGCTACTTCCAGCGCGTGCGCGAGATCTGCGACCAGTACGACGTACTGCTGGTCTCGGACGAGGTCATCTGCGCCTTCGGCCGCCTCGGCACGATGTTCGGCTGCGACAAGTTCGGCTACGTACCGGACATGATCACCTGCGCCAAGGGCATGACCTCGGGCTACTCCCCGATCGGCGCGTGCATCGTCTCCGACCGCGTCGCCGAGCCGTTCTACAAGGGCGACAACACCTTCCTGCACGGCTACACCTTCGGCGGCCACCCGGTCTCCGCCGCCGTGGCGCTGACCAACCTCGACATCTTCGAGCGCGAGGGCCTCAACCAGCACGTGCTGGACAACGAGGCGAACTTCCTGAAGACCCTGCAGAAGCTGCACGACCTGCCGATCGTCGGCGACGTCCGCGGCAACGGCTTCTTCTACGGCATCGAGCTGGTGAAGGACAAGGCCACCAAGGAGACCTTCACGGACGAGGAGTCGGAGCGCGTGCTCTACGGCTTCGTCTCCAAGAAGCTCTTCGAGTACGGCCTCTACTGCCGCGCCGACGACCGCGGTGACCCGGTCATCCAGCTGTCGCCGCCGCTGATCTCCGACCAGTCGACCTTCGACGAGATCGAGGGGATCGTCCGTCAGGTCCTGACGGAGGCGTGGACCAAGCTCTGATCCCGCGCCTCTGATCCTCAGCCGCGAGCCCGGCCCCGCCGATTTCCCCCGGCAGCCCCCGGTCCTCCGTCCGACTGATCAACACCGGCCCCGGTGGCGCCCGTTCGAGTGAGAATGGGCGCCCCGGGGCCGCGTGCTGTCCGGCCTCCCGGCCCCGACTCCCTAGCGTGCCGTGTGACCGATCGGCCCTGCCTTCGTTCCCTCGTCCGGGGGACCGAGCGACCTCGAAGAGATCGCCGGGCACGGCACAGTCAGATCTGAACGAGGTGTACGCGATGGTGGCCCCGCCGGACAACGACGTGCTCTGGGCACGCGCCCTGCACGTCAAGCACAACGGCTCGCCCGCGCTCAGCGGTGTCTCGCTCGGCGTCCGTGAGGGCGAGATCCTCGCCGTCGGCGGCCCGCGCGGCAGCGGCAAGACGACCCTCCTCCAGTGCCTGTCCGGCCAGCTGCTGCCGCAGCGGGGCGAGGTCTGGTTCAACAGCTCGCCCGTGCACACCATGGGCCCGCTCAGCCGCGAGCGGCTGCGCCGGGACCGGTTCGGCTGGATCGACCCGGTCCCGACGCTGGTCCCCGAGCTGAACGCCTGGGAGAACGCCGCCCTCCCGCTGATGCTGCGCGGCTGGGCCCGCCGGGCCGCCAAGACCACCGCCCTGGAGTGGCTGGAGCGCCTGGACATCGGCGGCTGCGCCCGCAAGCGCCCGCACGCCCTGCTCCAGGCCGAGCGGCAGCGCGTGGCCATCGCCCGCGCGATCGCCCCCATCCCCACCGTGCTGTTCGCCGACGAGCCGACGGCCCCGCTGCACCGCGCCGACCGCGCCCTCGCGCTGCGCACGCTCACCACGGCCGCCCGCTCGCACGGCATCACCGTCGTCCTCGCCACCCACGACGCGGACACCGCGGCGCTCGCCGACCGCACGGTGTCGCTGCTCGACGGACGGCGTGTGAACACCGTCCACCTGCCCCCGGTCGCCGAGACGGAAGGCCGGGCCGCGTGCTCGCTCTCCGTCTAGCCCGCGGGGGCCACCCCCTCGTCCAGCTCCGCCGGCTCCTGGTCGCCGCCGCCTCCGCGGGCACCGGGTTCCTGCTGCTGTGCACGCTGGGTTACGCGATGAGCCATCCGGACGCCTCGGCCGCCGGCGCGCTGCGCCTGGCCTGGTGCGTCGCCCCCCTCGCCGCCACGGTCTACTTCGCCGTCGCGGTGGCCCGCACCGACCCCGCCACCCGCCCCCGGCCCGGCCTGTCCGCCATCGGCCTCGGTCCGGGCCGGCTGATGGCGATCTCCGCCGTCACCACGGCCCTGTCCACGCTCCTCGGCTCGCTGCTCGCCCTGCTCCTCTTCCTGCACCTGCGGGGCGACCTGACCGGCATCCCGTTCGGCGGCGCGGCGACGGACTTCCTCGCCGCCGGCCAGTCCCTGCCCCTGCCCGCGGCCCTGACGCTGCTCGCCGTGGTACCGACCGCGGCCTCCGGCGCGTCCGCCGTGGTCCTGCGCCCACGGCGCAGCGGTCCGCAGCGCACTCCGTGGTCGTACGGCCGCACCTGGATGTCGGCGCGGCAGAACGCGGTCGCGAGCGCTCCGCGGCGCGGGACCCGGGGCGGCGGACGGCCCACGGGCGACGGTCATGTAGGTCGCGGAACGCCCGCCGCCCCCACCACGACCGGAACGACCGTCCCCTCTACCGCGACCGGCATGACCGCCGCCCCCACCACCACGACGGGCACGACCGACGGATTCACGGTGACCGGCACGGGCGACGGGTTCCGGGACGGGTCGGCGGACGTCGACGCCGGCGCCGCCCTCCCGCAGCCCGACCCGCGAGCCCCCGGAACGGACGGCTCCGACGGCGCCGACTTCCACTGGACCGCCGAGGCGTACGCCGATGCGGAGACACCCCACCGGGTGGGCGCGCAGGACCGTTCGGGCGCCGTCGCCCACGGGCACCCCGGGCCGCCCGCCTCCTACGAGGACGCGGACGTGTCGTACGACGGTCCGGATGTGTCGTACGAGGGTGCGGACGCGTCCGAAGCGCGCCCGGACCGGCACCGGGCCGCCGAGGCCGGCTCCCGTCGGCTGCCGCCCCCGGACGCCTCCCCGAACGGGCTCCCCTGGGGCGCGGCCACGCTGGCGGCCGGGCTGGCCGTGGAGACGTACGCGAGCCGTTCGGGACCCGCGCCGGCGCTCGCGCTGCCCGGCGGATTCGTCGGCGGGCCTGCCGGGGTGCTGCTCGGCTGGGTGCTGACGGCGGTCGGTCTGGCCCTCGCCGGGCCCGCGATCACGTATCTGTGCGGGCGTCTGCTCCAGGCCGTACGTCCGGGCGCGCTGCGCCTGCTGGCCGGACGGGTGCTCCAGGCGGAGGCGCGGCGCATCGGGCAGCCGCTGGGTGTGGTGTGCGCGGTGGCGTCGGGCGGGTTCGCCATGACGACGCTGTACACCGGTGCCCGGCCCGCCTTCGGTCCGCTGACCACCCTCGGCGCCCTCCTGGTCGCCGGGTGCACGCTGCTGACGCTGGCGACCGCCGCCGTCGAGGCGAAGCAGGCCCGTGCGGACACCACGGCGGCGCTGCTGCGGCTGGGGGCGCCCAACGCGTTGCTGCGCGGAGCCGCGGCCCTGCGTGCCGGGGCGCTGTTCGTCGCGTTCGCCCCGCTGACCTGGGTGGTCGCCGAACTGGCCGCTCTTCCGCTGATCAGCTGATCGGCCCGCGGACGGTTCGGCACGGTCCCCGGGGAAAAAGTCCGCGCCGGGCGATGAGTTCAGGGCGGGCCGGCGGTCTATCCCCGCGAACGGCACAACACTGACGGGAGACCCTCGCATGTACCAGCAGATGATCTTCGTGAACCTGCCGGTGTCCGATGTGGACACCTCGAAGAAGTTCTTCACGGAGCTCGGCTACACGATCAACCCGCAGTTCTCCACCGACGACTGCGCCTGTGTGGTGATCAGCGACACGATCATCGCGATGATGCTCGGCAAGCAGCGCTACGCGGACTTCACCAAGAAGCAGATCGCGGACGCGACGAAGACCAGCGAGGTGCTGCTGTGTCTGAGCGCCGAGAGCCGCGAGAAGGTCGACGAGCTGGTCGACGCCGCCATCGCGGCGGGCGGCTCGGGCACCGGCGAAACGCAGGACCAGGGCTTCATGTACGGCCGCGCCTTCGACGACCCGGACGGCCACACGTGGGAGGTCATGTGGATGGACCCGGCGGCGGTCCAGGGCTGAGTCCCCCGACCCGGTCGACGTTCCGGGGCCGGGGGGGGGGGGGGGGGGGGGGGGGGGGGGTGCAGTGGGGGTTCGCGGGGGAGTCGTCGCGACCCCCCCCACCAGGGTTCCGTTTTGTGGCCGACTACCCCAAACCCCCACACCCCCACC
>NZ_JBVJCT010000026.1:0-28285 GCF_055588305.1 Streptomyces sp. NPDC042002 | reverse complement strand
ACACCTCTGTCACGGCCCTGCTGCGCGCCCTGCTCACCCATGTGCCCCCCCCCCCCCCCCCCCCCCCCCTCCCTCCCCCCCCCTCCCCCCCCCCCCCCCCCCCCCCCCCCCCGCGGCGTCTCCGGCGACGCCCGGCCGCGCCCTCGCCGCCGGGTGCGTCGTCTGGCAGACCATCACCCAGACCCCGGACACCCCCGGCTGACACGACAACAGGACGAACCCCTGCGCCACGCACAGCAGAGCCGGGCCAGGCCGGCCCGCCGGTGCCGGGCGCGGCAGACCCGGCACGAATCACCGCGCCGGACGGCGGACCCGAGCGCGAGCCGCCGCGCCGACCGACCCGCGCCCGGGGTGCGGGTCGTAATGCCGGGCACCGTAAAACCGGCGTGCGTCGCCGAACGGCCGCCACGCACCCGGGCGCGAGTCGTGGTGCCGGATGTCAGGACCCGGGTGGGCGGCGGAGGGCAGCCCCTAGCATGGCCGCGTGCAGCCGACACCCCTTCACTCATCCCATGACCGTGAGATCGAATCCCTCGCCGAGTTCGACGAAGTCGTCTCGACGGGCGGCTCGCTCGCCGGGTTCCGTGTCCAGGCCGTCGATCTGACGGGCCGTACGCGGGATCTGCTCGCCGTGGACACCGCGGGCGCCGTCTTCCTCGGCTGCCCGATGGAGCCGGAGGCGGCCGAGCGGGTCCGGACCTCGGGCGCCCTCGTCTTCCCGCCCGTGCCGGGCCTCCCCCTCGACCCCTACCGGGGTCATCCCTACTCCCCCGACGAGCTCTTCGCCTCGCTCGACGCGGGGTACGAGGCGACGCCCGACGCCCGCGCGTACGCCTGGTTCCAGCGGACCAAGGCGGACGGCGACATATTCGCGTCGATGGTGCGCGCGGTCCACGACGACTCCGTCTCGGACGCCCTCGACGAACTCCTCGTCGGCGAACGGGTGGTCGGCGTGATGGGCGGCCACGCGATGGCGCGCGGCACGGAGGCGTACGCGGGTGCCGCGCGGCTCGGCCGCACGCTCGCCCGCTCCGGCCTCATGGTCGCCACCGGCGGTGGCCCCGGCGCCATGGAGGCGGCGAACCTCGGCGCGTACGCGGCCCCCTTCGACGACGGCATGCTCGACGAGGCGCTGCGGATCCTGGCCACCGTCCCGTCGTTCACCCCCTCCGTCACCGACTGGGCGCGCGCGGCGTTCGAGGTGCGGGAGCGATGGCCGTCGGGTGGCCCCTCGGTCGGCATCCCCACCTGGTTCTACGGCCACGAGCCGCCGAACGCCTTCGCCGCGCACATCGCCAAGTACTTTGCCAACGCGACCCGCGAAGACGGGCTGTTGGCCCGCTCGAACGCGGGTGTCGTCTTCCTGCCGGGCGCCGCCGGGACCGTACAGGAGATCTTCGACAACGCGACCCCCAACTACTACGAGTCCAGGGGCGAGCCCACCCCCATGGTCCTGGTCGACCGTACGCACTGGACCGACAAATACCCCGCCTGGGCACTGCTCAAGTCGCTGGCCTGCGAACGGGCCATGGAGTCACGGATCGCGCTCGTCGACCGGATCGATGACGCTCCGGAGGCACTCAAACACTTCGGAGGTTAACAACTCGGCAAAGCCAACACCGAGGCGGGGCATATGCATTGACAGCCCTTAGGCTGCGCTTATAAACCTTTGAAACTCCTGGGGGAGCTGTTGCTGGAATGATTCACAGCAAATCCCCCAACACCCCCCGCAGTTGCGCAACCTGTGAAGGGCAATCGTGTCTATATCCCGCCGCACCGCACGTACCGTGCGAATCCTCGGCGTTGCCTCCGCCTCTGCCGCGCTCGCGCTCGGCGTCGCCGGTAACGCACTCGCCTGCAATATCAGTGAGTTCAAGAACGCCGAAGCCAAGTGCGACGGCACCAAGGGCATCATCACCGTCACCGACTTTGACGGCTCCAAGACCGAGGCCACCGTCTCCTTGTTCCTCGAGAACAACGGCGCCGACGTGCAGAAGATCGGCGAGCAGACGGTCAAGGGGTCGAGCGAAGGCGTCACCATCACCTTCGCCGAGGACTGGAAGCCGAACGCCGTCTACCGCATCCACGTCAAGGCCGGCAGCAAGGAAATCGGGGACGCCACGGACAAGGACGGCAACGACCGCCTGACCGCACCGGCCACCCCCTGCAAGACCGAGGAGACCCCGACGCCGCCCGCGTCGGCGACCCCCTCGGACTCGGCGACCCCCTCCGCCTCGGACACCCCCTCGGACTCGGCGACCCCGTCGGACTCCGAGAGCAGCGCCGCCCCGGCCACCCCGGGCGACAACCAGCCGTCCGCGGCCGCCGGTGAGTCCAACCTCGCCGAGACCGGTGCGAACTCCAACACCCCGATGATCGCCGGCGTCGCCGCCGCGTTCGTCATCGTCGGTGGCGGAGCGGTCTTCTTCGGCATGCGCCGCCGCGGCGCCTCGAAGGCCAGCTGACGCTGACGCGCATCCTGTACGACCGTGTGGCCCGCCCCCGTTGAGGAGGCGGGCCACACGGCCGTTCGGACACCTTGGCGAACCGGCGTGACTCTCCGGCCCCTCAGGCGGCGGACGACTCCCCGAGCACGACGATCTCGGCGGCGTCGAACTCCACCCCGACCACGTCCCCGGGCTCCGGAGCGTCCCGCAGCGCGCACGCCGCCTCCAGTCGGGGCGCGCCCTCCGGCTGAAGCTGTACGGCGACGTGTGTGCCCCGGAAGGTGCGTGCGGCGACCGTGCAGCGCAGCCCGTCCGCCGCGGCCACGAGCCGTACGCCGGCGGGCCGTACGAGGAGCGTACCGGGCCCCTGGGCGGCGCCCTCGGGCACCGGGACCTTGCCCCACGGGGTGTCGGCGGCGGTCGCGCTCACCGTCGCCTCGACCACGTTGTCGAAGCCGAGGAAACGGGCCACGAAGGCGTCCGCGGGACGCTGCCAGACCTCAAGTGGCGTACCGGACTGGGCGATCCGCCCGTCGCGCATCACCACGACCCGGTCCGCGAGCGCGAAGGCCTCGCCCTGGTCGTGGGTGACGGCGAGCACCGTCGTACCCAACTCGCCGAAGAGGTGGCGGAGTTCGACGACCAGCCGTTCGCGCAGCGAGCGGTCGAGCTGGCCGAGCGGTTCGTCGAGCATCAGCAGCCGGGGGCGCGGCGCGAGGGCGCGGGCCAGTGCCACACGCTGCTGCTCGCCGCCGGAGAGCGAGGCGACGGCGCGGTCCCGGGCACCGGGCAGACCGACGAGATCCAGCAACTCCCCCACCCGGGCCGCCTGTCCGCTCTTCGACGTGCCGTGCATCCGCAGCCCGAAGGCCACGTTGCCGCCCACGTCCCGCTGCGGGAAGAGCTGATGGTCCTGGAACATCAGGCCGACGCCCCGCTTGTGCGCGGGAACACCCGCCTGGTCCTGTCCGTCCAGCACCACTCGGCCCGCGTCCAGCGGCTGGAGTCCCGCCACGGTCCGCAGCAGCGTGGACTTGCCGCTGCCGCTCGGCCCGAGCACGCACACGATCTCGTGCTCGGCGACATCGAGGTCGACGGCGTCGAGCACGGGCCGCCCGCCGAAGCGTACGGTCGCGCCCTGCAGGCTCAGCAGCATCTAGAACTCCCCGGTCCGGTCGGTCCGTACCCGCTCCAACAGCAGCAGCGCCACCGCGCACACCACCATCAGGATCGTCGAAAGGGCCATGGCCTGGCCGTAGTTGAGATCGCCCGCGCGCCCGAGCAGCCGGGCCACGGCGACCGGCAGCGTCGGGTTGTCGGGCCGTGCGATGAAGACGGTCGCCCCGAACTCCCCGAGGGAGACGGCGAAGGCGAACCCGGCCGCGATCAGCAGCGCCCGCCGCACCATCGGCAGATCCACCTCGCGCCACACCCGCCACGGGGACGCCCCGAGCACGGCCGCGGCCTCCCGCAGCCGCCCGTCCACCGCCCGCAGCACGGGCAGCATCGTCCGTACGACGAAGGGGACACCCACCAGCGCCTGCGCCAGCGGCACCAGGATCCAGCTCGCGCGCAGATCCAGCGGCGGCTCGTCCAGGGCGATCAGGAACCCGAAACCCACCGTCACCGCGGAGACGCCGAGCGGCAGCATGAGCAGCGCGTCGAAACCCCGCATGAGACGGCCGGCGCGCCGGGTGAGGGCCGCGGCGGCCAGACCGCCGATCAGCACGGCGATGGCGGTGGCGGCGAGCGCGTACTCCAGCGAGTTGCCGACCGCCTCGATCGGGGCGACGAGGAAGACACCTCCGTCGTCGTCGGCCAGCGCCCGGTAGTAGCCGAATCCCGGTGCGCCGAGTGACCGCTGGACGAGGACCGCGAGCGGCAGCACCAGGAGGACCACGATGCTCGCCAGCACGCCCGCGAGGAGCGCCCACTGCCCGGTACCGCGCGGCCGGCGCGCGGTCGTCTCCGGGGCCACCAGGCGCAGGGCGGTCTCCCGTCGGCGTACGGTCGCCGCGTGCACGACGAGGATCGCGCCCACCGCCACGAACTGGACGATCGTGAGCACCGCCGCCGTCTCGAGGTCGAAGATCTCGGAGGTCTGCCGGTAGATCTCGACTTCGAGGGTCGAGAAGGTGGGGCCGCCGAGGATCTGCACCACACCGAACGAGGTGAAGGTGAAGAGGAAGACCATGAGGGCGGCGGCGGCCACGGCCGGCCCGAGCGCGGGCAGCGTCACCCTGCGCCACGCCGCGAAGCGGGAGGCGCCGAGCATGCGCGCGGCCTCCTCCTGGCGCGGGTCGAGCTGCGACCAGAGCCCGCCGACGGTCCGTACGACGACCGCGTAGTTGAAGAAGACATGCGCGATCAGGATCGCCCACACGGTGGTGTCCAGTCGTACGCCCCACAGCTCGTCGAGCAGGCCGCCCCGGCCGAGCAGCGCGAGGAACGCCGTGCCGACGACCACGGTCGGCAGCACGAAGGGCACCGTGACCACGGCCCGGAGGATCTGCTTGCCCCTGAACTCGAAGCGCGCGAAGACATACGCGCCGGGGAGCGCGATCAGCAGCGTGAGGGCCGTCGAGGCGAGCGCCTGCCAGGTGGTGAACCACAGCACGTGCCGGATGTCCGGCCGGGTCGCCACGTCCCAGATCCGGCCCAGTCGCCAGCCGCCGTCCCCGTGGAGGCCGCGCGAGACGATCGCGGCGACAGGGTAGGCGAAGAAGACCGCGAAGAACGCGACGGGCAGGACCATCAGCCCGAACCGTGTCGCGCCCTGCCCGCGCGCCTTCCGCGAAGCCGCCGGAGCTCCGGCGGCTTCGCCGACTCCCTCGGCCGCGTCGGCCCCGTCGGCTACTTCAGTACGAGTGAGGTCCACGACTTGACCCACTGGTCGCGGTCGGCGGCGATCTTCGCGGGCGCCAGGATCTCGGGATCCCCGGCCTGCGGACCGAACCGCGTGAACTCCGCCGGCACCCGCGCGCCCTCACGCACCGGGTAGACGAACATGTTGAGCGGCATGTCCTCCTGGAACTCCTTGGTGAGCAGGAAGTCCAGGAACGCCTTGCCGCCCTTGGCGTTCTTGGCGTGGCTGAGCAGACCCGCGTACTCGACCTGCCGGAAGCAGGTGCCGGCCGCGACCCCGGTCGGGGCGGTGGTGGGCTTCGGGTCGGCGTAGATGACCTCGGCGGGCGGCGAGGAGGCGTACGAGACGACCAGCGGCCGGTCGGCCTTGGCCTTCTTGCCGCCGGCGGACCCCGAGAACTCGTCGTTGTACGCCTGCTCCCAGCCGTCCACGACCTTCACGCCGTTGGCCTTGAGCTTCTTCCAGTAGCCCTGCCAGTTGTCGTCGCCGTAGTGCGCGGCCGAACCGAGCAGGAAGCCGAGGCCGGGCGAGGACGTGGCGGCGTTCTCGGTGACGAGGAGGTTCTTGTACGCGGGCTTGACCAGGTCGTCGAAGGACTGCGGCGGCGCCAGCTTGTGCTCGCTGAAGTAGGCCTTGTCGTAGTTGACGCAGATGTCGCCCGTGTCGATGGGCGTGACCCGGTGCTTGTCCTGGTCGGTCCGGTACTCGGGCAGGACCAGGTCCGCGCCCTTGGCCACGTACGGCTGGAACAGCCCGTTGTCGAGCGCGCGGGAGAGCAGGGTGTTGTCGACGCCGAAGAAGACGTCGCCCTGCGGGTTGTCCTTGGTCAGGATCGCCTTGTTGACGGCCTGCCCGGCGTCGCCGTCCTTGAGGACACGGACCTTGTAGCCGGACTGCTTCTCGAAGTCCTTGAGCACGCTCTTCGACACGAGCCACGAGTCGTGGCTGACGAGCGTGATCGTCTTCGAATCGCCCGAGCCGGCGGCGTCGGACGAGCCGCACGCGGACAGCGCGGGCAGCGCGACGAGGCCGAGCCCGACGGCCAGGGCCGCGAACCGCCTGCTGCTGGTGATGATCACTGGATTCCTCCTGGGTGACCAGGAAGAGACGCGGCCCCGCCCGGGACCTCTGACGGTTCCCGGGCAGGGCGCAACAGCTTGAGTAAGGACCGAACTTCCTACCCAGAATGACCTGGGCAAGGTTCAGAGGGTCTGCGGTCTGTCCCGCACTCTCAGCGCTGTGGCGCTCCCCTGTCGGAATATGAAGATGTCGGACTATGAGATGGACTGACTCGGCTCAGACTACCGCTCGGTCGCGGCGAGCTGACCACACGCTCCGTCGATCTCCTGGCCACGGGTGTCCCGGACGGTGACCGGCACGCCATGGGCCGCGATGGCCTCGACGAACGCCTTCTCGTCCTCGGGCCGCGAGGCGGTCCACTTCGAACCCGGGGTCGGGTTCAGCGGGATGAGGTTGACGTGCACGGGCTTGCCCTTGAGCATCCGCCCGAGCCGGTCACCACGCCACGCCTGATCGTTGATGTCCCGGATCAGGGCGTACTCGATGGACAGGCGCCGACCGGACCTGGCCGCGTACTCCCAGCCGGCGTCCAGCACCTCGCGCACCTTCCACCGCGTGTTCACGGGGACGAGGGTGTCGCGCAGCTCGTCGTCGGGGGCGTGCAGGGAGATCGCGAGCCGGCATTTGAAGCCCTCGTCGGAGAACCGGTTGATGGCGGGGACCAGCCCGACCGTCGACACGGTGATACCGCGCTGCGAGAGCCCGAGCCCGTCCGGCTCGGGGTCGGTGAGGGCCCGGATCGCCCCGACCACCCGCTTGTAGTTGGCGAGCGGCTCGCCCATCCCCATGAAGACGATGTTGCTCAGCCGCGCCGGACCACCGGGGATCTCGCCGTCGCGGAGCGCCCGCATACCGTCGACGATCTGGTGCACGATCTCGGCGGTCGACAGGTTCCGGTCGAGGCCGGCCTGTCCGGTGGCGCAGAACGGGCAGTTCATCCCGCAGCCCGCCTGCGAGCTGATGCACATGGTCACCCGGTCCGGGTAGCGCATCAGGACGGACTCGACGAGCGTGCCGTCGAAGAGCCGCCACAGGGTCTTGCGGGTGGTGTCCTGGTCGGTCGACAGATGACGTACGACCGACATCAGCTCGGGAAGCAGCGCCTCCTGGAGCTTGCCGCGCGAGGCGGCCGGGATGTCCGTCCACTCGGCGGGGTCGTGCGCGTACCGGGCGAAGTAGTGCTGCGAGAGCTGCTTGGCACGAAACGGCTTCTCACCGATCGCGGCAACCGCCTCTTTGCGCTCGGCGGGCGTGAGATCGGCAAGGTGCCGCGGCGGCTTCTTGGCTCCGCGCGGCGCGACAAAGGTGAGTTCTCCGGGCTTAGGCATGGCTGTACCAGTGTCGCAGATCAACTCCACCGGCCCAGGCCAGAACGGGGTGGGGGCGGTCACCCGCGGGCACTGTCCGTCAGCCTTGGCCGGCCTCGCACGGCCCAGGGACGGCCCAGGGGGCTCGGGGTCGCGATCACCGCCCAGGCAGCTCGATCCACCCCGGGCGATACACGGCCGCCGGGCGAGCGGAAGGGCCCGCAGCGCCTTTGGCCGTGGATGTTCTCTGGCGATGCCGAACCGGTCAGTGGCGGCGGGAGTCGGTCTCGCCCGCGTGATGGCGCACTGCGCCCTGGTTTCACGCCATCGACGCGGTGTCCGAGCGGAGCCCCGCGCCGGAGCCACTGGCCGCCATGGCCCGGCCGCCCCGGGCCTGCGGCCACTACGAACTGCCCTTCGCCCTGTGCGACCGTGCCGGAGCTCGCGAACATCTCCTACCGGAAGCTGCTGATCGACTACGCGTGCGCGGGCCCGGGACGATCTCGCCGGGCCCCGCGCCGGGCCTTGGCCGGACCCGGCAGGCCCGGCCAAGGCACCCCCGTTACGCGAACTGGCCGGGCCGGTAGCCGCCTGCGGGCTGCTGGACGATGACGTTGCCTCGGTTGAAGGCGTTGATGATCGAGATGCAGCACACCAGGGCGGCGAGCTGCTCCTCGTCGTAGTACTTGGCGGCGTTCGCCCAGCACTCGTCCGTGACACCGCCCGCCGCGTCGGCGATGCGCGTGCCCTGCTCCGTCAGCTCCAGGGCGGCGCGCTCGGCGTCGGTGAACACCGTCGCCTCCCGCCAGGCCGCGACCAGGTTGAGGCGTACCGAGGTCTCGCCCGCGGCGGTGGCGTCCTTGGTGTGCATGTCGGTGCAGAAACCGCAGCCGTTGATCTGGCTGGCGCGCAGCTTCACCAGTTCCTGTGTCGCGGCCGGCAGGGTCGAGTCCGCGAGCGACCTGCCCGCGGCGACGATGTGCTTCGTGAACTGGGCCGCGACCGCGCTGGCGAAGAGGTTCAACCGGGCTTCCATGAGGCGCTCCTGTGTCGTTGTTCGTGGCTACACCTCATGGACGGAACAGCTCCGCACGATGTGACACGACCGAATGTGACCTGCGTCTCCCGCCCATGGCGCGGCGGTGATCGCTCTCCGCGAGGTTCGGGTCAGGACGAGGGGGCACACGGGCAGGGTGCCGCCGAGAAGTCACGCCAAGCCCTAGAATCGAATACGTGTACGAAAAAGTGTCCCGTCTGGAGCACCTGCGCAGCGTCCGCGCCTGGCCGCTCCGGCAACTGCGCCGCACCGACGACACCATCACCGAAGACGGCGTCACGGCATGCCCGTACTGCCGCTCCGACACGGATCCGGGTGTCCCGTGAACCACGAACACGCGCAGCCGAACCACGAACACCACGAACAGGCGCGGACCGACGACGTACCCACCGCGCCCATCGTCGTCGGCCGCCCGGCCGGGACCGGCGGCCGTCGCGTGACGATCCGCGGCCGGAGCGTCGGCGTCGCCCACAGCGACGCCGACGTGGTCGAGTTCCTGCGCCGCGCGGGTCTCCCGGACGCGGGAGAGCTCCTGGACGATCCGCGCTGGGTGGAATGGCGGGACGGCCGGCCCCACGCATACGACACCACCCCTCCCGGTCACGGGGATCACGGTGAGGTGATCGGATGACCGGAAGGGGTGGTGTCGTGGATGCGCGCGCCGTAGGTGCTTACGTCGCAGGCGTGTACCCCGCACGTGCGAACGTCGCACGCGTGTGCGCCGTAGGTGTGTGCGGAAAAACGATCAGCCGGAGCCGACGAAGAGCACGAGCAGCAGCCAGACGACCGGAGCCGTCGGGAGCAGCGAGTCCAGCCGGTCCATGATGCCGCCGTGGCCCGGCAGCAAGGTGCCCATGTCCTTGATGCCGAGGTCCCGCTTGATCATGGACTCGCCGAGGTCACCGAGCGTGGCGCTGGCCGCGACCGCGAGGCCGAGGATCAGACCCTGCCACCAGGTGCCGTCGTCGATCAGGAACTGCATGCACAGCGCACCCGCCACCATCGCGAAGCTGACCGCTCCGATCAGACCCTCGCGGGTCTTTCCGGGGCTGATCCGCGGCGCCAGCTTGTGCTTGCCGAAGCGCCAGCCGACGGCGTACGCGCCCGTGTCGCTGACGACTGTCAGGAGCAGGAAGGTCAGCACGCGGCGCGGGCCGTCGTCGGCCGTGAGCATCATGGCCACGAAGGTCGCCAGGAACGGCACGTAGAAGGCCGCGAAGACCCCCGCCGTGACGTCCTTGAGGTAGCCCTCGGGCGGTTCCGTCATCCGCCAGACCAGGACGGCCAGTGCGGTGAGCGCCATGGCCACCCAGGCGCCCTCGGCACCGCGCACGTACCCGGAGACGACCATGGCGGCCCCGCCGAGCGCGAGCGGCACGAGAGGCGCCTTGATGCCCTTGCGCTCCTCCAGCCGTGAGGTGAGCTCCCAGAGCCCCACCACCACGGCGACCGCTATGACACCGACGAAGACGGCCTTGACGACGAACAACGACGCGACGATCACCGCGCCCAGCCCGACGCCCACTCCTATGGCCGCGCCCAGGTCGCGTCCCGCACTCTTCTTCTGAGGTGCGGGGGCGGGCTCGGGGACGGTGCTGGGCATGGGCTCCTGCGGGCTCTGCGCGTTGTGCGACGGGTCCCCGTAGGGCGCCGTCAGCGGTGTGTCGTTGCGGGCGGAGGGGCCGCTCGGCCGAGCGACCCCCCTGTCGTCATCCTGGTCTCCGCCATGTGCGGGTACATCGGGCACGGTGGGCATGGGCCGAGTGTGCTGCGCGTCATGCGCATCGTACGTGGGACCCGCCGGGGCTGCCCCCTGGACAGGCCCCTGCTCGGACGGCCCCCAGTACCCGGCTTGTGGCGGCGCCCCCCAGGAAGAGTCGTTCATCAGACCTCGAGCAGCTCCGCCTCTTTGTGCTTCAGGAGCTCGTCCACCTGGGCGACGTACTTCGCCGTGGTGTCGTCGAGTTCCTTCTCCGCGCGGCGGACCTCGTCCTCGCCGGACTCCTTGTCCTTGACGAGCTTGTCGAGAGCGTCCTTGGCCTTGCGGCGCACGGCGCGGATCGAGACCTTGGCGTCCTCGCCCTTGGTCCGCGCGACCTTGATGTAGTCCTTGCGACGCTCTTCCGTGAGCTCGGGGAACGTCACCCGGATGATGTTGCCGTCGTTGCTGGGGTTGACGCCCAGGTCGGAGTCCCGGATCGCCTGCTCGATGTTGCGCAGCGCGCTCTTGTCGAACGGGGTCACCACGGCCATGCGCGGCTCCGGAACGGAGAACGAGGCCAGCTGGTTGATCGGCGTCAGCGCGCCGTAGTAGTCAGCCACGATCTTGTTGAACATCGCCGGGTGCGCACGGCCGGTGCGGATCGCGGCGAAGTCCTCCTTGGCGACCACGACGGCCTTCTCCATCTTCTCCTCGGCCTCGAGGAGGGTCTCTTCGATCACCACTTGCTCCTGCGTGTCTTGAGTAGGCCCGGCAGCTGTTTCCTCGTCGGGGTTCGGCGGCCGGCTGCGTCGCGTCTTGTTCCTGCACGGTTCCGGACCGGCAGGACATTGTCCATCCCCCGGTCGGGGTCCGTCCTGGACCGGAGGTCGTACCCGGTCCGCGGCATTCCCTGTCAGGCTCGGCCGCTCTGGTCGCCCACGAGTGTGCCGATCTTCTCACCCTTGACCGCCCGCGCGATATTGCCCTCCGCCAGGAGCTCGAAGACCAGGATCGGCAGCTTGTTGTCCCGGCACAGCGTGATGGCGGTCATGTCGGCGACCTTGAGGTCCCGGGTGATGACCTCGCCGTAGCTGAGCGAGTCGAACTTGACGGCCTCGGGGTTGGTCTTCGGGTCGGAGTCGTAGACACCGTCCACACCGTTCTTGCCCATGAGGAGCGCCTCGGCGTCGATCTCCAGGGCCCGCTGGGCGGCGGTGGTGTCGGTGGAGAAGTACGGCATGCCCATACCGGCGCCGAAGATGACCACACGGCCCTTCTCCAGGTGCCGTACGCCGCGCAGCGGGATGTACGGCTCCGCGACCTGGCCCATGGTGATGGCGGTCTGGACGCGGCTGTCGATGCCCTCCTTCTCCAGGAAGTCCTGGAGGGCGAGGCAGTTCATGACCGTGCCGAGCATGCCCATGTAGTCGGAGCGCGCCCGGTCCATACCGCGCTGCTGGAGTTCGGCCCCGCGGAAGAAGTTGCCGCCGCCGATGACGACGGCGATCTGGGCACCGTCGCGCACGACGGCCGCGATCTCGCGGGCGATCTTGTGCACCACGTCGGGGTCGACGCCCAGTCCGCCGCCACCGGCGAACGCCTCGCCGGAAAGCTTCAGCAGAAAGCGTCCCGCGCCTTTGCCGTCGTCGCTCTTCTCGCCCTTGTCGGCCTGGGTGGTGGTCATGGAGATCTCCTCATGGTGCACATACGAAGAAGGCCATTGCCGGTGGGGTGTTGTTCGCATCCCATGCTCGGCAATGGCCTCCTCGTCAGATCTGCTGTCGTCCGGCACACACGCGTGGGTGCCGGCGCACGCGGACGACTGCTGTCGACCCTATAGGGGTCGCGCGTCGATCGCGGTACGGACTCAGATGCCGACCTTGATGCGCGAGAAGCGCTTCAGGGTGGCACCGGCCTCGTCCAGAACCTTCTGGACGGACTTCTTGTTGTCGAGCGCGTACGGCTGACCGAGGAGGGTGGCCTCCTTGAAGAAGCCGTTGACGCGACCCTCGACGATCTTCGGGAGGGCGGCCTCGGGCTTGCCCTCGGCGCGGGTGGTCTCCTCGGCGACGCGGCGCTCGGTCTCGACGACCTCGGCCGGGACGTCCTCACGGGAGAGGTACTTCGGCGCGAAGGCGGCGATGTGCTGCGCGATGCCCTTGGCGAGGTCGGCGTCGGCCTTGTCCAGCTCGACCAGAACACCGATCTGCGGGGGCAGGTCGGGCATGGTGCGGTGCATGTACGCGGACACGAAGGCGCCGGAGAACTGGGTGAAGCGGTCCAGGACGATCTTCTCGCCCAGGTTGGCGTTGGCCTCGTCGACGAACGCCTGAACCGTCTTGCCGGGCTCGATCTCGGAGCCGAGGAGCGCCTCGATGTCGGCCGGCGACGTCTTGACGACGTGCTGGGCGATGTCGTTGGCGACGGCCTGGAACTTCTCGCCCTTGGCGACGAAGTCCGTCTCGCACTTCAGCTCGACCAGGACACCGGAGGTGTTGTCGTCAGCGATGATGGAGACCACGGCGCCGTTCTCGGCGGAGCGGCCCTCGCGCTTGGCGACGCCCTTCTGGCCCTTGATCCGCAGCGCCTCGACGGCCTTGTCGACGTTGCCGTCGGCCTCGTCGAGCGCCTTCTTGCAGTCCATCATGCCGGCGCCGGTGAGCTCACGGAGCTTCTTGACGTCGGCGGCGGTGTAGTTCGCCATGATTCCTGGAATCTCTCTCGAAGTCTGAAGATCTACGGGACGAACGGCGGGGGCTTTGTGGGCCCCCGCCGTTCACAAACCCGAAGGGGTGAGGGGTCAGGCCTGCTCGGCGTCCGCGGCGGGGGCCTCGGCGGCGGGCGCCTCGGCGGCAACCTCGGCCTCGGCGGCGGGGGCCTCGACGGCCTCAGCCTCGGCGGGGGCCTCGGCCTGCTCGGCGTCGGCGACCTTCTCCGTCTCGGCGGAGGTCTGGACCTCGGCGTCGTCGGCCTTCTTCTCGCCCTCGAGCAGGTCGCGCTCCCACGCGGCGAGCGGCTCGCCCGCGGCCTTGTCACCCGCGGCCTTACCGGCGCCCGAGCGGGAGATGAGGCCCTCGGCGACGGCGTCGGCGATCACGCGGGTGAGCAGGGTGACGGAGCGGATCGCGTCGTCGTTGCCCGGGATCTTGTAGTCGACCTCGTCGGGGTCACAGTTGGTGTCGAGGATGGCGACGACCGGGATGTTGAGCTTCCGGGCCTCGCCGACCGCGATGTGCTCCTTCTTGGTGTCCACGATCCAGACGGCGCTGGGCACCTTCTGCATCTCGCGGATACCACCGAGAGTCTTCTCCAGCTTGGCCTTCTCGCGCGAGAGCACGAGAAGCTCCTTCTTGGTGAGACCCGAGGCCGCGACGTCCTCGAAGTCGATCTGCTCAAGCTCCTTGAGGCGCTGCAGACGCTTGTAGACGGTGGAGAAGTTGGTGAGCATGCCGCCCAGCCAGCGCTGGTTCACGTAGGGCATGCCGACGCGGGTGGCCTGCTCGGCGATGGCCTCCTGCGCCTGCTTCTTCGTGCCGACGAACATGACCGTGCCGCCGTGGGCGACGGTCTCCTTGACGAACTCGTAGGCGCGGTCGATGTACGACAGCGACTGGAGCAGGTCGATGATGTAGATGCCGTTGCGCTCCGTGAAGATGAACCGCTTCATCTTCGGGTTCCAACGACGGGTCTGGTGACCGAAGTGGACGCCGCTTTCCAGCAGCTCCCGCATCGTGACGACGGCCATGGCCGTTCTCCTCGGTTTCTCGGTTGTACCGCGTGTGCCGGACGGCTCACGCACCTGACGCCCGCGCTGCGCCTTGCCGCAAAGGACCGAGAGGCGCTGACACCGGTCTGTGATGACCAGGTGCCGGGGCGTGCGAAGTCGACTCGGTGACCCGAATCGCCATCAGAAGTGTACGGGACCGGAGAGGGGGCAGGTGACGCCGCTGTCCACAACCGGCCGGTACTCCACAGATCCCGGCCAAGATCCGCTCGATGCGGGACGGTTCCCGCATGCGAGTGAACCGATGTGTGCGTACGTGGCTGGTACTCCTGCTGACCCTGACGGCGACCACCCTGGGCGCCCCGACCCCGTTGGCGCTGGCTCATGGGTCCGGCCCCGCGCCCCCGCCCCCGGCGCTCTCGGCCCCGGTCTCCCCGCCGGCGGCCGACCCTTCCGTCCCGACGGTCGCCCGCGCCTGGCCCGTCGGTGTCCGGCCGTTCGTCGTACGGGGCTGGGAACCACCGGCGACGGCCTACTCACGGGGGCATCGCGGTGTCGACCTGGCAGCCGTCCCGGACGCCCCGGTGCGGGCCGTCGCACCCGGCCGGGTGTCCTTCGCGGGCCGGGTAGCGGGCCGCGGGATCGTCTCCGTGGAGCTGTCGGGCACGGGGGCGCCCCCGCTGCGGACGACGTACGGTCCGGTACGGGCGTCCGTGCGCAAGGGCGACGAGGTCCTCGCGGGCGAGGTCGTCGGCACGTTGGAGGCGGCGGACGCGCACTGCGGGCCGACGGCCTGTCTGCACTGGGGCCTGCTCAGAGGCACGGCCTACCTGGACCCGCTGTCCCTGCTCCCGCCCTGGCTCCTGAACACGGGCCCGTCCCGCCTGCTGCCGCTCGACGCCGGCGACTCACGGCCTTGACCAGCCAGATGCCGAGCAGAGCCTGTCCACGCACCGAAAAGCGAAGGCCCGCGGACACCAGCCGTGCGCGGAGAACCCGGCCTCACGGGCCAGAGACCGAGCGGCACGCGCCGCGGCCGAAGGCCGAGAGGCACGAGGCACGCGCCGCGGACCAGAGACCGAGGGCCCGCGCCACGGGCCAAGCGGGAAGCCCGCGTCGCAGGTCAAGAGCTGAGCGGCCCGCGCCACAGACCGCGAGACGGGGTGGCGCGTGCCGGCGGCGGGGTCAGCCTCGAACGCCTCGGAGGGCCATCGCCACGGCCGCCTCAGTGATCGCGGAGGGGTCCTCGGCGGCGCCCAGTTCGATGCGTCGCACCGCGGCGTCGACGACGCCCTGCAGGAGCATGGCGGCCAGCCGCGGCTCGGCGTGCCCCATCTCGGCGAGCGCCTCGCCGATCATCGTGACCAGACCGCCGTGCGCGGCCCGGATCTTGTCCCGGGCACCCGCGTCCAGTTCGCTGGCGGAGATGGCGACCACGGCCCGGTGCCGCCGGTCCCCGACCAGGGCCAGCTGCCGGCGCACATACGCCTCGACCGTCCCCTCGGGGCCGTCCGCGGCGGCCATCGCGGCCGAGACCTCGGCCGCCCAGACGGGGAAGTCGACCTCGCACAGTTCCTCGACGACGGCCGCCCTGGACCGGAAGTACTCGTACACGGAGGAACGCGCGAGCCCCGTGCGCTCGGCCAAGGCCGGGAAGGTCAGCGCCTCCGTCCCGCCCTCGGACAACAGGGACCGCGCCGCGTCCAGCAGGGCGGCTCGCTGCATCGACCGGTGCTCGGCCACGGAGGCCGCTCGAATCCTTGGCACGTCAACCACTGTACGGACGCACCGCCTCGGACGGGAACCACTCCACCGAGCCGACCGCAGTGGCGTCCGCCGCAACCTCCCGGCGCCGGGACGGCGCGACGGCAGGGCACGGCGCGGCACCGCGGCCCGGCTCCACGGCAAGGCGGGCCTCCGGGCATCCCAGTCCCTCGCCTCGGCCCGGGCTCAGCGTCCGAAACTGGCCAGCTTGGCACGCAGCTGAAGCACCGACTTGGTGTGGATCTGGCTCACCCGGCTCTCGGTCACCCCGAGCACATTGCCGATCTCCGCGAGCGTCAGCCCTTCGTAGTAGTAGAGCGTGACCACGGTCTTCTCCCGGTCGGGCAGCGTGTTGATCGCCCGGGCCAGAAGCCGTCGCAGCTCCCGGTCCTCGGCCACCTCGACCGGATTGTCGGCGGCGGTGTCCTCCAGCGTGTCCATCAGGCTCAGCCGGTCGCCGCCCTCGCCTCCGACATGCAGCAGCTCCTCCAGAGCGACCACATTGGCCAGCGACAACTGACTGAACACCGCGTGGAGTTCCTCCACGCCGATACCCATCTCGGCGGCCACCTCGCCCTCCGACGGGGTGCGCCGCAGCCGCGCCTCCAGCGTCGCGTAGGCGCGCTCCACATTCCGCGCCTTCTGCCGCACCGACCGCGGGATCCAGTCCAGCGCCCGCAGTTCGTCGATCATCGCGCCACGGATGCGGGTGATCGCGTACGTCTCGAACTTGATCTCCCGTTCGATGTCGAACTTCTCGATCGCGTCGATCAGCCCGAACACCCCCGACGAGACGAAGTCCGCCTGCTCGACATTGGCCGGCAGACCCACGCTGACCCGGCCCGCGACGTACTTCACCAGCGGTGAGTAGTGCAGGATCAGCTGCTCCCGCAGCCGCTCGTCACCGGTCGACTTGTACGACCGCCACAGCTCGTCGAGTGTCGAGGGCGCGGGCGGGCGCACGCTGCCGCCGTCGCGGGCGGCTGGCGGAATCGCCGTCCGGTCGGACCCGGAGGTGTGCTGGGGCATTCGTCGCCTTGTGCCGTTCTGCCGTGAACCGGGAGTGCCTGGGTGTCCTGTCGGCCTCATGCCGAGATCGCGTGTCTGCTTCGGATTCCTGTGAGCGTAGCGTGACTGGGCTGTCGCAGTGCGCGAAGAGCGGGCTGTCACCCGCAAACGAAAACTTTCCCCGGGGCGTCTCACGGAGTCACGACGGTTGCCCTGTGTGACCATCAGAGGCCGCCAACTGCAAGAATTCCCAGGCGTGTCGACGTTCCCCCGGACGGCCGAACACGCTCGGTCACAATCCCTCCCGATCGCCTCGGACGGAGGTCTTCGCCTGGCGTGTCAACTTCCAGCCGTCGCCGTGTCGTTCGACGAATCCAAGTGCTCGGAGTTCGTACAGTCTCCCGACCGCGTCGTCCGTGCTGGTCGCCGCTCTCCGGGCGATCTCCTCGGCACCCGCCGGATCCCGCGCCGGCAGAGCGGCCAGGACGCGCCCCGCACCCGGGTGCAGCAGATCGCGCGGCAGTACCGGCCCGCACCGGTCCGGGGCCAGCTCGCCCATGTCACCGACCAGTTCGGCGACTTCCGCGGCGTCGGAGACCAGGACTGCTTCCCCGCGCAGCAGTTCGTGCACCCCGGCCGACAGTCCGCTGGTGACGGGTCCGGGCACGCCCATCGTGAACCGCCCCAGCCGCTGTGCCGCGCGGGCCGTGACGAGCGCTCCGCTGCGGTACGCCGCCTCGACGACCACGGTGCCCCTGGTGAGCGCAGCGATGACCCGGTTCCGGAGGATGAATCTGCTCGGCGTCGGGTGCTCGCCGGGCGGCAACTCCCCTACCACGAGCCCCTGTTCCGCGATCCTGGCGATCAACTGGGTGTGTCCGCGCGGGTAGGGCCGGTCGACGCCGCAGGCGAGCACCGCGACGGTGGCGCCGCCCGCCCCGAGGGCGCCCCGGTGCGCGGCACCGTCGATGCCGTAGGCGCCGCCGGACACCACCACCCAGCCCCGCTCGGCGAGCCCGGCGCCGAGGGTGGCGGCCATGTGCGCGCCGTACTCGGTACAGGCCCGGGCGCCGACGACGGCGACGGACCGCAGCGCCCACAACCGCAGGCCGGGCCGCCCTCGCACCCACAGTCCGACGGGCCGGGCATCCCCCAGGTCGTCGAGCTGCGCGGGCCATTCGGATTCACCGGGACAGACGAACCGCACCCCGGCGTCCCGCGCCTGGGCGAGGTCCCCCTCCGGGTCGGTCCGCCCGGCCCTGGCCCTCAGCCCCGCCCACCGCTTGTCGGTCATTCCCCGCGGCTGCCCCAGGTCCCCGTACAGCCAGCGAACGGCCTCCGGGGCCCCGACTTCTCGAATCCAGCGCCCGCAGACCTCGTCGCCCGGTTCGACGACGCGGGAGAGCCTGACCCGGGCCCTGCGCTCGTCGTCGTCCGTCATACCGGCGAGCCGATCGCCATCGGTACCCCGCGCGGGATTCCGGTGCGCAGCTGGAGGGCCAGGGCGACGTCCCCGGCGTCGGGCCGGTCGTGTCCTGAGAGATCCGCGACCGTCCACGCGACACGGAGCACCCGGTCCAGCCCGCGGACCGTCAGCAGCCCGCGCTCCAGGCCCCGCTCGGCCTCGTCCATCGCTCCCGCCCGCGCCTGCCAGCGACCGCGCAGCTCGCGTCCTGGTACCTCGCTGTTGGTGTGCCAGGGGGTCCCCGTCAGGCGTTCCGCGGCCCGCTCGCGGGCGGCGAGCACCCGGTCCGCGACCGTCTTCGTCGACTCGCCCCGCGCGCCGCGCGCGGTGAGTTCGGCCCGGGTCACCGGCTCGACCTCCACCCGCAGATCGACCCGGTCGAGCAGCGGCCCGGAGAGCCTCGCCTGATAACGGCGGATGACGGAGGGCGGGCACTCGCAGAAGTCGTTCGTCGTGCTGAAGCGCCCGCAGGGGCAGGGGTTGGCGGCCAGGACCATCAGGAACTTCGCGGGGAACCGTACGACGCCGGCGCTGCGCGCGATCACCACGTGGCCGGCCTCCAGCGGCTGCCGCAGCGCGTCCAGCACGAAGCCGCTGAACTCCGGTGCCTCGTCGAGGAAGAGGACGCCGCGATGCGACAGGGACACCGCGCCGGGCCGTGCGAGCCCCTTGCCGCCGCCGACGAGGGACTGCATGGTCGCGGAATGGTGGGGTGCGCAGTACGGCGCGACGTCCACCATCGGTTTGCCGGGCGGCAGCAGGCCGGCGACGGAGTGGATCGCCGTCACCTCCAGGGATTCCTGCCGGGTCAGCCGCGGCATGACCGAGGGCATCCGCTCGGCCAGCATCGTCTTGCCCGCACCCGGTGGCCCCTGGAGGAAGACATGGTGGCCGCCGGCCGCCGCCACCTCCATCGCGGTGCGCGCCGACAACTGGCCGACGACGTCGCCGAGGTCGTGGTCCCGGTCGTGTTCCGGAACGGCGATGCCGCACAGGCCAGTGGCCTCGCCCGTGCCGGGCACGCGCAGGCCGGCCAGCAGCGGGTCCGGCCGGCCCTGTTCGTCCGGATCCTCCTCGGGCACCGGTTCGTCCGCCAGCACCGCGATCAGCTGGCGCAGGCTGCGGACCCCGAGCACCGAGACCCCCGGCACCAGTGAGGCCTCGGCCGCCGCGCACTCCGGCACCACCACCTGCTCGTATCCGGCGTCCGCCGCGGCCAGGACGGCCGGCAGGATGCCCCGGACCGGCCGCACCCTGCCGTCGAGTCCCAGCTCCCCGATCATCACGATGTCGGCGAGCACGCGGGGATCGATCCGCTCGGCGGCGCCCAGTACCGCGCAGGCCACGGCGAGGTCGAAGCCCGAACCGCCCTTGGGCACGGAGGCCGGGCTCAGCCCCACCGTCAGCTTCTTCTGCGGCCAGGACGCACCGGAGTTGACCACCGCGGCCCTGACCCGGTCCCGGCTCTCCGTCAGGCTCTTGTCGGGGAGTCCCACCAGTGTGAAGGCGGCGATGCCGGGCTCCAGGTCCGCCTGGACCTCGACGACGACGCCCTCCACACCCACCAGGGCCACCGAGCACGTACGCGCGAATCCCATCAGGCCACCCCCCGCGCGTGCTCGACCACGGGCGCGCCGCGTTCGGGGACCAGGACGCCGATCAGGTCGATGCGGACACCGCCCGGTGGGGCTCCGCCGTGTTCCTGGAGCCAGCGTTCGGCCAGGCCGCGCAGTCGCAGGGCCTTCGCCGGTGTGACGGCCGCCATCGGATGCTGGAACGCGCCCGCCCCGCGGGTCTTGACCTCGCAGACGACCAGCGCGTCGCCGTCCCGGGCCACGATGTCGATCTCGCCGGTCCTGCCGCAGCGCCAGTTGCGTGCCAGGACCGTCATGCCGGCCCCGGTCAGCCGCCGTGCGGCCAGCTCCTCGCCGTACGCGCCCAGTGCGTTGCGTGCCTCGGATGTCTTCATGTCGGCACCACCTCCGGTACCAACACTGAGGCCGCGTCACCCAGCTATTGGATCTTGGTGGACGAGCGGGTGACTGTGGATATCTCCGTCACCCGCACGAGCCACCACCACGATCGCCGGACGGCCCGGCCCCCAACCGGTCAGCCTTTCAGCCCTTCAGCCCGCGGGCCGGCCGTCCGGATCCCAGCGGCCCGGAGTTCAGCCGCCCGGCAGCTCCAGGTCGCTCTTGTTCAGTTCCTCGATGTTCACGTCCTTGAATGTAAGGACACGTACCTGTTTCACGAAGCGGGCGGGCCGGTACATGTCCCACACCCAGGCATCCGCCATGGACACCTCGAAAAACACCTCGCCCTGGACCGAGTGCACCTGCATCTCGTAGTCGTTGGTGAGGTAGAAGCGCCGTTCGGTCTCGATCACATATTTGAACAGACCGACGACATCGCGGTACTCCCGATAGAGCTTCAGCTCCATCTCGGTCTCGTACTTCTCGAGGTCCTCGGCGCTCATGGCATGTTCCCCTTCAGCCGTGCGTCCCCCTATTGTGCGCCAGCCCCGAGAGCCCCTAGACGATTTCCGTGTCGAGGACCTCGGGTGTGGCCGGGGGACCCTCGTCGAGCACCCTGCGCAGCAGCCCGGCGAGCTTGGTCGGATACACCGTCTCATGTGCCTCGGTCAGTTCCTGGCACGTCCACCAGCGCGCTCCGGCGACGCTGCGCCGCTCCAGGTCCGTCAGCCCCGTGGCCGCCGTGGCGGTCTGGGTCGTACGGGCCAGGAAGTACCACTCGTCCTGGTCCCAGCGCCGCCCCGCGAACGGGAACGAGCAGATCCGCCGCCACAGCACCGGGCCCAGGTCGACCTCTGTGATACCGGTCTCCTCCACGAGTTCCCGCAGGGCCGCCTGCTCCCGGGTCTCGTCGCCCTCCAGACCGCCGCCCGGCGTGAACCACCAGTCGTCGGAAGGATCGTCCGGCTCGTGGCCGTGCAGCAGCAGTACGCGGTCCTGCGGGTCGAGGAGGACGACCCGGGCGACCTTGCGCAACCCGTCCCGGTCCGGGCCCTCGTCCCGGTCCGCCGCCTCAGCGGGCACCGGCGGACTCCGTGCGGGCGCGGGAGCGTCCGGCCAGGCCGGCGACGGGCCCGTACGCCGCGCCGCCGAGCACGAGCACGGCACCGGCGATCACCAGCGCGATCATCGTGGGGAGCGGTCCCGGCTGGGACAGGGCGCCGAGCGCCTTGAAACCGGTGGGACGTTCGAGCATGCCGTTCATCGGCCAGGCGATGGCGTCGACCCGGGCCGTCACGGCGCCGCGCGCCACGGTGCCGCTGGCCGCGTCCGTCAGATGCGCGGTGGAGTCCAGGGAGCCCTGCCGCTCGTCGCCGAGCAGGAACAGCCGCCCCTTGGGGACCTTCACGGTCGGGAAGTTCGTGATCTCGGCGAGGGATCCCGCGGCCAGATACGGTTCGTCGATCTGCTTGCCGTTGACGGTCAGCTTGCCCTTGGTGCAGCAGGAGACGGTGTCACCGCCGACAGCGACCACACGCTTGACGACGGACGAGTTGGTGACCCAGGTCTTGTCCTTGAAGACGACGACGTCACCCCGGCGGATGTCGTTCCCGTCGACGCGCTGCGCCAGCACCCGGTCGCCGACGTTGATCGTCGGCGCCATCGAACTCGTGGGGACGGTGTACGGCAGGTAGACCACCGCTCCCCAGCCGAATCCGCCGAGGAACAGCACCAGGCCCAGCGCGACAGCCAGCCCGGACAACCGCTGTCCGGTCCTGCTGCCCACCGGGGCCTTGCCCGCGCCACCGCTGCGCGGGGCCGTACGTGTTGCGCTCTCGCCACCCATGGGGCCGCACCTTACCCGGGGGTACGGTCCGCGGTCAGCCCCCGTCGGGATCACGATCCCTGGCGAGGACCGGATCCGTGCGGCTCGTGCCGTCCGCTTGTCCGTCCACCCGCCGTCCGTCCACCCGCCGCTGTCGGGCGTTCCCCGGTCGGCGGTCCGACTTCCGCCGGAAAACGAGCGGGGCCGGCCGCCCCGGAGATCCGGAGTGGCCGGCCCCGAAGGCCGAGAGGTGCCTCAGTCGTCCTTGGACGCCTTGCGCTTGCGACGCACCAGTACGAGCGGAGCCGCGCCCAGAAGGGCCACGGCGCCCGGTGAGGTGACCGCCGCGGCAGCCTGGGTGCCGAGACCGGGCTGGTCGAAGGTGTCCGGGACCGGGAGGGTGCCCCAGCGGTTGATGGGCCAGGCCTTGACGATGGCACGGCCGACGACGTCGTTCACGGGCACCATGCCGTGGTGCTTGTCCGCCTGGTTGTAGCGCGAGTCCCGCGAGTTCTGGCGGTGGTCACCCATCACCCAGATCATGCCCTTGGGAACCTTGACCTTGAACTGGCCGCCGTCCTCGTCCTGGCTGCACGGGGTGTTCCCGGCGTACACGTACGACGACTCGTTCAGAGCCTTGCCGTTCACCGTCAGCGGGCCGGTGTTCTTGCACTCGATCGTGTCGCCGCCCACGCCGATGACCCGCTTGATGAGGTCCTTCTCCTCGGCGGACGGCATCAGGCCGATCCAGCTGAGGACCGTCTGCAGGGCGTTCGGGTTGGCCGTGGGCTCACCCGCCAGCCAGTTGTCCGGGTCGTGGAAGACGACGACCTCTCCGCGCTGCGGCTCCGAGCCGAACCACGGAGTCAGCTTGTCGACCAGGACGCGGTCACCCTGCTGGAGGGTGTTCTGCATCGAGTCCGAGGGAATCGAGAACGCCTGCACCAGGAAGGTCTTGATAATCAGCGCGAGTACCAGAGCGATGCCGATCAGGATCGGCAGCTCCTTCCAGAAGGAGCGCTGCTTCGTGGACTTCGGGTCCCGCTCGGCGCGTCCGGTCGAGACGTCCCCGTCCTCGGAGCCGCTCCCAGAACCCGAACCGTCCTCTACGGCAGGGGCAGCCGCATCGTCGGGCCGCTCCGGCTGCCCTTCGGGACCTTCGTGCCCAGACCGTGCGCCGACCGCCACATCCCCCACATCCACTCCTCACTCCGTGCCGCCGCCCGCGCCGTATTCGGCGCAGGCCCACCACTCCCATAACGAGCGGGAGTTCCGCAGGGCTCGGGAGCGGGATCAATCCATCTGGATCCGCAGAGGCCACCCTATGCGACAGAGACAGAGCGGAGGCCGACCCTCCAGGCGCGTCGGCCACCGTGGAGAACGTGTTCGGCTCCTGCAACCGTGTCCAGTGGCCGATGGGCCAACCGATGACCATCGCCCGGCCCACGATCCCCTGTTCGGAGACGGTACCGCTGAACTTGTCGGTCCGGTGGTAACGGGAGTCCGCGGAGTTGCCCCGGTGGTCCCCCAGCACGAACAGGCGGCCCGCGGGCACCTTCACCTCGAAGGCGAACTCCGACGGTTTGTCGCCGGCGTAGATGTACGGCTCGGTCAGGGGCGTGCCGTTCACGGTCACCCGGCCCTGCGCGTCACAGCACTTGACGGTGTCCCCGCCGAGCCCGACGACCCGCTTGATCAGGTCCTTCTCGTTGTCGGACGGCAGCAGACCGATGAAGGTCAGCCCCTCCTTGAACTGTTTGACGACCACGGGGTCGTGCTTCTTCTGGGCGTCCTCGGCGGTGAGCCAGCCGCCGGGGTCCTTGAAGACGACGACGTCACCGCGCTTGGGCTGGGAGCCGAACCAGGGGGTGAACTTGTCCACCAGGACGCGGTCGCCGATCTGGATCGTGTTCTCCATCGAGCCCGACGGAATCACGAAGGCCTGGACGAGGAACGTCTTGAGGACCAGGGCTATCAGCACGGCGACGCCGACAAGGAGGGGTATCTCCTTGACCGCCGAGCGCCGCCTGCGCCGCTTGATCTTGCGCGCGAGCTTGCGCCGCTCGACCCGGCTGGGCCGGGCGGCGCCTCCGGAGGCGCGGCGGGCCCCGGTGGGCAGCAGGTTGTCGGCGGCGTCGGCGGAGACCCCGCGCGCCCGGCCACGGTTACCCATGGGCACCCCCGGCGGCAGGCACACCCGCGTAGGCGTCGGGACGCGTCAGACGGGTCCAGTGGCCCGCGGGCCAGGCGATCCAGTCGGCCCTGCCGATGACATCGCCGACGGGGACCATGCCGCCGCCGGGCGAGCCCAGATGGTCACGGGAGTCGCGGGAGCGGCTGCGGTGATCACCCAGGAGGAACAGGGACCGCTCGGGCACGACGATGTCGAAGGGCGCCTCGGACGGACTGTCGCCCCGATAGAGAAATGTCGACTCGTCGACCGATCGGCCGTTCACTTCGAGTCTCCCCTCCTTGTCGCAGCAGACCACGTGGTCTCCCCCTACCCCGACGACGCGTTTGACGTAGTCCGCGTTTCCGAAATAACCGGTGCCGTCGAACACGACGACATCGCCCCGCTGCGGCTCGGAACCGAAACGGTACGCCAACTTGTTTACGAGAACGCGGTCCCCGATCCTCAATCCGGACTCCATGGAGCCGCTGGGAATTTCGAAGGGCTGCGTCACGAAGCGGCTGACCAGCAGCAGAAATACCAGACAGATCAGCACGGTCAGGGTGATCCGGCCTCCGGGGAGCCAGTCGGCGACCTTGTCGGCGAACGCAAAACGCGACCGGTCCTCCGGCCCCGCTGTGTCCGAGATCTCCTCGGAAGCGGAAGGGCGGGAGGAGCGGTCGCGCTCCACGGGTTGTGCTTCGGTGTCCATCGGGGCCAGATGTTATCCGGCCTCCATGAGACGCCTTCTTACCGGCACGGTCGCCGACGGATCACCGCGGCGGCGCAAGCTCAGCGGTCGCGCTTCTCCTTGATCTTCGCGGCCTTGCCGCGCAGCTCACGGAGGTAGTACAGCTTGGCGCGACGCACGTCACCGCGGGTGACGACCTCGATCTTCTCGACGATCGGGGTGTGCACCGGGAAGGTGCGCTCGACGCCGACGGAGAACGAGACCTTGCGGACCGAGAAGGTCTCGCGGACACCGGCGCCCTGGCGGCGGATGACTACGCCCTTGAACTGCTGCACACGGGAGCGGTTGCCCTCGATGACGCGGACGTGGACGTTGACGGTGTCACCCGGGCGGAAGGCCGGGATGTCGGTGCGCAGCGACGCGCCGTCGACGGAGTCGAGCAGGTGAGTCATTTTGTCTGCTTTCTTCGCTGATGCCACAGGTCATCAACGGGAGAGAGGTTCGAAGATGGTGCTGCCCCGTCGGGGCGGGCGTCGTGTCCCCCTGTGGCAGGGGCGCGCGCCGGACGACGTAGAGCAGCGGCCTATTCTTCCACGGCCTCTGGCCTGCGCCAAAATCGGCCGCCGGGATCCGGCTGCCAGCCCAGGATCGAGAGCATCTCGCGGTCCTTCTTGTCGAAGGCGGAGGCGTCGCAGCGCTCGATGAGGTCGGGCCGGTTGGCCGCTGTGCGGCGCAGGGCCTCGTCGCGGCGCCAGCGGGCGATCTTCCCGTGGTGGCCGCTGACCAGCACGTCGGGGATCTCGCGGCCGCGCCACCGCGGGGGCTTGGTGTACACCGGGCCCTCCAGGAGGTTGGCCATGGCTCCGGGGGCGAAGGAGTCGTCCCGGTGGGACTCGGCGTTGCCGAGGACACCCGGCAGCAGCCGGGCCACGGCCTCGGTGACGACCAGGACGGCCGCCTCGCCGCCGGCCAGGACGTAGTCGCCGATGGACACCTCGTAGACCGGCATCCGCGTCGCGTACTCGTCGATGACACGGCGGTCGATGCCCTCGTAGCGCGCGGGCGTGAAGACCAGCCAGGGGCGCTCGGAGAGCTCGACGGCGAGCTCCTGGGTGAACGGGCGCCCGCTGGGGGTGGGGACCACGAGGACGGGCCCGTGGGCGCCCGTCTCGTAACCGTCCGCCAGCGCGGAGTCCAGGGCGTCTCCCCAGGGCTCGGTCTTCATGACCATGCCGGGGCCGCCGCCGTAGGGAGTGTCGTCGACCGTGTTGTGGCGGTCGTACGTCCAGTCCCGCAGATCGTGCACGTGCACGTTCAGCTGTCCGCGCGCGCGGGCCTTGCCGACGAGCGAGACGTTCAGGGGTTCCAGGTACTCGGGGAAGATCGTGACCACGTCGAGCCGCATCAGGCGTCGGCCCCCGCGGCGTCCTCGTCGTCCCCGGAGGAGCCGTTCTCCGCGTCCCTGCTGGAGACGACCTCCGCCTGGTCGTCGATCAGTCCGGGCGGGGGGTCGATGACGGCCCGCTGCTCCTCGAGGTCGATCTCGACGACGATCTCCTCCACGAACGGGATCAGCACCTCGGTCCCGTCCGGGCGCTCCACCACGAACAGGTCCTGCGAGGGCAGATGCGAGATCTCGGTGATCCGTCCGACCTCGGCGCCGTCCTTGGTGACCACGTCCAGGTCCATGAGCTGGTGGTCGTAGTACTCGTCCGGGTCCTCCGGGACCTCGTCCGGGTCGACCTCGGCGATCAGCAGGGTGTTGCGCAGCGCCTCGGCGGCGTTGCGGTCCCGTACACCCGCGAAGCGCAGCAGAAGACGGCCGCTGTGGACGCGGCCCGTCTCGATGGTCAGTGGTCCGGTGGAGGCCGGATCGGTGAGCAGGACGGCACCGGGCCCGAGCCGGAGCTCCGGCTCGTCGGTACGGACCTCCACGGTGACCTCGCCCTTGATGCCGTGGGCACGGCCGACGCGAGCGACTACCAGCTGCACTGTGCTTGATCTCCTGTCGTGTGCCGACGGCGATGCTTCATGGACGGCCGCGGGTGCGCGGACGCCGTGGGTACGCGGGCGCCGGGGGGTGCGTGGACGTCCACGCGGTCCGGGGCCGCCCGCGAGGGTTCGCGGACGACTACGGGCCGGGGACGGCTCGTAAGCCCTCCCCGGCCCGAGCCGGTGCTGCCTGTTACGTCAGCGGACGTGATCCACGTCGACGAGGTCGACGCGGACACCGCGGCCGCCGATGGCGCCCACGACGGTGCGCAGAGCGCGCGCGGTGCGGCCGTTACGGCCGATCACCTTGCCGAGGTCGTCGGGGTGGACCCGAACCTCGAGAACGCGCCCGCGGCGCAGGTCGCGCGAGGCGACCTGCACATCGTCGGGGTTGTCGACGATGCCCTTCACGAGGTGCTCGAGAGCCTCCTCGAGCATGCTCAGGCCTCGGTCGACTCGGACTCGGCCGGAGCCTCGTCCTTCTTCTCAGCCTTCTTCTTCTGGGTGATGGCCTCACCCTTGCCCGAGTCGTCGCCACCGAGGGCGTCGAACAGCGGGCGCGCGGCCTTCGGCTCGGCCACGAGCAGCGGAGCCGGGGCCGGCAGGCCCTTGAACTTCTGCCAGTCGCCGGTCAGCTTCAGGATGGCGAGCACGGGCTCGGTCGGCTGCGCGCCGACACCCAGCCAGTACTGCGCACGGTCCGAGTCGACCTCGATGCGCGAAGGGTTCTGCACCGGGTGGTACAGACCGATCTCCTCGATGGCCCGGCCGTCACGGCGGGTACGGGAGTCGGCGACGACGATGCGGTAGTGAGGCGAACGGATCTTGCCCAGACGCTTCAGCTTGATCTTGACTGCCACGGAAGTGGTGTCTCCTGGTCTTGACGGGGTTGGGCACGCAGAGATGACCGCGTGGGGTTGCGGTACCCGAGTGCCCGATGGACGCGTCAGCCGGAGGAGAGAGGGGTCCTATGCGGCTGTCGAGTACAGCTAGCCATTCTGCCACATCCCGCGGTCCGCACGGACCGAGGGTGTGCGGGTCCGGGGGGGGGGGGGGGGAGGGGGGGGGGGGGGGGGGGAGGGGGGGGGAGGGGGGGGGGGGGCGGTGGGGGGGGGGGGGGGGGGGGGGGGGGGGGGGGGGGGGACGGGGGGGGGGGTACCCGCGGTGTCCAAGGGGCGCACCCCCCCCCAGGACAGCACTCCGGCCACCACGAA
>NZ_JBVJCT010000025.1:0-130212 GCF_055588305.1 Streptomyces sp. NPDC042002 | reverse complement strand
CCGCCGCCACAAAGAACAAAACACCCGCACCCCCGCCTCCACTGCTGTTTGCTACCCCCCCCCCCCCACCCCCCCCCCCCCCCCCACACCCCCCCCCCCCCCTCCCCCCCCCCCCCCCCCCCCCCCCCCCCCCCCCACCCGTTTGCCGTCTTCCTGTTACCGCAGGGATGAAAGTGGTGATTCTGCCGATCAGAGGTACCTGGAGGTCGTGGCCGGAGGTGGCCGCGACACCAGGAACCATGGCCTCCAGCACGGCGCCTTCAGCCATCCGCTCTCCGACAGCGCGCATGTGTGGGTTCAAGGAATCCAGGAATCCGGCTTTCTGAGGATGCGTCACCGAATTTGATGCCACGTGCACGACTCCGCGCTTCGGCTGCGGGAGTGGCAATGGATCTCGGTGAGGAAGCTGTTCTTTATGAGTGACGACATCTGGGGCTGCCGGCCGGCCACCGGCCACACCGCGGGCACCGGCCTGACCTCAGCGCGATCCCAGAAGTAAGGTTCACAGGAGACGTTCCGGGTGGGCCCCACTTCACTCCGGCCAGATGCAGCCCACCGGGCGAAGGCTCGGGTGCGCCGGGTCCGATCCAGAATCGCCTGGCATGCATCTTTCGAACCCGGGTACGCCGTCTGTTGCCAGCGCGCAAGGGGCCGGTGGCTGAAGGCTGGATCACGCAGGAGGGGCCGGACATGACAGTGACGAAGACGGCAGAGACACGGACCGTGGTGCTGCCGGAGATCGCGGACCCCTCGCGGGTCGCTCCCAAGGATGCCCGGCAGTTGTCCAGGCTGTTCTTCGACCAGCTCACCGTTCTGGAAGAGGGCACGCCCGAGTACCAGTACGCGCGCAACACCCTCATCGAGATGAACATCACCCTCGTCCGCTTCGCGGCCGCGCGATTCCGCAGCCGCAGCCAGGACGAGATGGAGGACATCGTCCAGGTCGGCACCATCGGCCTCATCAAGGCCATCGACCGCTTCGAACTCACCCGCGAAGTCGAGTTCACCTCCTTCGCCGTCCCCTACATCGTCGGTGAGATCAAGCGCTTCTTCCGCGACACGAGCTGGGCCGTCCACGTCCCGCGGCGTCTCCAGGAAGCCCGCGTTCAGCTCGCGAAGGCCACCGAGGAGCTCCGCAGCCGGCTCGGTCGCACGCCCACGGTCAAGGAGCTGTCCGCGCTGATGTGCCTCAGCGAGGAGGAGGTCAACGAAGCGCGTCTGGCTTCCAACGGCTACAACTCGTCCTCCCTGGACGCCGCCATCAGCTCCGGCGACGACGGCGAGGCCGCGCTGGCCGACTTCATCGGCGCCGACGACAACGCCCTCGAACTCGTCGAGGACTTCAACGCCCTGGCCCCCATGATCGCCGAACTCGACGACCGTGAACGGCGCATCATCCACATGCGGTTCGTCGAGGAACTCACCCAGGCCCAGATCGGCGAGCACCTCGGCGTCTCCCAGATGCACGTCTCCCGCCTGCTCAACCGCACCTTGGCCAAGCTGCGCGAAGGCATGCTCGCCACCAACTGACCTCGCTCGTTCGCGACATGCCGGCGGCGCTGCCCACCTTGCGGGGTGGGCGGCGCCGCCGGTTCGTTCATCAGCGGGTGTCGGTGCGTGGGCGCGCTTCGACCGCTGGTGGGGGTCTTCGGCCACAACTGGTCTGCTGCGATGGCGTGTACGCGTGTCAGGCGGATCGGACCGTGTCTCGTGGTAGGGAGACGGGTGGGACGTCCTCCGGAGCAAGGCGGAGCATGGGCTGGTCGACCAGGGCCTGCTGCAATCCGGCGAGGGCTTCGGTCAGTGCGGTGCGCTGCCGGCTCGGCATGCTGTCGAGGGCCTGGACGAGGAGTTGGTCGCGGCGTTCACGGATTCGGGCCAGGTGCTTGCGGCCTGCCCCGGTCAGGGAGAGCGTGACTTCGCGGCGGCTGTCCGGGCAGGGCCGGCGTTCGACGAAGCCGAGGGCCTGGAGGCGGTCGACCAGGCGGCAGACCGAGGGCGGCGCAGCGCCCAGGAGCCGGTTGAGGGCTCGCATGCGTATCCCGTTCTCGCGGTCGACGATGTACATCACGCGGAGCTGGGAGACGGGGATGTAGGGGGGTGGGGCGTCGCGGTCCTGTTCCCACATGACGTCGAGGAGTTCGGCGATGCTGCCGGCCTGGCGGGCCGCGGCGCGGATGGGATCGAGGGTGGGGCGGGTGCGCTCGGTCATGCGGGTTCCCATCCGAGGGGCCTGGTCCCTGATGCCGGTGACACACGCAGGGTTGGGACGTCAGCCGCTGGAGTCCGATCCGGAGGGCCGGTGCCCCTGGCCGGCGCGGTCGAGGGGTATGCCGTCCTCTGACGTATGACGATATGCCATGCGGTGGGGCTCGGCGTGATCGCTCGTCGTGGCAGCGTGGTGGGGGACGAGGTGGTCCAGGGTGCCGGTGATGTCCAGCATCCGGTCGAGGGCCGGGGGCCGGGCGTCCAGGTAGAGGGTGACGTGTGCGGCGGTGGTGCGGCGGTGGAGCATCAGCAGCATGGCCAGGCCCATGGAGTCGAGGCCGTCCAGGTCGCTGCAGTCCAGGTGCAGGGCGCGCAGGCCGGGCGTGCCTTCGAGGTGCTCGGTCGCGGCGGCCAGGAAGCACTCGGCGCAGCCGTAGTCGAGGAACCCGTGCGCCTCCAGGGTCAGGACGCCCTTGTCCGGGCTGGGTGCGGTGGTCAGGTGGAAATGGGTGGGTTCGAATCCAAAGGGAGGCGTCATGCGGTGTTCCTGGAGTCGGAGGCGATCACGGACCTTGTCCCGGTGAGGCAGTCGGTGGCCTGGCTGAGCATGAGAGTGGCCCGGGGGAAGTCCTTGAGCTGCTCGCTCAGGATGTCCAGGGCCGGGGTGAGGGAACGGGCGGGGACACTGCGGGCGTTGAGGATTCCGGCTGTCCAGGTGAGGAAGTCGGTGAGGAGTTCCGGGTCGCCGGTGTAGAGGGCGGCGGCCAGGAAGTCCACGATGTGCGCGATGTCCTCGGCCGTGTGCTGGCGTTGTCGGGCGGTGTAGTCGCGCATGGCGGGGAAGCGTTCTTCCAGTGCGCCCATGACCGCGCGCACCAGGCGGGTGTGGGTGCGGGCGACCATGGTGTATTCCTGGTCGGCCAGGTGCGGCAGGTCGTCGATGGGCTGGTGCGCCGGTGCGGGGCGGGACAGCGGTCCCTGGTCGAGCCGGTCCGCAGCGGTCCTCGCGTCCGGGGCCCAGGCGTCGGCGCCGAGCAGGCGGGCGTACTGGCCGTGCTGACCGAAGGCGGCCCCGCCGACCAGGACGGGGGTGCCGGTGGCCTGGACCGCGGTGATCGTGGCGTGTGCGGTCGGCAGGCGGGTGGCGATCGAGCCGGAGAGCGCCACCATTTCGGGCCCGGTCCGGTGGATGTGCGTGATCAGGTGGCTGGTGGGGACCTGAGCACCGAGGTAGTCGACCGTCCAGCCGCGCAGTTTGAGGACTTCGGCCAGGAGGCGGGCGGGCAGGCCGTGCCATTCCCCGTCCACACAGGCCACGATCACCCTGCCCCGGCCGACTGCGGGGTGGGCGGCGTAGTGATACGAGAGTGCGGCGACGGCCCGGTCGTTGATCGCGGTGGCGGCGTGTTCCTGCGCGACGGTGAGGCGGTTGGCGGCCCACTCCTCGCCGACCTTGCGCTGAACGGGCGCTATCACGTCCTGGAGCACGCTTTCCGCGGGCGTGCCGTCCTCCAGCGCGCCGAAGACCGTACGGGTGGCGGCCTGCTCGTCGCCGAGGGAGACCGCCTCCCACAGCTGGTCGATCCGGTGCTCCAGGGAGACGGTGGCGGTAGGGCTCATGCAGTGAACCTGCCCCGAGTATGGCCGTCCACCGCGCTGAGGTGGTGGGAACGGGGAGCGGCGATGACCATGACGGCCATGTCGTCGTGCGTCGCGGATCCCACCCACTGGGAGGCGAGCATCTGCACGTGTTCCACGATCGCCTCCGCCGGCATCCCCGCGCACTGGGCCAGCGCGTCCTTCAGCCGGTCCTCGCCGAACATCTCGTCGCCGAGCGGGCCGCCCTTGGCCTCGGTGATGCCGTCGGTGAACAGCACGCAGAACTCACCAGGAGCCAGCGTCTCCTGAGCGGTCGTCGCGCGGGCCGTGGGGAAGACCCCGACGAGAGTGCCGCGGGAGCTGCCTTCCTCGACGGTGCCGTCGCTTCGTACGATCAGGGCCGGCGGATGTCCGGCGCTGGTCACCTGAAGGCGCACGGAACCGGCCTTGCGCACAGCGGAGGCCATGACGAGGGTGGCGAATCGGGTGTGGTGGGAGTTGATGAGCGCGCCGTTGAGCAGGTCGATCATCCGCTGGTGGTCATCGGCCATGGGCAGCAGAGCCTGAAGCGTGTTGCGGATCTTTCCGGTCAGGACGGCGGCTTCGAGGCCTTTGCCGCAGACATCGCCCAGGACCGCGAAGGACGCCTCGCCGTCGGTGGCGGCGGGGTGGACGTCGTAGAAGTCGCCGCCGATGCGCTCGTGGTCCTTCGACGGCCGGTAGCCGCCCGCGAAGTCCACTCCCGAGATCTGGCGCAGGACCGGCGGGAGCAGGTCCCGCATCAGGGTCTGGGAGAGAGAGGACTGCTCGGCGTAGAGGCGTGCCGCGGACATCGCGGCGCCGGCGCGGGCGGCGAACAGACGGGCGAAGACCTCCTCCGCCTCACTGAACGCGGTCTCCCCGGTGCGTCGCAGCAGGATCAGGGCTCCGGCGGGCACGCCGTGCCCGGGCAGCGGCGTGACGACTATCGAACCGACCGTGCCGAATCCCTCGGGGACCAGCCAGGCCGGGGCCAAGGCGGGGTCGATCCATCGCGACGGCACCGGTGGGAAGCCCTGGAGAGCCTCGCCCAGACCGGGGACCTCCTCGGGGTCGACGTCCCACTGGAAGCGCCGCGGCGCGCCGCCGTGCAGGCAGACCACGACCGGCAGCCGGTGGGCGCTGCGGGGCGCGATGACCAGCGCGGCGTCCGCGAGATGCTCGGCGGCCAGTTGCGCGGTCACGTCCATGCACCGCTCCAGGTTCAGTGACGAGAGCAAGGTATTGGAGGCTTCGGCGAGGAAAGCGGTCCGCTCGCGCTCCATCCGCAGCGCTTCACGGGCCAGCCGGTGATCGGTGTCGTCCACGAGCCACCACACGACGTCCCCGTCGTCCTGCACGGTGGGATGAGCCTCGAAGGTCCTCTCCCCCACCGGACCCGACACCAGAGCGCAGCCGCTCGGACGGTCCGCCACCTGGCGTGCGTGTGCGTCCGCGAGCCAGGTCGGCACGCTCCCGGCCATGGCAGCGCCGGAGCGGATCCTGGGGAAGAGTCCGCCGGCCTGGGCGTTGACGTGGCGTACCGCACCGGCTGGATCCGCGATAAGGACTGGGTAGGGCACAGACGTCCATGGCACATAAGCCGGAGCGTCGGCGCTCACGGCATGTTCCTGCTGGGCGGAAGTCACAAATACGAAGGCCCGCTGCGCGAACCCCTCACCTCATCCGGTCGAAGAAAGTTGCCCTACGGCAACCATCCTCCACCAGGACCGCCGCTGGCAACCCACCCTCATGGCGAACCGCCTCCGAACAGGCACTTCACTCGCCCGCGGCTCCGGAGACAGCGCCAGTGACGCTCTCGTAGTCGACCCGGACAACCGCCTCGCCTGACAAGAAGCACAGGTCAGCGCCCCGCGATGACCCCGAGGCGCCAGAGCGGCGCGTCCACGCCGGGGTCCCGGCAGGGCGGGTGAAGACTCTGGGGAGAGGATGAAAAGGTTCACGAAAACGGGCAGCCGGTCAGCTCTCCTCCGCTCCGACCGGGCCCTCGGCGTGCGAGTCCCGCGCCGGGCTCACCGGGGAGTCGACGCGTGCTCGCGCTTCTCGAAGAGGTCAGCTCCACCGCGGGGCGTGCGGGGTACACGAAGGGGTACCAGGCCGAAAGACGGAAGGGGTGGAAATGGGCAGGGAATCAGAAATTCACGGAGGTGGAGAGCCCGACGCGGCCTCGCCGTTCGAGACCTCGCTCGCACTGGACGGCGACGGCTCCCGCATCGCCCAGGCCCGCCATCTCGCGACGGCCTTTCTGACAAGGCTGAGAGACGGCTACGGCGTCCCCGTCGTGACTGCCACGGTGGAGATCGTCCAGCTGATCGTCAGCGAACTGGTCACCAACGCCCGCGCGTACGCCCCCGGACCGGCCCTTCTGCACCTGCGGATCACCGGCCCCGTCCTGCGGGTCGAACTCTGGGACAGCAACCCCGCCCTGCCGACCGCCAAGGACCCGGATCCGGAACGCATCGGCCAGCACGGCCTGGAGATCGTCACAGCCCTCGCCCAGACCATCACCGTTGAAAAGACAGCCGTCGGCAAACGCATCACCGCCGGCATCGCCCTCAGCCCGGCCACGGCCTAGCCGGACCGGGTTCTCGAACCTCGGTGTTCAGGAGGCGGGCACACCACAGCGTGTGGCTCGGCCCCGCTCGTCCCGCACGACACGACCCGAGTCCGTCGGCATCCGGCGGGCCAAAAGACCCGCTCACCGTCGAGGGAACCGGCCATCGTGAACGCCTCTGCGTCCGGCCCACGCGCAGGGCCCCAGGGCCGGATCAGCCTGCCGCAGAGCGGGGGATGGTGGCCGTTGAGGCGTCCGGGTGGATGGTGAAGACCCGGTCGAGACCGATGATGGACAGGATGCGGGCGGTGTTGGCGGGGACCGCGGCCAGGGCCACGCCGCCGCCCAGTTCGGTGGCCAGGTTGCGGGCGGCCAGCAGAGCGGTGATGCCGCTGGAGTCGCAGAATTCCAGGCCGGCCAGATCCAGGACCAGCAGTTGCCCGCCGGTCAGGGTGAGACTGTCGAGGGTCTTGCGGAGATCTGGGGCGCTCTCGTAGTCGAGGTCACCGGTGATCTCCAGTACGGGACCGGTGGCGGCGTCTCGGGAGGTGATCGTCAGCGGGCTCATCTCAGGTCTTCACTCGCGGGGGTGGGCAGCGGGGCGGGCACGCCGAGGGCGAGCAGCGCGGTGTCGTCGTCGAGTCCGTCACCGAACCCGGTGAGGAGCCCGGTCAGGGCGGTGATCAGGGCCTGCGGTCCCGCAGCGGGCCGGGCGGTGGTGAAGGCGCGCAGGGCGTCCTCGCCGTACAGCTCGCGATCGGGCCCGGTGCGGGCCTCGGTCAGGCCGTCGGTGTAGAGCAGCAGGGTGTCGCCGGGGAAGAGCTGGGTGCGCGCGGTTTCGAACTGTGCGCCGGGCAGGACGCCGACGAGCATGCCGCCGGGGGTGGGCAGATAGTCCGCGGTGCCATCCGCGTGCTGGATCAGTGCGGAGGGGTGGCCGCCGGAGGCCAGGTGCACGCTGACGTGGTCGTCGGCGGGGTTGAGGACGCCGAATATGGCGGTGCAGTAGCGGGTGTCGCCGCTGGTGTACCGCTCGTGCAGCACCGTGTTCAGGGTGCTCAGGACGGTGACGGGGTCGGGATCGTGCAGGGCGGCGGCCCGCAGTGTGTAACGGGTCAGTGAGGTGACCGCGGCAGCCTGGGGGCCTTTGCCGCAGACGTCGCCGAGGAAGAACGCCCACCGGTCCGTGTCGAGGGGGAACAGGTCGTAGAAGTCTCCGCCGAGCAGGTCCGGGGAGGCGGTGTGGTAGTAGGAGGCGGCTTCCAGGCCCGGTACCTTGGGCAGCTCGGCGGGCAGCAGGTTCTGCTGGAGGACGGCGAGGGCTTCCTGGAGCCGTTCGCGGTCGGCCTCCGCCTGCCGGCGTGCTTCCTCCGCCGCCTGGCGGCCGCGCAGCAGCTCGGTCTCGTAGGCGCGACGGTCGCGGGCGTCGAAGACGGTGGTGCGGATCAGCAGCGGCTCGCCGTCGTCGCTGGTCTTCACCTTCGATGTGACCAGCACCGGCATCCGCTGCTTCCCGGCGGCTTTGATGTCCAGCGCGATGCCGCTGACCTCGCCCTTCATCTGCAACAACGGGGCGAAGTGCGTCTCGTGGTAGATCTTCCCGCCGACCGTGAGCAGATCGGCGAACCGCATCCGGCCCACCACCTCGGTCCCTGACAGGCCGAGCCAGTCGAGCAACGTGGTGTTGATCTTCGCGATGGTGCCGTCCATCAGTGTCGACAGGTAGCCGCACGGCGCCTGCTCGTACAGCTCCTCGGCACTGTCCTCCAGCAGCGAGATGAACGCCGCGTCCGTGGCACCCACGTCCGGCTCCTCGCCCGGGTCATGGCCGGTGCGGCACATCATCCGGCAGCACCGATGAAGTCGGTGATCGCTTGAGCGGTGGCCTGCGGTGCGCTCAGCTGCGGGCAGTGCCCCGTCGCCTCCAGCGTGACCAGACGGCTGCCGGGGATCGCCTGATTGACGTAGGCGCCGACCTCGCGCGGGGCGATCACGTCCTGGCTGCACTCCAGCACCAGCGTCGGCACCGCGACCGTCTTGAGGTCGGCGCGGCTGTCGGACAGGAACGTCGCGCGGGCGAAGACCCTGGCCATGTCCGGGTCGGTCGCGCAGAACGAGGCGGTCAGCTCCTGGCCGAGTTCCGGCCGGTCCGCGTTGCCCATGATCACCGGGGCCATCGCGGCGGACCAGCCCAGATAGTTCGACTCCAGCGAATCCAGCAGCTCATCGATGTCGTCCGCGCTGAAACCGCCCCGGTACCCGTCATCGTCGATGTAGCGGGGCGAGGGAGCCACCATCACCAGACGGGAGAACCGCTGGGGCGCCTTCGCCGCCGCGAGCACCCCGACCATGGCACTGACCGAATGCCCCACGAAGATCACGTCCCGCAGGTCCAGCTCCTCGCAGACCTCCAGCACATCAAGGGCATAGCCCTCCAACGAACTGTAGCGACGCTCACTCCAGGCCGAAGGGTCCGAACGGCCGGAGCCCACGTAGTCGAACAGCACCACCCGAAAGTCCGCGGCCAGCGCGGGGACCACCAGGCGCCACATGTTCTGGTCACAGCCGAACCCGTGCGCCAGCAGGAGCACCGGCCCGTCCGCACGGCCGGTGACGGTGACGTTGTTCCTGCGACGGGCGTCCATGCCGCAAGTCTCGCACCACCCTCACCACCTGAAGCACGGGCCCGCTCCCCGCGGAGCTGATGGCGGCTCCGGCGAGCGCGGTCATCAGCCACCGCACCGCAGCGCAGGTCAGCAGGACCTGGTGGACGACTTCAAGAAGATCTCCAGCCGGCTCCGAGCGGGCCCCGGCGTCCCCGGCGCTCAACCAGCCGGTGCGATCGTGACCTTGACGTGTTTCATCAGGGGCTGGTCGCTCTGGGCGCTGTAGCCGCCGATCGCGCACAGGACGTTCATCTCCGGCATGTAGCCGGCCGCGCAGCCGCGGGGGATGTCGTAGGGGACGGCCAGGTAGCCGTCGAGGCTGCGGTGGCTGCCGTCCTTGGCGGTGCTGACGATGTCGACCGGGGTGAACTCGGAGATGCCGCGTTCGCGCATGTCGTCCTCGTTCACGAAGACGAGCGTGCGCAGGTTCTTGATGCCACGGTAGCGGTCGTTGTCGGAGCAGATCGTCGTGTTCCACTGGTCGTGGGAGCGCATGGTGCCGAGTGCCAGGGTGCCGGGGGCGGGGACCACGTCGGGCAGCGGGGCCGCGGAGAACTCGGCCTGGCCGGACGGGGTGAGGAAGACCAGCTCGCGGGCGGGCTGCTTGATGCGGAAGCCGAGCGGCAGGCGCACACGGCGGTTGCAGTCCTCGAACCCGTCGAGGGCCTGCGCCATGGTGTCGCGGATGCGGTCGTAGTCCTCGATGTACCACTCCCACGGAGTGCCGCTGCCTGGGAGAGCGGCGCGCGCGATGCCGGCGATGATGGCGGGCTCGGACAGCAGGTGCTTCGAGGCGGGGCGCTTCATGCCGACGGACAGGTGGACCATGCTCATCGAGTCCTCGACCGAGGTGCTCTGGACGCCGCCGCGCTGGTGGTCCTTCTCGGTCCGGCCCAGGCACGGGAGGATGAGCGCGCGGCGGCCGTGCACGAGGTGACTGCGGTTGAGCTTGGTGCTCACCTGGACCGTCAGGTCGCAGTTGCGCAGTGCCGCGTAGGTGTACGGGGTGTCGGGCGCGGCGAGGGCGAAGTTGCCGCCCATGCCGACGAACACCTTCACGTCGCCGCGGCGCATGGCCCGGACGGTGGCCACGGTGTCCAGGCCGTGCTCGCGGGGCGGGTCGATCCCGCAGACCTCCGCCAGCCGGTCAAGGAACTCCTCGCTCGGCCTGTGGTCGATGCCGCACGTCCGGTTGCCCTGGACGTTGCTGTGGCCGCGCACCGGTGAGGGACCGGCGCCCTCGCGGCCCAGATTGCCGCGCAGCAGAAGGAGGTTGACGATCTCGCGCACGGTGTCGACGCCGTGTTCGTGCTGGCTGACACCGAGGCACCAGCTGATGATGGAGCGGTCGGCCTCGCGGTACACCCGTGCCGCCTTGAGGATGCCGTCCCGGTCGATCCCGGACTGGAGCTCGATCTCGTCCCAGGACGTGGCCTCGCACACCGCGCGGTACTTGTCGAAGTACGCCGTGTGGCGGTCGATGAACTCCTGGTCCAGGGCCTTGGGGTCGGTGCCCGACTGATCCAGGATCGCCTTGGCCATGCCGCGCAGCAGCGCCATGTCGCCGCCGATGCGCGGCTGGAGGTTCAGGGTGCTGGTCCGGGTGGACTTGAGGACGGCCATGTCCGTGAAGTCGTGCGGCACGATGGTGCGGGTGGCGGCCGCCTCGACCAGCGGGTTAATGTGCACGATCTGGGCGCCGCGGTGGTACGCCTCGGCCAGGGCGGTGAGCATCCTGGGCGCGTTGGAGGCGGTGTTGACGCCCATGATGAACAGCGCGTCGGTGGCCTCCCAGTCCTTGAGGTCGGCGGTGCCCTTGCCGGTGCCGAGCGACGCCTGGAGCGCGCGACCGCTGGCCTCGTGGCACATGTTTCGAGCAGTCGGGCAGATTGTTCGTGCCCGACTCGCGGGCCATCAACTGGTACAGGAACGTGGCCTCGTTGCCGAGGCGGCCGGAGGTGTAGAAGGAGGCGCGGTTCGGATCGTCCAGTTCCCGCAGGGTGCGGCCGACGAGTTCGAACGCGGCGTGCCAGCCGATCGGCACGTAGTGGTCCGACTCCGGGTCGTAGAGCATCGGTTCGGTCAGCCGGCCCTGGTTCTCCAGGTCGTAGTCGCTCCAGCCGAACAGTTCGGTCACCGAGTGGGCGGCGAAGAACTCACGGCCGACCCGCTTGTTCGTCATCTCCCAGGTGACGTGCTTGATGCCGTTCTCGCAGATGTCCACTCGCAGATGTCCAGGTGCAGGCCCTTGGTGTCGTCGGACCACGCGCATCCGGGGCAGTCGAAGCCCGTGTTCTCGTGGTTCATGCGCATGATCGCCCGTGGCCCGTCCACGAGGGCGCGCTCGCGCACCAGGAACCGGCCCACGCTCTTGGCCGCACCCCAGCCGGCGGCAGGGTGATGGTAGGGGCGGAAGCCCGGTTCACCCCGGGGGTCGGACCCCACTCGGGGTTCCCGCCCGTCCTGGCCGTTCTGGGATGCGTTCAAGAGCCTCACCGAGCTTTTCAGGACTGCGGTCGTTTCCCGTGGTTCGCGGCGTGCTTGCGGCGCGCCTTCTTCTTCCGGCGTCGCTTCGATGACATCGGGACCTCCCTCATTCGCAGGACATCAAAAAACGCATCAGGAAGCGCATCAGGAAGCGTCCTGAACTCCAGGGACCCACGATTCCATACATGACATAGCGTCGCGATTCGACTCGATAGCGCATCGAAGCGCATGGATATGCTGATACCACTCCGATTCGACTCACTTTTCGCTACACCGAGGAGTAGGCATGCCCAGCGAACCAGCACCGATCAGCGAGGCTGCCCGGCACGCTCTGGAGCGGGAACTCACGGACCTCCACGCCGAGCGCGCCACGGTCGCGGCGACCCTGCGGGACTCCGACACGCAGGTGGGCGACCGCGCCGACGAAGCGGACGAGTTGCAGCGCGCCGACGATCTCCGGCGGCTCGACGACCGTATCTCCGAGATCACCACGCGGTTCCATCAGGCGGACGTGGCGGGCCCGCCGCCCACCGGCATGGTCGGCGTGGGCAGCACGGTCACCGTCCGGTTCGCGGACGGCACGACGGACACCGTCCAGATCGGCGAAACGGCGGCGGTGTCGGACCGTACGCTCGTCACGGCCGACAGCCCGCTCGGACGTGCCCTCCTCGGCCACGGGGCGGGAGACACCGTGAGCTTCCAGGCACCCGACGGACCGGCGAGCGCGGTGGTGGTCTCCCTGGGCGAGCCGTCGGGCCACGGCGGCTGATCCGGGGCAAGGGCCCAGGAGGCCACCGCCCGGTTCGGGGCGCTATGCCCGGTGCCGGGCGGCGGGTCCGTGAACCCGCCTCCCGGCACGGTGATTTCAGACCTGCGGCGGTCTCGGTCCTCCGTCGATTCGGTCCTCCGGTGAATTCAGTCCCCGTAACTGGAGGGCGGGTAGGGATCACGGGTCCGCCGGGTGGAGTCGCCCGTCGGGATCCGGCCGGCGCCCACCTCGAGATCGATCTCCACGCGCTCGCGCCGGTACTCGGCGCCGGGGTCCTCCATGGGACCGCCCAGCAGACCGGCTTCCCGGCGCTCACGGACCGTACGCGCGTGGAGCTCGTCATCGTCGGACCGCAGGGGCATTCCCCTGTTGTGGGCGTGTTCCGGATCGCCTTCGACAGCCCGGTTGGACTTGTGGTGCGTCATGCGCAGCCTCCTCGAACCACTACCCGGCGTTCGCGCGCCCGGGTACGTCTTCGGTGTCAGGAGTCCTCCGTCCCGTCCTTCGTCGTACGTTGATCACTCGTCCTGTGTGCCGTCGGCGGGCTTCCCGCTGCGCCTCCGCGCCGCCGCCCGAGGCGCCCTCGCGCACGGTGCAGTGGACGGAGCCGTCCCGGTCGTCGGCGACGATCGTGTCGCCGGGTTCGGCGTCGCCACCGAGCAGGAGCTCCGCGATCCTGTTGTCGAGCTCCGTCTGGATCGTGCGCCTCAACGGGCGTGCGCCGAACTCCGGTTGGTGGCCGTGGGTGATCAGCAGCTTCTTGGCCGCCTCCGTCACCTCCAGTTTCATGCCCTGCGCGTGCACCCGGCGTTCGCTCCGCCCGAGCAGATGCTCGACGATCTGCGCCAGATCGCCCTCGGTCAGGCTGTGGAAGATGATGATGTCGTCGATGCGGTTGAGGAACTCGGGCAGGAACCGGGTCCGCGGCTCGTCCATCAACGCGTCCTTGAGATCGGACACATCCCCCTTGTGGTCCAGGATGCGATGCGCGCCGATGTTGGACGTCATGATCACGACGCAGTGCCGGAAGTCGACGGTGCGGCCCTGGCCGTCCGTGAGCCGTCCGTCGTCGAGGATCTGGAGCAGCGTGTTGAAGACATCGGGGTGCGCCTTCTCCACCTCGTCGAACAGGACGACGCTGTACGGCTGTCTGCGGACCTTCTCGGTGAGCTGGCCCGCTTCGTCGTAGCCGACGTATCCCGGAGGCGCTCCGACCAGACGCGCGACCGTGTGCTTCTCCTGGAACTCGCTCATGTCGAAGCGGATCATGCGGCTCTCGTCGCCGAACAGCAGCTCCGCGAGGGTCTTGGCCAGCTCCGTCCTGCCCACGCCGGTGGGGCCGAGGAAGAGGAAGGAACCCACGGGGCGGTTCGGGTCGCCCATGCCGGCCCTGTTGCGGCGTACCGCCTGCGAGACGGCGGTGACCGCCTCGTCCTGTCCGACGATGCGGGCGTGCATCTCCTCCTCCAGCTTGAGGAGCTTCTCCTTCTCGCTGGCGGTGAGTTGGGACACCGGGATGCCGGTGCGCCGGGAGACGATGTCCGCGATGTCGCGGGCGGTCACGGAGACGACACCGGCGCGCCGCTCCTCGATGCCCGCGAGCTCGCCCTCCGCCTCGGCGATCCGCCCCTTGAGCTGTCCCGCTCTCTCGAAGTCCTCGGCGGAGACGGCCTGATCGCGTTCACGGCGGAGTTTCACGATGCGGTCCTCGCGTTCGGCGACCTCGGTCGAGCGCGAGGCGCCGCGCAGCCGGACCCGGGCGCCCGCCTGGTCCATCACGTCGATCGCCTTGTCGGGCAGGAACCGGTCGCTGATGTACCGGTCGGACAGTTCCGCCGCCGCGGCCAGGGCGCCGTCGGCGAAACGGACCTGGTGGTGTGCCTCGTACGCGTCGCGCAGACCTTCCAGGATCTGCACGGTCTCCTCGACCGTCGGCTCCGGAACCAGCACCGGCTGGAAGCGCCGTTCGAGCGCGGCGTCCTTCTCGACGTACCTGCGGTACTCGTCGATGGTCGTCGCGCCCACCACGTGCAGTTCTCCGCGGGCGAGAGCGGGCTTGAGCATGTTGCCTGCGTCCATCGCGCCCTCGCCGGTCGCGCCCGCGCCGACGACGGTGTGCAGTTCGTCGATGAAGAGAACGATCTCTCCGTCCGAGGCCTGGACGTCCTCGATGACCTTCTTCAGCCGCTCCTCGAACTGCCCGCGGTACTGGGCGCCCGCCACCATGCCGGACAGGTCGAGTGAGACGACGCGCTTGCCCTTCAGGGTGTCGGGAACGTCTCCGGACACGATGCGCTGCGCGAGTCCCTCGACGATCGCGGTCCTGCCGACGCCCGGCTCACCGATGAGCACGGGGTTGTTCTTGGACCGTCGCGAGAGGATCTCGATGGTCTGCTCGATCTGCTCGGCCCGTCCGACGACCGGGTCGAGCCGTCCGGCCCTGGCCTCTTCCGTCAGGTCCCGTCCGAACTCGTCGAGGGTCGTGGCGGGCTTGTCGGGCTCGGCGGGACGGTTGTCCGGGCGGGCCGTCCGTTCCGTGAGGCCCGCCAGTTTCCGCGCGTCCTGTCCGTCGGCGCGCAGCAGCTGGGCTGCACCGGTGTCGGCGTCGCCCAGCAGGGCGCCGAGAATGTGTTCCGGGCCGATGTAGGACACCCCGGCCGCCTGCGAGCGGGCGTACGCGGCGGCGAGGGTGCGTTTGGCCGCCGGGGTGAGGCCCGGTTCGGAGGACGGTTCGCTGCTCTCGCGGGGAAGCACCTCGGCGAGCTGGGCCGCGAGGGCGTCGGGGTCCACCTCCGCGCGGGCCAGCAGCGAGCGCGAGGGTTCCACCTTCGTGGCGGCCCAGAGCAGGTGCTCGGTGTCGAGATCGGACGACCCGTCCTGCATGGCCCGCCGCGCGGCCAGGCTCAGGAGTTCCTGCGATGACTCCGTCAGCAGCCGTCCGATGGGCACCCGCTGCACCGCCGGCGGCGAGGACGCGGGGGACATCCCGAAGAAGCGGTTCAGCAGTTCACCGAAGGGGTCGGACGAGCCGAAACCGTGGGACGACATCGACATGGGCAGCTCCCGGTGCGGCGGTGAGTCCTTTCCACCATTTCGCGGCGCCTATTGCTCCGCAACCGGAGCGGGCATCCGCGCCACGAGCGTCCTGGCCTGCGGTGCTTCCCCGGAGAGGGCGGAACTCGCCGACGGGAAAGGCGCGTTGAGGCCGTCGGAAAACGGAGCCGGCGGCCGGGGCGGACCCCCTGCCGAGGGCCGCGCACCCGGCGAGGTCAGGCCCTGTCCGTGCTCGTGTCGGTCCACGGGTCGAGTGCCACCACGGCCTCGTCCGTGTGGACCAGGAACGTCAGGGTCTGGCGGAAGTACAGGTCGATGCCGGTGGCGTCGTGGGTCGTGTAGCCGATGGCCAGATCCTCGCCGAGCCGCAGTTCGTAGTCGCCGCCCCGGGTGGTGAGCAGGAAGGCGCCTTCCATGGCGGGCGCCCAGATCAGCCGGCCGTCGAGGATCCGGCCGAGGTGGGCGGCGACGGGATAGCCCTGGTCGGAGGTCTCGCTGACCGCCGTGTACGCCTCCGCGCCCAGCAGCAGCGCGTACGGGCCCTGCACCCCTGCCAGCCGGAGGGTGCTCAGGGCATGGCTGACGGCGTCCGGGAAGTCGCGCGGCTCCGCGGGGAGACGGAGCACCGGGTTGGAGGTGCGTGCGCGAAGACCGTCGATACGGGCCGCCGTGTACCCGTGGAACACGGTCTGGTCCTCGGCGAACGCCATGATGCGGGCGGCGTCCTTGACCGGCTGCCAGTCGGAGTCCTTGGCGCCCCGGTCCACGTCGTCGACGGCGGCGCGGCTCACCCTGAACGGAACCGTCAGCTCGACCAGGGGCTGTACCTGGCGCAGCCGTGCCGCGACACCGGGCGACGGCCCGTCGATGCCGGACAGATGACCGGTCCCGACGGCGGCGAGTTCGGGGCCGTCGGGGCCCGTGACGTCCACGGCGCGCCGGCCGGCGAGGTTGCGGCGGAAGGTGCGGCGCGCCTCGTCCTCGATCTCGTTCCACGCGGCGGGCGTGATGGGGGCGAGTTCGCGGTGCAGGTTGCCGGCGCTGGAGACGGCGGGGGCGATGGCGCTGTCGTCGGACGTGGTCATGGTCGGACTCCTTTGAGGCTGCCAATCCCCAGTGAGCCGTCCGCCCTCGCCCGCTCGCCCGGAGCGGCGGGGAGCTCCGTCGGCCGCTCGTCCGCCGCCCGCTCGTCCGGGGCGGCGGGAAGGTCGTCCAGGAAGTCGACGGTCGGCACGTGGAAGAGGCATCCGGTGATCGCGGTCGAGAAGTCGAGGATGCGGTCGTGCGGGGCGCGGCCGTCTCCGAGGAACATGTTCCGCAGCATCTGCTCGGTCACCTCGGGGGTGCGGGCGTAGCCGATGAAGTAGGTGCCGAACTCGCCCTCTCCCAGGGCGCCGAACGGCATGTTCTCCCGCACGATCCTGCGTTCGGCGCCGTCCTCGCCGGTGATGGTGTTGAGCGCGACATGGGAGTCGGCCGGCAAGACGTCGTCGGGGAGTTCGACGTTGGCGAGCTTCGTACGTCCGATGACCTTCTCCTGCTCGTCCGACGGCAGCGCGTTCCATGTCCGCAGGTCGTGCAGGTACTTCTGGACGATCACGTAACTGCCGCCCTCGAAGCCGGGGTCCTCGTCGCCGACGAGCACGGCGTCCGCGGCCGGCCGGCCTTCGGGGTTCTCGCTGCCGTCGACGAAACCGAGCAGGTCGCGGTCGTCGAAGTACTTGAATCCATGGACTTCGTCGACGACCGTGACCGCGCCGTCGAGCCGTTCCACGATCAGCCGGGCCAGTTCGAAGCAGAGGTCCGTCCGGCGGGCCCGGAGATGGAACAGGAGGTCTCCCGGCGTGGACGGCGCCCGGTGGCGCTTGCCCGTCAACTCCACGAACGGGTGCAGCTGTTGGGGGCGGGGCCCGCTGAACAGCCGGTCCCAGGCCGCCGATCCGATGCCGACGATGCAGCCCAGATCGTCACCGGGTGCCCGGAAGGCGACGGAACGGCGCAGTCCCGAGACATCCTCCAGCAGGCCCCGGACCGTGTCCTCGTGCCCCGGCGTGACGGTGACCACGAGGAACACGGTGGCCCTGGCCGGTCGGGAGATCACAGCCTGTGGCTCGGCCAAGAGTCGGCCTCCTCATGATTCATGGGACGCGGAGGTGTCCGTCGGCGCGGACCGGTCGGTTCCTCCTCCCATCCTGCTTCGTCCGGGGGCAAACCGCACCAGAGCCGGGCGCGCCTCAGCTGCCGTCAGCCGCTCACGAGTCCCACGACGACGTTGATGGCCGTGGCGAGGATGCTGGTGCCGAACACGTACGACAGGAGGGAGTGCCTCAGCACGATCGAGCGGATCCTCGGACTCGAGACGTCGGTGTCGGACACCTGATAGGTCATTCCGAGGTTGTAGCTGAAGTAGAAGAAGTCGCGGTACGCCGGTGGGTCGTCCGTGTTGAAGTCGATGCCGCCGTTGGCGTCGTAGTACACGTAGGCGTAGCGGGTCGCGTACATCAGGTGCAGGGCGGCCCAGGCCAGGAAGACCCCGCACAGAGCCGTCACGGCCGCGGCGTGGCCGTCGTCGGGCCTGCCGCCGCGCAGGAGCAGCAGCACGATGGCGAACAGTCCGCACAGGGCGACCGCGACCACCACGAGCTCGTCGGTCAGGGGCCGGAGGTCCTCGCGTCGCGCGTTGTCGCGGGTGGCCGCGGCCGTCATCGGCCACAGCACCGCCCAGCCCGCCAGGACGAAGAACAGTTCCGTGGCGGCGATCCCGGCCAGCAGGCCCAGGAAGACATCGGTCGGCACTCCGACGACCGCGCCGACCGCCGCGCCGAGGACCACCGCGCCGATCAGGCGCGGTACGGCGTCCAGGGGCAGGTTCGGCAGGCTCGTCCTCATACACGGCCACGGTATCCGCGAGAGAGCCGGTCGGCCCGACGGAACCGGTCGCCACGGGGAGGGCACCGGCTCGCCTTCCCGCGGCGGAGAGAGCCGAGGCGGCGGGTCACACGGGGAACAGCAGGCAGCTGCTGGTGGTGTGGGCGAGCAGCCGGTCGGCCGCGTCGAACAGCTCCGCCTGGGCGAGGGCCGTACGGCGGCCACTGCTGAGGACGGTGCCGACCGCGCGGACCTTGCCGGTGTCCACGGTGACCGGGCGCAGGAACTTCACGTTCAGGTCGAGCGAGGTGTATCCGGTGCCCCGGGGCAGCACGGACTGCACCGCGCAGCCCGCCGCGGAGTCGAGCAGCGTGGCGTAGACGCCTCCGTGGACGCTTCCGATGGGGTTGTAGTGCTCCTCCCCCGGAACCAGGGCGAAGACCACCCTGCCGTGCTCGACCTCTTCGAGGGTCATGCCGAGGGTCGCCGAGATCGGTGGCGCGGGGAGCCGTCCGGCCCGCACCTCGCGGAGGAAGTCGAGACCGCTGTAGTCGCCGACGGCGGCCGCGGAGACGGCCGGGTCCTGCCAGTCGTACGTACGAGACCTGCCCATGGTTCTCCCACTCTCCCCGTTCCTCGACGGCCCGACGCGACGGCCCGACTCCGCTCTCTGACTGCGTTTCTCTGACCGTGCTTCTCTGACTCTGTTTTTCGAAGCTAGCCAGTCGCACACCTGGCTGTCAATCTCACAGTCAGCCTACGATGGTGCGTATGACGTGGCTCGACACAAGTACCGAGAACTGCACGGTCCAGCGGACGCTCGACCTGATCGGCGAGAAGTGGTCGATGCTGGTCCTGCGGGACGCCATGAACGGCGTACGGCGCTTCGACGATTTCCGGCGGCATGTCGGGCTGTCCGAGAGCGTGCTGGCGGACCGGCTGAGGAAACTGGTCGCGGCCCGGATCCTGGACACCGTGCCGTACAGCGAGCCCGGCAGCCGTACGCGGTACGAGTACCGGCTCACCCGCAAGGGCTGGGAGCTGTGGCCCGTCATGATCGCCCTCAAGCAGTGGGGCGACCGCTACACGGCGGATCCCGAAGGGCCTCCTCTGGAGGTCGTGCACGCGGACTGCGGCGAGCAGGTGCGCGCGGAGGTCGTGTGCGGCGCCGGGCACGGCGCGCTGATTCCGCCGGAGGCACGCACCCGCCCCGGCCCCTCGGCGCGGCACGCGGACCCCGCCGCCGGCCGACCGGCGTCCGGAGCGGGACCGGACAGGGAAGCGGGCCAGGAATCGGGCCGGGACACAGGCCGCCTCGTGGTGCCGGAGCCCGGCTCGTGACAGCGTGACCTCATACGGGCCGTCCCGGCACGTGGGTCATGGATGTCCGTCCCACGGGCACATGGTTCACGTGACGGGTGGAACGGCTCCTCCCGTCCGGTGACCGCGGTGCGCGAGGGACCGACCAGTGGAGGAACGATGAGCACGGATACGGGTCCGCCGGCCCGCGAGCGGTGGGCGGCGAGAGCTTCGCTGGCCTCGGCGGCGCTCGCCGTGGCGCTGCCCCTCGCCTTCGGGGGCGTACGCGGATTCCTGCTCCTGCTCGCCGCTCTGGCCGGCATGGCGGTCGCGGCGGCGGCGCTGTGGTGGATGCTGACCCGGCGAGGCCTGGTGCGCTGGATCGCGGGGCTGCTGGCGATCGTCGTACCCGTCGCCGTCATCGTGGTCCTCGCGGTCACGCTGCTGTGGACCCTGCTGCTGTCCCCCGTGCTGTGGATCATCGCCGTGTGGAGCGGCCGTTACGCGCTGCGGAGCGCTCGTGGCCGGGTCCGGCCCATGAAGGAGCGGCGCACCCCGCCGCCGCAACGGCCCTTCGTCCTCATGAATCCCCGGTCCGGCGGCGGCAAGGTGGAGCGGTTCCAGCTCGTGGAGAAGGCCGAGCGACTCGGCGCCCGCGTCGTCCTCCTCGACCCGGAGCACCATCAGGACGTCACCGAGCTGGCCCGGCGGGCGGTCGCGGACGGAGCGGATCTGCTGGGCGTGGCGGGCGGCGACGGGACGCAGGCGCTCGTCGCGGCCGTGGCCGCCGAACACGGGCTGCCGTTCCTCGTCGTCTCGGCCGGGACCCGCAACCACTTCGCCATGGACCTCGGCCTCGACCGCGACGACCCCGCCACCTGCCTCGACGCCCTGACGGACGGGGTCGAACTCCGGGTGGACCTCGGCTTCGCCGGGAAGCACCCCTTCGTCAACAACGCCTCGTTCGGCGCGTACGCGGCGGTCGTGCAGGATCCCGCCTACCGGGACGACAAGATCGGCACCATCCTGCAGTTGCTTCCGGACCTGCTCACCCGCCAGCGCGGACCGCGGCTGAGCGCCCGGGCCGCCGGCACGACGCTCGACGCGCCGCAGGCGCTGCTGGTGAGCAACAACCCCTACCGCACGAACGATCCGGCCGGTCTGGGCCGCCGCGAGCGGCTCGACTCGGGACTGCTCGGCATCCTCGGCGTCAAGGTGGACAGCGCGGTCGAGGCCGCCGCCCTGCTGCTCTCCCCTGACCCTCAGGGCCTGTCGGTCCTCACCGCGCTCGAAGTGGTCGTCGGCGCCGACAGCGACGCGCTGGAGGTCGGCATCGACGGCGAGGCCATGATCCTGCCCACCCCGGTGCACTGCCGTGTCGAACCCGGCGCGCTCCGCGTCCGCGTCCCGAGGAAGCGGCCGGGCGTCCCCACGGTCCAGCCCGCCCTTGACTGGCGCCGGCTGTTCGCCATGGCGATGCTCGTGGGCCGCACGGCCGGCGTGCACCGCCCCGGCCACGGACCGAGGCCGCGGCAAGGGCCGGAGTAACGACCTGAGCGGCGTTCCGACAACGCGCGACGCGTGAGCACCGGCTGTCGGCGCGACGCGGACTCGTGACGACACCCCCCGGCCAAGCTGCCGCCGATCAGGGCATTTGCGCAGCTCACAGCACTATACATCGAGTGTATACACGTCATATATAGTCGCGGCATGCCTTCTCTGACCAGGAAGATGAAAAGACCGGCGACCGGGTTCCGCGCGACGGCCGCGATCTCCGCCGCCGTCGCACTGACCCTGCCGCTGACGGGGTGCGCGTCCAGGGACACCACCGCGCCGAGCGCCGCGAGGGCGCGAGGGGGATCCGCCGGACAGGCGGCATTCGGGACGGTGGACTGCCGAAAGGCCAAGTGCATCGCCCTGACCTTCGACGCCGGGCCGAGCGAGCACTCGGCCCGGCTGCTCGACATCCTCAAGGAGAAGAAGGTCCAGGCGACCTTCTTCCTGCTCGGCAAGCGGCACATCGAGAAGTACCCGGAGCTGGTGCGGCGCATGGCCGACGAGGGCCACGAGGTGGCCAGTCACACCTGGGACCACAAGATCCTCACGCGTATCCCGCCGGCGGAGATACGGGAGGAACTGCGCCGTCCGAACGAGGAGATAGAGCGGCTCACCGGGCACAAGCCGACGTTGATGCGGCCGCCGCAGGGGCGGACGAACGACACCGTGCGGAAGATCGCGCGCGAGGAGGGTCTCGCCGAGGTCCTGTGGAGCGTGACCGCCAAGGACTACCTGACGGACGATTCCGCGCTGATACGCGAACGCGTCCTGCAGCAGTCGTCCCGGGACGGGATCATCCTGTTGCACGACCTCTACCCGGGCACCGTGCCCGCGGTACCCGGGATCATCGACGCGCTGAAGGAGCGCGGGTACGTGTTCGTGACGGTGCCGCAGCTCCTGGCACCGGGGAAGGCCGAGCCCGGCACGGTGTACCGCCCCTGACGGAACATCAACTCCGGTGCGGGACACCAGATTTCGGGGCCGCCCACCCGATTGCAGCCACGGCCGCCCATCTTGACGAATGATCAGCTCCGACGCACGGACAGCGTCCGGCGGCCGTGGCCGGTGAACGACTCCGCGCGGCGCGCCGGGGCCCGCGCGGTGCCCCCGCTCCGGTACCTGCGAAGGTGCGGCCTCCCGGGCGAACGGTGGATCGCGGCCGGCCGGGTCGTAGCCTGGAGGCGTGGTCCTCTTCGTCCTGGAACGCGTGTCCTCCCACTCCGTCGCCGAGAGCTGGCGGCGCCTGACCGACTGGCCCCGGCACGCGGACGTCGTCCCGCTGACCCGGATCAGCGTGCGCACCCCGCCGCCGACGGGGGAGGGCACGGTCTTCGTGGCGCGGTCGGGGCTCGGGCCGCTGGCGTTCGACGACCCCATGGAGGTCGTCACCTGGCGGCCACCGCACGACGGTGGCCCCGGAACGTGCCGCCTGGTCAAGCGCGGCACGTTCGTCACGGGCTGGGCCGAGTTCGAGGTGCACCCGGTGGACGGTGACGGCGCCGGCGATGGCGATGGCGGTTCGCTGGTGGTCTGGCGGGAGGATCTGAGCGTGCGCGGGCTGCCCGGTCTCGCCGACCGGCCGCTGGGACGGTCGGCGCGCTGGATGTTCGGGCGGGCGATGGACGGGCTGCTGGGACGGGGCGAGAGCACCGGGCGGGGATGAGACACCGGGCCGGGGGCGAGACACCGGCCGCGAGCCAGAGCAACCGGCCGAGGGTGAGAGCACCCGGCCGCGAGCCAGAGCACCGGGCGGGGATGAGACACCTGGCCGGGAGTGAGGCCGCCGGCCGGGAAGAGACCGCCGGCCGGGAAGAGACCGCCGGCTGTGAGGAGAGCACCGAGCGCGGTGCTCTCCTCACCGTGGTGGTGGAGGACGTGTCCGGCCCGGTGCGGAACGTACCCGGCCTGGACGCCGTCGCTGCCGGGTGCTCCGTCAGTCTCCGGGAATGATGGGCGGATCGGCCAACCGGGAGAGTTCCAGGGCCTGTTGTGGGAACCAGTCCCCCGCCTTCGGGTCGACCGTCCCGCGCTCCGGGTCCTCGGGCCCCGCCGTTCCGCGCAGACAGAGCCCGTCCGACTCACCGGGCGTCTTGATCCACAGCCGGGCGTCCTGGAGGGGGTCGCCGGTGCGCAGCGTGGGGCGGGCGCCGAGACCCCGGTCCGGCGGGTTGCACCAGTCCTGCGCGTCGGAGTACTTGCCGGCGGGCGGGACCCAGGGGCCCTGTCCGTTGCGGCTGGAGTCCGTCACGAAGTGCTTCATCCGGGACGGCGGCGTCCGCACATGCGCGTCGAGCCAGGCCTGCGCGTCGGCGCGCGGCCACCACTGGTTGGGGCACTCGGCGACGTCACCACCACCGTCGGCATAGGCCAGACAGGATGAAATCAGCTTGCCGTACCAGGAGTTGGCGTCCTCGGTGTTGTAGTTCGAGGCGTTGGTGTAGAAGCCGGAGGCCCGCGCCACCCCGCCCTCGATCAGGCGCGGCACGATGGAGTTGACGGTGTGCCAGCCAGGGTGTCCGGTGTCGAGGTAGACCCGTGTCCCGGGCAGTGGTTCCAGGGCGTCGACCGCGTAGTTGACCTCGGTGTACCGCGCGGCGGTCTTCGTGCCCTGCGCGTCGTCCTGGCCGCAGTCGGAGGGCAGCAGGGCGAGGGCGTCGGGTTCGAGGGTGACGATCGCGTCGCCGTGCCCGATCCCCCGGGCCACGGCGTCGATCCACGCCTTGTACTCGGCGGTGTCGGCGGCCCCGCCCGCGGAGTAGTTGGCGCAGTCCCGGCCGGGGATGTCGTACAGCGCCAGCACGGGAATCGCGCGCTCATGGCCCGCGTCGCGCACCACCGCGCGGACCAGTCGCTCCACCTCGGCCGGTGTCTGATCGCCGAACCACACGGCCTGCGGGGTGTTCACCATCGCCAGAATCCCGGCCGCGTCACGGAACCGGCCGGCCCGGGCGAGGCCGAGGGCCTGCTGGTACGCCGCCGGGTTGGGGTCCGGGACGTACAGCGACCGTCCATGGCCGGCGGCCTCCGCGGCGTGCGCCGGGGGTACGGCGAAGAGGGCGGCCAGCCCGACGGACAGGACGGCCAGCCAGGTGGGGGTACGTCGTCTCATGCGCGTTCACTCCTGGTTCGCAACGGTCACGAGGGACTCGCGGGAGCGCTCCCACAGAGATTCGCCGAGAGGCGTGCCTGCGTCAATACAAGACACAGAAGACGGGCCCTGAAGCAGAAGACGGATGCCCGGGAATCAGCAGACGGGCCCCGACGACAGGCGTCCGGCGAACAGGCCCGGAGGACGAGCCGGGAGGAGAAGGTACGGGGGCCGATTCCGCCGCCCGTCCCGCAACCGCCCCTCCGCCACCGTCTCCCAGGCCACCGTCTCTCAGGCCACCGACCCGATCCGCCGTGCCGGAACCGAGGACGCGTCGTGATGGATCGGCGTGTGCGCACCGGTGAGGGAGACCCCGCTGCCCCCGCGCCGGTCGGCCACGATCTCCGAGGCGATGGACAGTGCCGTCTCCTCGGGCGTGCGCGCTCCGAGGTCCAGGCCGATCGGTGATCTGAGGCGGGCCAGCTCCAGCTCGGTGACGCCGACTTCGCGCAGCCGTTCGTTGCGGTCCAGGTGGGTGCGGCGCGAGCCCATGGCGCCGACGTACGCCACCGGGAGCCGCAGCGCGAGCCGGAGCAGCGGGACGTCGAACTTGGCGTCGTGGGTGAGGACGCACAGGACCGTGCGGGAGTCGACCGCCGTGCGCTCCAGGTAGCGGTGGGGCCATTCGACGACGATCTCGTCCGCGTCGGGGAAGCGGGCCGCCGTCGCGAAGACCGGGCGGGCGTCGCACACCGTCACCCGGTAACCCAGGAACTTGCCCATGCGGACCAGGGCGGAGGCGAAGTCGATGGCGCCGAAGACGATCATGCGCGGGGGCGGCACCGACGACTCCACGAGAACCGTGAGCGGTGCTCCGCAACGAGAGCCCTGCTCTCCGATCTCCAGGGTGCCGGTGCGGCCGGCGTCCAGTTGGGCCGCCGCCTCGCCCGCCACCGTACGGTCGAGTTCGGGGTGGGCGCCGAAGCCGCCCTCGTACGAACCGTCGGACCGCACGACGAGGGCGCGGCCCATCAGTTCGGCGGGTCCACCGACGACGCGGGCGAGCGCCGCCGCCTCGCCGCCCGCCGCGGCGGCCAGCGCCGCCGCGAACACCGCGCGGCGGGCGGTGTCCCGCGAGCGGACCGGGGTGACCAGGATGTCGATGACGCCGCCGCAGGTCAGGCCGACGGCGAAGGCGTCGTCGTCGCTGTAGCCGAAGCGTTCGAGGACGGTCTCGCCGTCCTCCAGCGCCTGGACGCACAGTTCGTAGACCGCTCCTTCCACGCAACCGCCGGAGACCGAGCCGATCGCCGTGCCGTCGGAGTCGACGGCGAGCGCGGCGCCGGGCCGGCGGGGCGCGCTGCCGCCGACCGCCACCACGGTGGCGACGGCGAAGTCGCGGCCCTGCTCGACCCACCGGTGGAGCTCTTCGGCGATGTCCAGCATCTCTCGGTCTCCTTGTGTGCTTGTCCGCTTGTCTGCGGTTGCGTGGAAGAGACGGGGCGTCAGTGGACGCCCAGCCAGTTCTCGATCGGGTGGAGCGCGAAGTAGACGAAGAAGACCGCCGTCAGACCCCACATGAAGGCCCCGATCTCCCGGGCCCCGCCCTGGGCGATCTTGATGGCCACGTAGCTGATCACGCCGGCCGCCACGCCCGCGGTGATCGAGTAGGTGAACGGCATGATCACGACGGTCAGGAAGACCGGGATGGCGGTGGCGCGGTCGGCCCAGTCGACATGGCGCGCGTTCGTCATCATCATGGCGCCGATGACCACCAGGGCCGCCGCCGCGATCTCGCCCGGGACGATCGCCGTGAGCGGGGTGAAGAACAGGCAGGCCGCGAAGAAGAGCCCGGTGACGACGGACGAGAGGCCGGTACGGGCACCCTCGCCGACGCCGGTCGCGGACTCGACGAACACCGTCTGACCGGAGGCGCCGGCCACTCCGCCGACCGCTCCGCCCGCGCCGTCGATGAACAGCGCCTTCGACAGGCCCGGCATCCGGCCCTGGCCGTCGGCCAGTCCGGCCTCCGTCCCGACGCCGATGACGGTGGCCATGGCGTCGAAGAACCCGGCGAGCACGAGCGTGAAGACGATCATGCCGACCGTCATCGCGCCGACCTGTCCCCAGCCGCCGAACTCGACCTTGCCGAAGAGCGAGAAGTCCGGCATCGAGACGGCGCCGCCGTGCAGTTCGGGGGCGCCGCCGGCCCACTGCTTCGGGTCGATGACCCCGGCGGCGTCGAGGACGACGGAGACGACCGTGCCGGAGACGATGCCGATGAGGATCGCGCCGGGGATGCCGCGCGCCTGGAGCATGAAGATCAGCAGCAGGGTGGCGGCGAACAGCAGCACCGGCCAGCCGGCGAGTTCTCCGGTGGCCCCGAGAGCGAGGGGGGTGGCCTTGCCCTGGTGGACGAAGCCGGCCTTGACCAGGCCGATCAGCGCGATGAACAGGCCGATGCCCATGGTGATGGCGTGCTTGAGCGCCGGCGGGATCGCGTTCATGATCATCTCGCGCAGCCCGGTGGCGACCAGGAGCATGATGACCGCGCCGTACATCACGCACATGCCCATCGCCTGCGGCCAGGTCATCCGCGGGACGACCTGCGAGGAGAGCACACCGGACACCGAGAGTCCGGCCGCGAGGGCGAGCGGCACCTTGCCCACGAACCCCATGAGAAGCGTGGTGAAGGCCGCCGCGAACGCGGTCGCGGTGATCAGGGCCTTCTGGCCGAGCATGTCCCCCGCCACGTCCTTGCCGGACAGGATGAGGGGATTGAGCAGCAGGATGTACGCCATCGCCATGAAGGTGGTGACGCCGCCGCGCACCTCACGCGCGATCGAGCTTCCCCGCTGGGATATGTGGAAGTACCGGTCGAGCCAGGACCGTCCCGCCGGAACGCGGCTGCCCGCGCCCGCGTCCTGCGCGGTGGTCTTCGGCTCCAGTGACTGCTGGGTCATGTGGGACTGCTCCCAAGGTTCAAAGGGGCACCCGGACAGCCGTCCTGACGACTGGTCAACCGCGAGCGCGGTTGCGGGATTCGGGATGGTGCTTCGGCCGCACGACCCGGGGGACGGCCCGAGGCGAACGTGAAGAACGCGATGAACTCTTCTGTGTTGCTTGGTTGTTGCTCACTGCTTCCTGCCGGGTCCCGGTTCCGCGAGCGGTGCGGTGACCGGGTGCTCCGGGCGGCGCGGCGACGTTCCCGGCGCCGCCCGGAGCGGACTGCCCGGTGCCTACGCGGTTCCCGTGAGGTGTTCGGGGCGTACCGGCGTCCGGTCGAGCTCCAGACCCGTCGCGTTCCGGATCGCCGCGAGGACGGCCGGGGTGGACGACAGGGTCGGGGCCTCGCCGATGCCACGGAGCCCGTACGGGGCGTGGTCGTCGGCGAGTTCGAGCACATCGACGGGGATGGTCGGTGTGTCGAGGATGGTGGGGATCAGGTAGTCCGTGAAGGACGGGTTGCGCACCTTCGCGGTCTTCGGGTCGACGATGATCTCCTCCATGACCGCGATGCCCAGACCCTGGGTGGTGCCACCCTGGATCTGGCCGATGACGGACAGCGGGTTGAGGGCCTTGCCGACGTCCTGGGCGCAGGCCAGTTCGATGACCTTGACCATGCCGAGTTCGGTGTCCACCTCGACGACGGCGCGGTGCGCGGCGAAGGAGTACTGGACATGGCCGTTGCCCTGGCCGGTGCGCAGGTCGAAGGCCTCGGTCGGACGGTGCCGCCACTCGGCCTCGATCTCGACGGCCTCTCCTTCGAGCACGTCGGCGAGATCGGCGAGGACCTCGCCGCCGTCGGTGACGACCTTGCCGCCCTCCAGGAGGAGTTCGGCGGTGGCCCACGCGGGGTGGTACGTGCCGAACTTGCGGCGGCCGAGCTCCAGGACCTTCTCACGGACCAGCTCGCAGGAGTTCTTGACGGCGCCACCGGTGACGTACGTCTGACGCGAGGCGGACGTCGAACCGGCGCTGCCCACCTGGGTGTCGGCCGGCTGGATGGTCACCTGGGCGACGCCCAGCTCGGTGCGGGCGATCTGCGCGTGGACGGTGACGCCGCCCTGCCCGACCTCCGCCATCGCGGTGTGCACGGTGGCGACCGGCACGCCGCCGACGACCTCCATGCGGACCCGGGCGGTCGAGTAGTCGTCGAAGCCCTCGGAGAAACCGACGTTCTTGATGCCGACGGCGTACCCGATCCCGCGGACGACGCCTTCTCCGTGCGTGGTGTTGGACAGGCCGCCGGGCAGTTGCCGTACGTCGGCGTCCTCGCCCGCGGAGAGCCACTGCTGCTCGGGCGGCAGGGGCATCGCCTTGACGCGGCGCAGGAGTTCGGCGACCGGGGCCGGCGAGTCGACGCGCTGCCCGGTCGGCAGGAGCGAGCCCTGTTCCATCGCGTTGAGCTGGCGGAACTCGACCCGGTCCATGCCCACCTGGTCGGCGAGCTTGTCCATCTGTGCCTCGTACGCGAAGCACGCCTGGACCGCGCCGAAGCCGCGCATGGCGCCGCAGGGCGGGTTGTTGGTGTAGAGCGCGACGGCCTCGATGTCGACGTCCTCGACGACGTACGGGCCGACGCCGAGCGAGGAGGCGTTGCCGACGACCGCCGGGGAGGCCGACGCGTAGGCGCCGCCGTCGAGGACGATCCGCGCCTTCACGTGGGTCAACTTGCCGTCCTTGGTGGCCCCGTGCTCGTAGTACAGCTTGGCGGGGTGGCGGTGGACGTGTCCGAAGAAGGACTCGAAGCGGTTGTAGACGATCTTGACGGGCTTGCCGGTGCGCAGGGCCAGCAGGCAGGCGTGGATCTGCATCGACAGGTCCTCGCGGCCGCCGAACGCGCCGCCGACGCCGGAGAGGGTCATCCGGACCTTGTCCTCGGGCAGGCCGAGCACCGGGGCGATCTGGCGCAGGTCGGAGTGCAGCCACTGGGTGGCGATGTAGAGCTCGACTCCGCCGTCCTCCGAGGGCACGGCGAGGCCGGACTCGGGGCCGAGGAACGCCTGGTCCTGCATGCCGAACGTGTACTCGCCCTTGACGACGAAGTCGGCCTTCTTGGCGGCCTCTTCGGCGTTACCGCGGACGATCGGCTGGCGGTGCACGATGTTCGGGTGCGGGACGTGGCCGATGTGGTGGTCGTCGCGGCCCTCGTGGACGAGGACCGCGTCGGGCGCGGTCGCGGACGCCTCGTCCGTGATGACCGGCAGCTCCCTGTACTCCACCTTGATCTTGGCGGCGGCGCGGCGCGCGGTCTCCGGGTGGTCGGCGGCGACGATGGCGACCGGCTCGCCGTGGTGGCGTACCTTGCCGTGCGCGAGGACCGGGGTGTCCTGGATCTCCAGGCCGTAGTTGCGCACGGCGGTGGGCAGGTCGTCGTACGTCATGACGGCGTACACGCCGGGCTGCGCGAGGGCCTCGGAGGTGTCGATGGAGACGATCTCGGCGTGCGCGACCGTGGAGCGCAGGATCTGGCCCCACAGCATGTCCTCGTGCCACATGTCGGAGGAGTACGCGAACTCGCCGGTGACCTTGAGGGTGCCGTCCGGACGGAGTGTGGACTCGCCGATGCCGCCCTTGGTCCGGGAGCCCTGCGTGATGTTCGTGGGTGTACCGGTCGTTCCCATGGTCAGACCGCCTCGGACTGCCGGGCGGCCGCGAGGCGGACCGCGTCCATGATCTTCTCGTAGCCGGTGCAGCGGCACAGGTTGCCCGAGAGCGCCTCGCGGATGTCCGCGTCGGTCGGGTTCGGGGTGCGCTCCAGCATCTCGTCCGCCGCGATCAGCAGACCCGGGGTGCAGAAGCCGCACTGCACGGCTCCTGCGTCGATGAACGCCTGCTGGACGGGCGCGAGTCGGGTGCCCTCGCCGGTCTGCGAGTCGTGCCCCTTGGCCGCCCAGTTCTTGGCCTCGTCGAGCGAAATCCCGTTCCCTTCCGGGATGTTGGACGTACCGGTGGCGCAACTCCCGTGCTCCGCGCGCTGCTCGGCGAAGTCGGCGAGCCCCTCGACGGTGACGACCTCGCGGCCCTCGACCTGGCCCGCGGCGACCAGACACGAACACACGGGCACACCGTCGAGCCGGACCGTGCAGGAACCGCACTCGCCCTGTTCGCAGGCGTTCTTGGAACCGGGCAGGCCGAGCCGCTCGCGCAGGACGTACAGAAGGCTCTCGCCCTCCCAGACGTCGTCGGCTTCCTGCCTGCGTCCGTTGACCGTGAAATTGACACGCATTACGCGACTCCCTCCGTGCGGGCGGCGGTGCCGCGGTAGGACTCCCAGGTCCAGGTCAGCGTGCGGCGGGCCATGACGCCGACCGCGTGGCGGCGGTAGCTCGCCGTGCCGCGGACGTCGTCGATCGGGTTGCAGGCGGCGGAGCACAGCGTGGCGAACTGCTTGGCCACCGACGGGGTGATGATCTTTCCGTTGTCCCAGAAGCCGCCCTCGTCGAGTGCCGCGTTCAGGAACTCCTCGGCGGTCTTCGCGCGGACCGGGGTCGGCGCGGCCGAGCCGATGCCGGTGCGGACGGTACGGGTCTCGGGGTGCAGGGCCAGACCGAAGGCGCACACGGCGATCACCATCGCGTTGCGGGTGCCGACCTTCGAGTACTGCTGCGGTCCGTCGGCCTTCTTGATGTGGACGGCGCGGATCAGCTCGTCGGGCGCCAGCGCGTTGCGCTTCACGCCGGTGTAGAACGCGTCGATCGGGATCAGCCGCGAGCCGCGCACCGACTCGGCCTCGACCTCGGCGCCCGCCGCGAGGAGAGCGGGGTGGGCGTCGCCGGCCGGGGAGGCGGTGCCGAGGTTGCCGCCGACGCCGCCGCGGTTGCGGATCTGCGGGGAGGCCACCGTGTGGGAGGCGAGGGCCAGCCCGGGGAGCTCACCGCGCAGGTTCTCCATGATCCGGGTGTACGGGACGGAGGCGCCCAGGCGCACGCTCTCCTCGCCGACCTCCCAGTCGCTCAGCTCTCCGATGCGGTTCAGGTCGAGGAGGTATTCGGGTCTGCGGTGATCGAAGTTGATCTCGACCATCACATCGGTGCCACCCGCAATCGGCACAGCGGTGGGGTGCTCAGCCTTCGCGGCGAGCGCCTCCTCCCAACTGGCGGGGCGAAGGAAGTCCATGAGTGGCTCTCTTCATTCGTATCGTGGGTCGTTCTGATCAAGCCAGATCGTGTGCGGGCGGCCCGGCTCGTTCATGAGGTGTTCACGCGGAGTGAGGCCAGTACACAGCCGCGTCCCACACCGGGGTCAGTCACCGAAACCATGAAGGAGTTGGCTGGCCAGCCCGGGCATCTTGTAGATTCGTATGAACCGAGGTCATCAGCAACCTCTCAGCTTTCCTCCGGAAACAATGAGCACGGCCCTCCGGAAACAATGAGCACAGGCCCGGGACCATCGAGAACCGCCCCCTGGAAACAGAGAGCACGGCTCTCGAAAGCCCAGGACACAGGCCCGGGGGGCCGGGACCACCGATTCTCGGAACCCACGGACCGGCTCCGCGGAACCCACGAACCGGCTCCACCGGGCACGGGGACCGTCGGCGGGCCTCACCCACGATCCATCGAGATTTCGAGACAAAGAACGGCGGCGACGAGAATGCGGCTGCGCGCACTGCTGGACACCGACGCGCTGGGCCTGCGGCTGCTCGGCGGCGAGGACGAGCTCGACCGCACCGTACGCGGTGTGATGACCACCGACCTCAAGGACCCGAGCCGCTACCTCTCGGGCGGCGAACTGGTCCTCACCGGCCTCGCCTGGCGGCACGACGCCGAGGACTCCGAGCCGTTCGTCCGCATCCTCGCCGGCACCGGGGTCGCGGCCCTGGCCGCGGGTGAGGCGGAGCTCGGCGACATCCCCGACGACCTGGTCGTGGCCTGCGCCCGGCACCGGCTGCCGCTGTTCGCCGTGAACGAGTCGGTCGCCTTCGCCACGATCACCGAGCACGTCGTGCGCCAGGTCTCGGGCGAGCGCGCCGGGGATCTGGCCGCCGTGGTCGACCGGCACCGGCGGATGATGACCTCGGGCCCGGCGGGCGGTGGCCCCGACGTGGTCCTCGATCTGCTCGGCACCGACCTCGACCTGCGCGCCTGGGTCCTCTCGCCCGCCGGACGGCCCATAGCCGGCTCCAAGGTCGCGGGCGGCGCGCTGCCCGCGGACACCCGCGCCGAGCTGGCCGCCGAGCATCTGGCGGCGGCCCGCACCGGGCGCCGGGGACCGCACCGGGTGACGGTGGGCCCGGCGATGTACTCGCTCTTCCCGATCCGCTCCTCGGGGCGTGCCACGGGCGCCTCCCGGGACGTGCGCGAGACGGTGCTCTCGGACTGGCTGCTCGCGGTCGAGGCGGACGCCGGGGAGTGGCCCGAGGAGCGGCTCGACCTGCTCCAGGGCGTCACCCAGCTGATCGCGGTGGAGCGGGACCGGCGGGACGCCGCACGCACGGTACGCCGACGGCTCGCGCAGGAAGTGCTTGAGCTGGTCCAGACGGGGGCGGCGCCCGCCGAGATCGCGGCACGGCTGCGGGTCGCGGCGCCGGTGCTGCTGCCGGGCCTGGGCGCGGCCCCGCACTGGCAGGTCGTGGTGGCGCGAGTCGAGTGGGACGGCGGCGAGATCGAGGGCGGCCCGGTCGCCCAGGCGCTGCTGGAGGAGATCCTCGTGGACCCGCTGTCACCGGGCCCGGAACACTCCGACCGGATAGCCGTCGCCCACACGGGCGACGAGGCGGTCGCGCTCGTCCCCCTTCCGGCGGTCCCGTCCGACCAGGACGGCCCCGAGCGCGGCCTGCACGCCGACACCCTGCTCGCGGCCGTACGGGACCCGCTGTCGGCCGGTCTGAACGACGACGGGCGGCTCACGCTCGGCGTCAGCGCCGCCGTCCACTCGGCCGAGGGGCTGCGCGGCGCCCTGGAGGAGGCCCGGCACGCCCGCCGGGTCGCCGCGGCGCGCCCCGGGCGCGTCTGCGCGGCCGGACACCAGGAGCTGGCCTCGCACGTCCTGCTGCTGCCGTTCGTCCCGGACGACGTGCGCCGCGCCTTCACCGCCCGCCTTCTGGACCCCCTGCGCGAGTACGACAGCCGGCACCGGGCGGAGCTGATTCCGACCCTGGAGGCGTTCCTCGACTGCGACGGCTCCTGGACGCGCTGTGCCGCCCGACTGCACCTCCACGTCAACACGCTGCGCTACCGCGTCGGCCGTATCGAGCAGTTGACGAGTCGTGATCTGTCGCGCCTGGAGGACAAGTTGGACTTCTTCCTGGCACTGCGAATGAGCTGACCTCAGGAGCCCCGGGTGAGCCGCGCGCGTCCAATGACTTTGTGAAATCCTTCACCCACCCTCTTGGCCGGGCCCGGTGATCCGTGCTGAGATGCCACCACTCAACAGCTCAATGGTGTGCTCGGGGAGGGCAACGTGGCGCATACCGCCATGTCTGGTACCGGAACGACTGCAGGGGACGATCCACTCCAGACCGCGGTATGGCGGCTGCGCTCGCGCGCCTGCTGGGCCGACGCGGCGGCGCTGCTCCAGCCGCACACGGCGGGGGCCGCCCTGCAGAGAGCGTCGCTCCTGGTCGAGCGCTGTCTTTACACCGAGCAGGGCTGGGCCGAGGCGGAGGACGCCCTGCGCACCGCCGAGGCGCTGGCGCAGACCGACGACGAACGGGGCGCGGCGGCCTGCGAGCGGGGGCAACTCGCCTACGCCGCCACACTGCTGACCGTGCGCGACCGGGCCGACGAGGCGCGGGCCGCGCTCGGCAGGGCCGCGGCGCTGCTCGCGCCGGGCGCGCCCGGCAGAGCCCTGCTGGACTTCCGGCGCGGGCTGCTCGCCGAGAACCTCGCGCACGCGCCGCAGGCAGCCCGCGCCGCGTACCGGCGGGCACACGCGGGCGCGACCGCCCAGAACGACGCACTGCTGCTGTCCTTCACCTGGCGGCATCTCGCCGGACTCGCCCTGCGCGAAGGGGAGTTGGCGGAGGCCCGGCACGGCTTCGCCGAATCCCTCAGGATCCGGGAGGAGCTGGGGTACCTCGTCGGTACGGCCCCGGCGCTGGCGTCCCTGGCCGACGCCGAGGTCGAGCCGGAGGCGTCGCGACTGCGGGCGGAGGCGGGACGGCTGTTCCGGCTGCTCGGGGGCGTGCCCATCTGGCTGGCGGGCCAGTTGACTCCGCCCGCGGCGACGGCCTGATCACACACGGGCGGGCGGATACTCCGCCCGCCACGGGCTCCTGTTGTCCGGGGCGGGCTGCCGTCCAGCACGGATGTGTACGGACCCGTACAGCCCGCCCGGCACGGACGCGTACGGCGCCCGACCGGCACGACGGCTCGTGCCGGCACAGATGCCAAGGCCCGACCGGTACGGACGCGTACAGCGCGTGCGGCACGCCTCGCTGAGGAGCGGGCGGGCGGGACGAGCCGGGCGCGTACGGCACGACCGCCGAGGAAGCGGGCAGGACGGGCCGGGCGCTTCAGGGGGCGCCGGTGAAGTGCTCCCGCACCAGGGCCTGGACGACCGTCAGATCCTCGGCGATCAACGCCTCAAGCAGCGCGGTGTGTTCGGCCGCGTCGGCCACCAGGTCGGCGCGGCCCCGGGAGACGGGACCGCCGACGAGGGGCCACTGGGCGCGGCGGTGCAGATCGTCGGCGATGCGCACCAACTGCGCGTTGCCCGCGAGCGCGAGGACCGCGCGATGGAAGGACCGGTCGGACTCCGCGTAGGTCGCGCGGCAGCCCGTGGACGCGGCGCGCACGGTGGCCTCGGCGAGCGGGCGCAGCTCGGCCCAGCGGGCGGCGGGCACGGTACGGGCGAGCCTGAGCATCACCGGGACCTCGATCAGGCCCCGGATCTCGGCGAGTTCGGCCACTTCCCGGGTGCCGCGCTCGATGACGCGGAAGCCCCGGTTGGGGACGACCTCGACGGCGCCTTCGAGGGCGAGTTGCTGCATCGCCTCCCGGACGGGCGTCGCGGACACCCCGAAGCGCTCGCCGAGCGCGGGCGCCGAGTACACCTCGCCGGGGGCGAGTTCACCCGCGACGAGCGCGGTGCGCAGCGCGTCGAGGATCTGCCCGCGCACGGAGGCACGCTGCACGACGGGCCGTGCGGCCTCGGCTCGTACGACGGGCCGGGTGTCCTCGGCGCGCACGGGGCGGGCACCCGGCTCACGTACCGCGGGGCGGGTTTCCTCGACGCGTACGGGCCGGATGCCCTGCTCGCGTACGCCGGGTCGAGTCTCGTCCGCGTACACGGGCCGGACGCTCCCGGGACGCGTCCCGGGGCGGACCTCGTCGGCGTGTACGGGGCGTACAGCGGGGCGGGTGTCGGCCGGGCGTACGGCGGCGCGGGTGTCCTCGGTGCGGGGGTGCGGGATCGGCGTCTCGCTGTGCGTGTGCTCACCGCGGGCCGAGGCCGAGGCCACGACGGGACCGCCGCCAGGCCCACCACCCGACCCACCGCTCGCCGAACCACCACCCGGCCCGGTGCCGGGGCCGTCGCCCGTGACACCCGCCGGGACTCCCCTCGCCCGGCCCCCGTCCGCGGGCCCCGGCTGCGGCGGAACCCGGAAGGCGGCGGGGTGGATGTCCGGGTCCCACGACCCGGCGGAGCCGTGCGCGCTGCGCGGACCGGCCTGCTCCACGGGGCCCTCCTCCGGGTCGGTGGTACTGGGGGTCATGGCGTCGGTTGTTACTCGTCCGTCAAGCACGATAGGCGCACATGGCCTCAGTTCAAACACCCGCAAGGCGGGGTAAGGTAAGGCTTGCCTTCTAACGATCGTGAAGCGATGGTTCCGCATGTCCGCTCCCGCCCCGTCCGCCGACTCCCTCACGACCGCCCCAGCCGCCCCGGCCCGCCCCGCCAGGCAGCCCGCCGCCGCGTCGCCCGTGGCGGACGCGTACACGCGACTGAGTGAGGTCTTCCCCGGTCTGGGCGTCACGGAGCTGGGGGCGGCAGAAGCGGCCCCGCGGGGCACGGGCTGGGCCGCGGCCGCCGGGCTCGCGGAGGGCGGGCCCGCCCTCGACGCGTTTCTCGCCTGGGACGAGGCCCAGGTGGTCCGGGACTACGGCCTGCGGGCACGGCCCGACGTCGTGGCGGGTTTCGGACTGCACCGGTACGCCTGGCCGGCCTGCCTGCTGATCACCGTGCCGTGGTTCCTGCTGCGCCGGGTGCCCCGGCTGCCCGTGGAGGACGTCACATTCCAGCGTGAGCTCGGCCGGATGGCCGTCCGGGTCACCACGTTCGCCTGTCTGCCGGACGACCCGGCCGCCGCCCTGCCGGGCGCCAGGGTCGTACCGGACGAGGAGGCACTGCGCGCGGAGGTGCGGGCCGCGGTGGCCGAACACCTGGAGCCGGTCCTCGGCGGATTCGGCCCGCGGATGCGGCGGCGCGGCCGGGCGCTGTGGGGCATGGCGACCGACGAGATCGTCGAGGGCCTCTGGTACGTCGCCCACCTGTTCGGCGAGGAGCGGCGCGCGACGCGCGAGCTGGAGCTGCTGCTGCCCGGCTCGACGCGGCCGTACGTCGGTTCGGCGGCCTTCCGCGAACTGACCGGCCCACAGGGGGAGTCGCTGCCCACCCGCGACCGGGTGAGCTGCTGCCTCTTCTACACACTGCGTCCGGCGGACACCTGCGCCACCTGCCCGCGCACCTGTGACGCGGACCGGATCACCAGGTTGACCTCCGCTGCGGCGAGTTGAGACACCCGGGCGAGGGTCTGCCCGTAGGCGCGTCGGGACCGTCACCGGTCGCGGCGCCCTCGGACCGCTCACGGATCACAAGTGCTTCACGAATTCCTCACTTGTCACGGGAACTCTCCACGGAACCATCCGTATGGGTAGTCTTATTCGTACTCAACTCCCGTCCCTCGTGCGGCAGTTCGAGCAAAGCGTCGCCCTGCGTACCTCCTCGCACTTCCTTGGCGGCCTCTTGCCCCGAAACCCCCTGAGGGCCGACGTGATTGGGCCACTATGGCGGGCGTTACGCCCTATCCCAATGCAAGGGACCCCAGATGAGACTGACCGACATATCGCTGAACTGGCTGCTTCCAGGCGCCGTTCTGCTCCTGGGCCTGCTGGCGGCGGTGGCGGTGCTCGCGCGCGGCAAGCGGTCCGGGGACAGCACGAGCAGCGACGACTCGTGGGAGCGCACCGAGGAGCGCCGCAGGCGTAAGGAGGCCGTCTACGGCTCGGCCTCCTATGTGCTGTTGTTCTGCTGTGCCGCTGTCGCGGCGGCACTCTCCTTCCACGGCCTGGTCGGCTTCGGCCAGCAGAACCTGGGCCTCTCCGACGGCTGGGAGTACCTCGTCCCGTTCGGCCTGGACGGCGCGGCGATGTTCTGTTCCGTCCTCGCGGTGCGCGAGGCCAGCCACGGTGACGCGGCGCTCGGCTCCCGCATACTCGTGTGGACCTTCGCCGGTGCCGCGGCCTGGTTCAACTGGGTGCACGCGCCCCGCGGCATCGCCCACGCCGGTGCTCCGCAGTTCTTCGCGGGCATGTCCCTGTCGGCCGCGGTGCTGTTCGACCGGGCTCTGAAGCAGACCCGTCGTGCCGCGCTGCGCGAGCAGGGTCTGGTGCCGCGTCCGCTGCCGCAGATCCGCATAGTCCGCTGGCTGCGCGCGCCCCGTGAGACGTACAGCGCCTGGTCGCTGATGCTGCTGGAGAACGTCCGCTCGCTGGACGAGGCCGTGGACGAGGTGCGCGAGGACCGGCGCCAGAAGGAGCAGAACCGGCTGCGCCGCCGGAACGAGGAGCGGGTCGAGCGAGCACACCTCAAGGCGCTCAGCCGTGGTCACCGCGGCTTCGCCGGACGCGGTGGCGCCCGGGAACTGGAGACCGCGACCGTGGAGCGGGCACCCGCGCCGGCCTCCACGGAGCCTGCCATATCCACCGCGGAGCAGCTGCCCGTACGATCGCGGCCCTCCCTCACCCCCGTCCGCAAGAGCACTGAGCCGATCACCGTCGACCTCACCACGGAGGACGAAACGATGGCGCTGCCGCGGCTCGACTCCCTGGAGCGCAAGCTCAAGGACCTTGAACAGCAGTTCGGCTGAGGCGCACACGCCCGACCCCGGGCGACAGTCCGGAAGGCCCGGCCGGGATCTCCGGCCGGGCCCGGACACGACAACGGCGGCGCGGTGTTCCTACACCGTGCCGCCGTTCAGTTCGAACCACACCGCCTTGCCCACCCCGTGCGCCCGTACGCCCCACGCGTCCGCCAGGGACTGGACGAGGACGAGACCTCTGCCGTGCGTACCGTCGTCGGCGTTCGGTACGCACATTCTGGGCCTGCGTGCCACGAAGTCCCTGACCTCCACGCGCAGTCCGCGCGGTCCGATCGTCGCTGTCAGGACGGCGTCGTCATCGGTGTGAATCAGTGCGTTGGTGACGAGCTCGCTGGTCAAGAGCTCGGCTGTCTCGGACCTTCCCGGTTTCCCCCAGTGCCGTAACAGCTCCCTCAGCGCCTTGCGCGCCTCGGGCACCGCCCTCAGATCCGCCTTGCCCAGCCGGCGCCGGAGCTGCGCGCCGTCCGGTTGGTCGATCGCCCCCTCGGACGCTTCCTCCACTGGATCGGTGGAGTAGGCCCCCCTGGTCATGGGACCACCTCCTGGTGCCTGCCGCTTCATGACCCCCGCCTGCGTACCGATATCGGGTCCCCTCTGCTCGAACACGTTCACGGGAATCCATGCCCTCATCGGGAACGTGACACTCATGCCGATCGTCGACCAACCGCCGTACGGTCACGGGTGCGCGCCGCCCGCACGGGGAAGTGAAGGCTTCGACAGAGCCGTCCGAGCACCGAGGAGCCGCCGTGCACGACGACCGTTCGCTGGTGGAGGCTCGCCTGGAGCGCGCGCTACGGCAGCGCCTGCGCCCCGCGCAGTACGCGGACCGGGTGCCGCTCACGCTCTCCGTATGGCATGTACCGGGCGAGCCGGTGCCCGTCGACCAGGCGCTCCAGGCCTCCTACGAGCCCTTCACGACCGGCACGGTCTGGGGAAAGCCCTGGTCGACGAGTTGGTTCCGCATCGAGGGCCGGGTGCCCGAGGAGTGGGCGGGCCGCCCGGTGGAGGTGGTGATCGACCCCGGGTTCACCGGGGACGGACCGGGATTCCAGGCGGAGGGGCTGCTGTACGACGCGGCCGGCGTCCCCCTCAAGGGCATCCACCCGCGCAACCGCCATCTGGCGGTCGGGGCACCGGCGGCGGGAGGCGAGGCGGTGAGCCTGTTGCTGGAGGCGGCGGCCAACCCCGCCGTCCTGCACGGCTTCGAGCCCACACGCCTGGGAGACGTGCTGACCGCCGGTGATGGGCCGATCTACCGATTCGCGGCTGCCGATCTCGCCGTACTCGATGAGGACGTGTGGCATCTGGTCCTCGATGCCGAGGTCCTCTCGGAGCTGATGTACGAGCTGGATCCGCAGCGGCCGCGACGGCACGAGATCCTGCGCGCCCTGGAGAACATGCTCGACGCCCTCGATCTGCACGATGTCTCCGGCACGGCGGCGGCGGCCCGGTCCGAGCTGACCGAGGCGCTGTCACGGCCCGCGTCGGCGAGCGCGCACCGCGTCTCGGCGGCCGGGCACGCGCACATCGACTCGGCGTGGCTGTGGCCGCTGCGCGAGACGGTCCGCAAGGCCTCCCGGACCTTCGCCAACGTCACGGCACTGGCCCTCGACTACCCCGAGCTGGTCTTCGCCTGCTCGCAGGCCCAGCAGTACGCCTGGGTCAAGGAGCACCAGCCGCACATCTGGGGACGCATCAAGAAGGCCGTGGAGGAGGGCAATTGGGCTCCGGTGGGTTCGATGTGGGTGGAGTCCGACGCCAACATGCCCGGCGGTGAGGCGCTGGCCCGGCAGATCGTGCACGGCAAGCGGTTCTTCCGGGAGGAACTGGGCGTCGAGACCGAGGAGATCTGGCTGCCGGACTCCTTCGGCTACACGGCCGCCTTCCCACAGCTCGCGAAGCTCGCGGGCGTCCGCTGGTTCCTCACCCAGAAGCTGAGCTGGAACCAGACCAACAAGATGCCCCACCACACCTTCTGGTGGGAGGGCATCGACGGCACCCGGGTCTTCACCCACTTCCCGCCCGTGGACACCTACAACTCCCAGTTCCACGGCCGCGAACTCGCCCACGCGGAACGCAACTTCGCGGAGAAGGGCCGGGCCACCCGCTCGCTGGTCCCGTTCGGCTGGGGCGACGGCGGGGGCGGTCCGACCCGCGAAATGCTGGAGAAGGCGAGGCGGTTGCGGTCCCTGGAGGGCTCACCGCGCGTCGAGGTCGAGAAGCCTTCGGCGTTCTTCGCCGCCGCGGAGGAGGAGTACGGGGTCCACGCGCCGGTGTGGTCGGGCGAGCTGTACCTGGAGCTGCACCGGGCCACCTACACCACGCAGGCCAAGACCAAGCAGGGCAACCGGCGCTCCGAACACGCTTTGCGTGAAGCCGAGTTGTGGTGTGCCACGGCCGCCGTGCGCGATCCGTCGTACGCCTACCCGTACGACGCCCTGGACCGGCTCTGGAAGACGGTGCTGCTGCACCAGTTCCACGACATCCTGCCCGGCTCCTCGATCGCCTGGGTGCACCGGGAGGCCCGCGAGACCTACGCGCGGGTGCTCGCGGAACTGGAGGAGATCACCGCGGACGCGGTACGGGCTCTGGGCACCGGCTCCTCGCCCGCTGTGCTGAACGCCTCGCCGTACGAGCGGACCGAGGTGGTCGGGGACGGGCTGGTGACGGTGCCGGGGCTGGGCGGCGCCGCCGTACCGACCGGGCCCGGACCCACCGTGCGGGCCGAACAGGCCGACGGCACGATCGTGTTGGAGAACGACCGGCTGCGGGTGCGGATCGACGGTGACGGGCTGCTGACCTCGGTACGGGATCTCGCGCACGACCGCGAGGTGCTGTGCGGTCCCGGAAATCTGCTCCAGCTCCACCCCGACCATCCCAACGCCTGGGACGCGTGGGACATCGACCGGCACTACCGGCGCACCCACACGGACCTGACGGCGGCCGAATCGGTGGAGCTGGTGGAGAGCGGGCCGCTGCGGGCGACCGTGCGCGTCACCCGGGCCTTCGGCTCCTCCCGGATCACCCAGGAGATCCGGCTGACAGCCGCGAGCCGCCGGCTGGACATCGTGACGGACATCGACTGGCAGGAGTCGGAGAAGGTCCTCAAGGCCGCCTTCCCACTCGACGTCCAGGCCGAACGGTCCGCGGCCGAGATCCAGTTCGGGCACGTCCACCGCCCGACCCACGCCAACACCGGCTGGGACGCGGCCCGTTTCGAGATCTGCGCCCACCGCTGGCTGCGGGTCGCGGAGGATTCGTACGGCGTCGCGGTGCTCAACGACTCGACGTACGGCCACGATGTGACCCGTACACCGCATGACGGCGGCCTCGGCACCACCGTACGGCTGACCCTGCTGCGTGCCCCGCACAGCCCGGACCCGGAGACCGATCTCGGCACGCACCGGTTCACGTACGCGCTGTTGCCGGGGGCGGGCGTCGGGGACGCCGTGGCGGAGGGGCTCGCGCTCAATCTGCCGCTGCGGCAGGCCGCGGCGCCGGCGCTCGAACCGCTGGTGAGCGTCGACGACCCGGCCGTCACCGTCGAGTCGGTCAAACTCGCGGAGGACCGCGGCGGCGACGTGGTGGTGCGGCTGTACGAGTCCCGGGGCGGGCGGGCCAGGGCGAAGGTGACCGCCGGTTTCCCGGTCTCCCGGGCCGAGGTGACCGACCTGCTGGAACGGCCGCTGCGCGAAGCCCCGTCGGAGATCGAGCTGCGGCCGTTCCAGATCCTCACCCTGCGGCTGAGGCCCGCGCGGTAGGACGGCCGGGGGCCGGGCCCGCGGTGCGCGCGCCCTGCCCCCTGTCCCCCCGCCCTTGCCCCGGAGGACGGCCGGTCAGTTGCCGTCGATGTGGATGATCTTGTGGTTGCGGTCCAGGCCCACGACGAGCTTGGTGGTCTGCCCGCCGCCCCAGGTGAGGGTGACGCCGACCTTCGTGTGGCCGACGGCGCCGGTGTCCTTGACGGTCCACTTCGCCGGGACGTTCTGAGCGCGCAGGACGCCGTCCGCGTGGTTGCGGCTCTCCCACGTCGCGAGCGTACGGAGGTAGCCGGACTGGACGTAGAACTTGCGGAGTTCGGTGGACAGCTTGCCGCCGTGGTCCGGGTCGCTCTGGGCGTCGATGTAGGCGCCGTAGAAGTCGGCGACGAGGGTCACGTTGTCGGACGCCGTGCCGCTGACCGTCCGCTGCGCCGCGGCGCCCGTGGTCGTCCCTCCCGTTGTCGCTTGGGCCGACGCGGTGAGCCCGAGCGGCAGGGCCACGGCGGCGACGAGGCCGGCGATCATCGCGGTGCGGCGGACGTGCTTGCGGGCGGTCGTGTTGCTGTTCATGAGTGTGCTTCCCCGATTTCGGTGAGTGCGGAATGGCGTCGCGCTGTGCGGGGCGGGCCCCTCGGCCTCCGTGGTGCGGAGACCGAGGCTTCCGTGGTGCGGAGACCGCGACCTCGGTGATGCGGAGACCGCTCCGGCGACACCAAGAGCATCAGCGGCCCCATGGTCCGGGCACAACGGACTGCGCCCCATCCGCAACGGTGGAACCGTCCCAGCCCTTCTGACCTCTCCTTACGGGGAGTGCCTGGGATGCCGTCCTGGGACGGGAGGCGGGGAGAACCGGTGTCATCCCAGGACGACGTGGAGGAGTTCGCGGCGCTGCTGCGGCACTTGAAGGCGCGCACCGACCGCAGTTACGCCGCGCTCGCACGCCGCCTGAACATGAACGCCTCGACGCTGCACCGGTACTGCGCGGGGGAGGCGGTGCCGCTCGGGTTCGCACCCGTGGAGCGGTTCGCCGCGATCTGCGGGGCGAGTCCGGCCGAACGGGTCGAACTCCACCGGCGGTGGATCCTGGCGGTGGCGCAACGACAACGACCCCGGACGTCTCCGGGGGCCGAGCCGGCGTTGCCGGGCCCGTCAACTCCGGTGACCGTGCCGCCGAATCCGTTGCCTCCGGAGGAGTCGGCCGCCGGCTCCTTGCCGACAGCGGCCCCGGACTCCGTGTCGGAGCCGACTGCCGGTTCGCCGGCTGCCGGTTCCGTGTCCGCGGCGGCGTCCGACCCCTCGCCCGGTCCCCGGGAGAGCACCCCGGAAGGGCACCCCGCCTCGTCGCGCGAGCGCGATGTGGCGGCGCACCCGGCAACGCCAACGCCCTGGCACAGGCGCCGCGTCGCGGTCACGGCGGCTGTCGTGACCGCGCTGCTCGCGACGCTGGGCAGCCTGTCCGCCCTGTCGTCCGGGCACTCGGGACACGCCGGCACCACCACGACCACCGGCGACGACCGGGCGGCCGGTTCACCGACCGCGAGGGCGGCGGGCGGGCGGCACGGCTCCCCGGTGCCCTCCGCACACCCCTCCACCGCGCGCGGACGGTCGTCCGGGTCGCCCTCCCCCGAGGCGCCCGCCGCGAACGGCGGCTCACCGAACCCGTCCACCAGCCCCTCCCCCACGACCGCTTCCGCCGTCACCCCTCTCACCTGGACCGCGAACTCCCAGTTGTGGCAGCTCGGTTGCAGTCACGACTACGTCATCGACAAGGAGCCCCGGCAGGTGCCGCCACCCCCGGCCCCGCAGGACGCCGCGCCGTGGGCGCGGACACAGGGCGCGGTGCACGGCGGCGAGACACTCGTGGAGATCTCGGTGCAGGGGCGAACGAACACGGCCGTCGTCCTGGAGGGGCTGCGGGTCCGCGTCGTCGGGCGGTCCGCCCCGGTGAAGGGCACGGTGTACGCCATGGACCAGGGATGCGGCGGCGAGATCAGTCCCCGCTCGTTCGCCGTCGACCTGGACGTGGACCGCCCGATCGCCCGGTCGGTCCCGGGCAAGGAGACGGGGACGAGCACCCCGGCGATGCGCATGCCCTACCGGGTGTCCGCGAAGGACCCCGAGGTACTGCTCGTCGACGCCCGGACCACCGGCTGCGACTGCCGCTGGAACCTGGAGCTCGACTGGTCCTCACAGGGCCGCACGGGCACCGAGATCATCGACGACCACGGCCTCCCGTTCCGCACCAGCGGCATCAAGGGTCTGCCGCACTACTGGTACGCGGGCCGCGGCTGGACCCCTCTCCAGGATTGAGCCGGGGTCACCGGCCACCGTGCCGACACACCCCCGACGCCGTACCCGAACGCCTTACGGGCGAGGCACGTTGCGCAGGTTGGAGCGGGCCAGCTGCACCATCCGCCCGACGCCGCCGTCGAGCACGATCTTCGACGCCGAGAGCGCGAAGCCCGTCACCATGTCCGCGCTGATCTTCGGCGGGATGGAGAGCGCGTTCGGGTCGGTGACGATGTCGACGAGGGCCGGGCCCTTGTGACGGAAGGCGTCCTTGAGGGCTCCGGCGAGTTCCTTGGGCTTCTCGACCCGGACGCCGTACGCCCCGCACGCGCGGGCCACCGCGCCGAAGTCCGGGTTCTTGTTGGTGGTGCCGTACGAGGGCAGCCCGGCGACCAGCATCTCCAACTCGACCATGCTGAGGGACGAGTTGTTGAAGAGTACGACCTTCACCGGCAGGTCGTACTGCACAAGGGTGAGGAAGTCGCCCATCAGCATGGAGAATCCACCGTCGCCGGACATCGACACGACCTGCCGCCTCCGGTCGGTGAACTGGGCGCCGATCGCCATCGGCAGCGCGTTCGCCATCGACCCGTGCGAGAACGAACCGATCACGCGGCGGCTGCCGTTGGGCGAGATGTAGCGAGCCGCCCAGACGTTGCACATCCCGGTGTCGACCGTGAACACCGCGTCGTCGTCGGCCAGTTCGTCGAGCACCGAGGCGACGTACTCGGGATGGATCGGAACGTGCTTCTCGACCTTGCGGGTGTACGCCTTGACGACCCCCTCGAGGGCGTCCGCGTGTTTCTTCAGCATTTTGTCGAGAAAGCGCCTATTGCCCTTGGGCCGCACCCGCGGGATCAGACAGCGCAGCGTCTCCCGCACATCGCCCCACACCGCCAGGTCCAGCTTCGACCGGCGCCCCAAGTGCTCCGGCCGCACGTCGACCTGGACGATCTTGACGTCGTCGGGGAGGAACGCGTTGTACGGGAAGTCGGTGCCCAGCAGGATCAGGAGATCGCACTCGTGGGTCGCCTCGTAGGCCGCGCCGTAGCCGAGGAGCCCGCTCATGCCGACGTCGAACGGATTGTCGTATTGAATCCATTCCTTGCCGCGCAGCGCGTGCCCGACCGGAGACTTGATCTTCTCGGCGAACTGCATGACCTCGGCGTGCGCGCCCGCCGTGCCGCTCCCGCAGAAGAGGGTGACCTTCTCCGCCTCGTCGATCATCTCGACGAGTTTGTCGATCTCGCTGTCGCCGGGCCGGACACTGGGCCGGGAGGTGACGAGAGCGGTCTCGATCGTCTTGTCCGGGGCGGGCTGGGAGGCGATGTCACCGGGCAGCGAGACCACGCTGACACCGGACTGGCCCACCGCGTGCTGGATCGCGGTCTGGAGCAGCCGCGGCATCTGCTTCGGGCTGGAGATCAGCTCGCTGTAGTGGCTGCACTCCTGGAAGAGCCGATCCGGGTGGGTCTCCTGGAAGTAGCCGAGGCCGATCTCGCTGGAGGGAATCTGCGAGGCGAGGGCCAGCACCGGGGCCATCGAGCGGTGCGCGTCGTACAGGCCGTTGATGAGGTGGAGGTTGCCCGGACCGCAGGAGCCGGCGCAGGCGGCGAGCTTGCCCGTGATCTGCGCCTCGGCGCCCGCGGCGAAGGCGGCGGTCTCCTCGTGGCGGACCTGGATCCAGTCGATGGCCGCGTCGCGCCGGATCGCGTCCACGACCGGGTTGAGGCTGTCGCCCACGACTCCGTACAGCCGCTTGACGCCCGCGCGGACGAGGATGTCGACGAACTGCTCGGCTACGTTCCGCTTGGCCATGCTGCACGCACCTCTTCGTGATCCTCGAAACCCTCAGGTGTCTCGGGTCCGCTGGTTGCCCGGCCCGTCCCTCGGGTTCCATGAATTCACACCGGTGGCGGTTACGCCTCCCACACGGCGGCGGCCGTACGGTCGTCGGCGTACCCCTTGACCCGCACCAGGCTGTCCGCGAGGAAGGCCGCGAGGCCGGGCGGCTCCCCCGCCGACCACCGTGCCGTCAGGTACTCGGCCAGCTCGGGTTCGCCGCGCAGCGGCTCCGCCAGGCCGCCCGTGCACAGCAGGAGCGTGTCACCCGGGCGGGCGACGGAGGCCCGGAACCGGAAGGGCGCGCGCGGCGGCCGGGGGGCAGGTTCGTACGGGCTCGGGGGCGTCGTGATGCCCAGGTCCATGGTGAGCCGGTCGCCCTCGGGGGTCTCGTGGGGCAGTGATCCGAAGCCGACGACGGCCTCGCCGGCGGTGTCGGCGACCCGCGGTTCGATGTCCTGCCACTCACCGTCCCGCAGCCGGAACAGGCCGCCCGCGCCGACGCCGAAGAAGACCCGGGTACGGCACTCCGGATCGGCCGGCAGCAGCAGACAGCGCAGGCCGGCGGTGTACTCCTCGGGTTCGACGCCCTGCTCCGCCGCGCTCGCCCGCAGTTTGCCGAGGCTGCGGTCGGTGAGCCGCTGCAACCCGGACTTCAGGTCGCCGCGCCGGGCGGCCCTGATGTCGTCGGCCAGCCGCTCGTGGCTGCGCCCGACGGCCTGCCCGATCCACCGGCACGCCTCCGCCGCCGCCCGGTGCGCTCCCGGGGTGGCCCGGGCGCCGGTCGCCATCGCCACCAGCACGAGTGCCTGCTCGCCCGCTCCGAACCGCGCGGTGAGCAGCGCGTCCCGGCGCGGCTCGCCCCGGTACCGCGCGGAGTCCCCGCGCGCGGACACGGCGCGCAGCGTGCTCGTTCCGTACCGTGCGCCGTCCAGCGCGGTGTCGGCGACCAGATCACCGAGTTCGTCCGGCTCGGCGGGCGGCAGCGCGGTCGGTTCGGGGTCGTAGGTGGGCGGGCCTGAGCCGACGTGGCCGACGGAGGACGGCGGCTGGACGACGGAGAGGACGGTCTCCCGGGGTGCGCCCGCGGGCATGTCCGCGGGGGCCGACTCGGGCGGCGGTGTCCGGAAGCCCCCGGTGGTGCTGGGCAGTGCGGCCACCGGGCGGACGGAGGGCGGCGCGCCCGGGGGTACGGCGGGAGCCGACACGGGTTTCGGCGGCACCTCCGACGGCGCCCTCGACGCGGGCACCTGCGCCGGGGAGGGCGCGGAAGGCTCCGAGGGCGTGTCGCCCCGGGTGTCCCGGGACGCGTCCGGGCCGGGTTCCTGCGCGGTGAACCCCGGTGGTTTCGGGCCGGGCGGGAAGGGCGCGGGGGCGGCCGGCGCGGAGGCCGGGGCGGGGGGCGGGAGCTCCCATGCCGGAGGTTCCCAAGGTGTGGGTTCCCAGGGGGTGGGCTCCCAGGCGGTGGGCTCCGAGGGGGGTCCGCCGCGGCCGGGCGGTCCCATGTCGGCACCGGGCCCCGACACCGGGCCCCGCTCCCAGCGTCCGGGCCGGGACACCGCGCCGTCGCCGGGGTTCGCGGCGGGCCGGGGCGGCGTGTCGTCGCTCGGGATCACGCCGGGCCAGGGCGGCGTCTCATCGCGCGGGGTCGCGCCAGGTCGGGGCGGCACCTCGCCACTCGGGGTCGCGCCGGGCCGGGCGGCGGAGGCCGAGGGGCCACCGTGCTGCCCCGAGACGGCGGGAGGCTGGCTCGGGAGGGCGGGCGGCTGCTTCCCCGTCCCGGGGGACGAGGACTCCGGCACGGCGGGGGACCGCCGCGGGGGCGGCGGACCGTCGAACCCGCGCGCGTCGGACCGCCGGAGGGAACCGCGCCCCCGGCCGGACGCCGCGTCCGGCTCGGACCTCGGATCCGAGGCGGAGCTCCCGTCGGGCGCGGACCTCGATTCCGCTGTGGGCCACGCGTCCGCTGTAGGCCACGCGTCCGCTGTGGGCCGACCGTCTGTTGTGGGCCGCGCGTCCGGCCCGGATTCCGGACCCGGATCGAGCCCGCCTCCGACCGTCCCCGACGCCGACGCGAACCGGTCGTCGAGGGAATCGGCCACGGCCGCGGGCCCCGTGTCCTCGGTGGAGTCGTCGTACAACTGCCTCCACCAGTCGTCCTCGTGACCGGTGGGCTTCTCCCCCTGCTGGCTCATGCTCCCGATTGTCCACCGAGACAGCCGGTTGAAAACGGGGCATCCGGAAAAACCGGCCAACGTGCGGACCCTCGAACGGCGCGTCGAGTGAACCGTCGAACGGCGATGCGCACCGAAACGTGCGAACACCTGACCGCCGGGCGGTCCCACCCCCCACGGGAGAACCGCCCGGCGGCACCTGGGTGACCGGAGCCCGACGCACGTCGCGGACAGGCCCGGGTCACGGTTCGGATGGCCGAATCCCGTTCGAAGTCGGCCAGTTCAGAACTGGGTAAGGGCCGCGGTCCGCGAGCCGGTACAGCCTCTTTCCCGCAGACCGATCCCAAGCGGGGCATTACGGAAGGTAGTTGGCGCCGCGGTGACGTGAGCTTGTCAGAGGGGCGGGGGGTACGACCATGATGTGCCGAGGCGGGTTTGTGCCGTGGCCGATTTCCGCCACGGCTCCGCCGACCGGCCGGAACGCATCCATGGGGAGGGACATCGCCGCATGCTGGGAGCGATAGGTCTGGACGAGACCCACGAGTCGGCGTACCGAGCGCTGGTCTCCGTGGGCGCCGCCGAGGTGCCCGATCTCGCGCGTCGGCTCACACTCGGCGAGTACGAGACGGAACGCGCGCTGCGCCGGCTGGAACGGCACGGTCTGGCCGCGCAGTCCTCGGCGCGGCCCGGCCGCTGGGTCGCCGCGCCGCCGGGCGTCGCCCTCGGCGCGCTGCTCACCCAGCAGCGGCACGAACTGGAGAAGGCGGAGCTGGCGGCCGCGCTGCTGGCCGAGGAGTACCGGGGCGCGGCCGGCGAACCGGCCGTGCACGACCTGGTCGAGGTGGTGATCGGCGCGGCGGCGGTCTCGCAGCGCTTCCTGCAGCTCCAGCTCGGCGCCACCGACGAGGTGTGCGCGCTGGTCACCGGGACCCCGATGGTGGTCTCCGGCGCGGACAACGACGCCGAGGAGCAGGCCGCGGGCCGGGGCGTCGGTTACCGCGTCGTCGTCGAGCGGACCGTCCTCGACCAGCCGAGCGGGATCACCGAGCTGTCCGCCGCGCTCGGCCGCGACGAGCAGGTGCGGGTCGTGGACCAGGTGCCGACCAAACTGGTGATCGCCGACCGGGCGCTCGCCATGGTGCCGCTGACCTCGCACACGGCGGAGCCGGCCGCGCTGGTCGTGCACGCGAGCGGGCTCCTGGAGCTGCTGTCGGGGCTGTTCCAGTCGGTGTGGCGGGACGCGCTGCCGCTGCGGCTGGGCAGCCGGGGCGTGCTGGAGCGGGAGCCGGACGGCCCGGACGGAACCGATCTGGAGATCCTCTCCCTGCTCCTCGCGGGACTCACCGACGCGAGCGTGGCCAAACAGCTCGACCTGGGCCTGAGGACCGTACAGCGCCGCGTCAAGCGCCTGATGGAGCTGACAGGGGTGACGACCCGGCTGCAACTGGGCTGGCACGCGTACGAGCGCGGCTGGGTGGCGCGTGACTGACCTGCGGTTTCCCGCCCACTCGGGCAGGCTGGGCAGATGGGAGTGTGGGAACTCCTGCTGGTCGGCGTCGTGATTCTGCTCGGCCTGGTCGGAGTGCTGGTGCCCGGTCTGCCGGGATCGTGGCTCGTCTGGGCCGCGGTCCTGTGGTGGGCGCTGAGCTACCCGCAGACCCTGTCCTGGGCCGTCCTCGTCGGCGCGACCGCGGTCCTGCTGCTCGCCCAGGCCATCCGCTGGATGCTGCCGCCACGACGGCTGCGAGAGAGCGGCGCCACCACCCGAATGGCGGTGTACGCGGGTGGCGGGGCGTTCCTCGGCTTCTTCCTGGTGCCGGTGGTCGGCGCCGTCCCCGGTTTCATCGGCGGGATCTACCTCAGCGAGCGGCTGCGCCTCGGCGGGCACGGGCCGGCGAAGGCCTCGGTGCGGACCGCGATGCGGGCGGGCGGCTGGAGCGTCCTGACGGAGCTCTTCGCCTGCCTGTTGATCATGGGCGCGTGGCTGGGCACGGTGATCTGGGGCTGAGCCGGCGGCGGGGGGACGCGTGTGCGAGACCTCCGGCGGCCGGGGACGCGTGACCGGGGCGTCGGCCCGCCCGGGGCTAGCGCGTGGACGACTTCACCGCGAGGGACCGCAGGTCGATCGTGTCGGCCAGCGCGCGCATGCCCTCGTCGTTGAAGTGCAGGTGGTCGCCGGGATCGTAGGCGGGGAGGATACGGCTCGGGCGTTGCGGGTCCCGGACGGTGGCGTCGAAGTCCGCGACCGCGTCGAAGATCCGGTGCGTGCGGATGGCGGCGTTGACCGCCTGCCGCACCGCCTCCCGGTCCGGGGTGTACGCGGCATGACCGCCGTACGGGGTGATCGTGGCGCCGATGACCCGGATGCCTCGGGCGTGTGCGCGGCGCACGACGAGCCGGTAGGCGTCCTCCAGGGCGCGTGGGTCCGTCTGCTCCGGTGTTCCCTTGATGTCGTTGACGCCTTCCAGCATGATCATCGTGCGGACGCCCGCGCGGGAGAAGACGTCGGTGTCCAGGCGGGTCAGAGCGCTCGGGCCCCGGTCGTCGAGCAGGACGCGGTTCCCGGCGATCCCCGCGTTGAGGACGCCGGGCCTGCGGTACGCGGGAAGGGCGCGCAGCCGGGCGGCGAGCCGGTCGGGCCAGCGGCGGTTGGCGTCGGACGACGAGCCGGTGCCGTCGGTGATCGAGTCGCCGAGCGCGACCACGCTGCCCGCGGCGGACGGGCCGAGCACGTCGACGCCGGTCACGTAGTACCAGCTGCCGACGGTGGTGGTGTAGGCGGCGCCGCTCTCCTCGCCGGTCCGATCGCCCCTGGGAGCGATGAAGTTGGCCTGGAGCGCGGAACGGTGGTACGTCGCCGGGCCCGAGTCGGCCGGGGTGTGCACCGAGACGAGGAGGTTGGCGTCGGCGGGGACGGGCAGCGCGACGGGGTCGCTGACCAGGTCCCGGCCGACGGGGACGGTGACCGATCGGGCGCCGGCGAAGGTGACCGCGCGCACGGAGCCCGCGACCGCCCGGGGGCTCCTCGGTTCCCCCTGCCGCTGCAATGCCAGTGTCACGGAACCGAGTTGGAGCGGTCTCGTGCCGAGCCGGTTGGAGAGACGGACGCGAGCGGCGCGGCCGCCGACGCTGGTGTGCACGACGTTGCGGACCGAGGCGCCGGGCAGCGCGGGCACGGTCCCCGCGGCCGCGGCCTCCCAGGTACCCGTCCAGATTCCTGGCCAGGCCCCTGCCCAGGTCTTGGCCGGCTTCGGGGCGCTCCGGCCGGGCGCGGACCGCGCTTCGGCGATCCCACTCGGCGGGGTGAGGACCAGGGCGGTCACCACGGGGACGAGGAGACGCCGGAACATGATCGCGCGGGGCATGGGGCCATCGCTTCCCCGCCCGCGCGCCCCCACATCACACCATCACACCGTCGGACGCGCCCGAACGGGACCGGACAGGACCGGACGGGCTCCCGCACGCCGATCCGGCCGAGGCTCCATACACCGATCCGGCCGAGGATCCGCACGCCAATCCCACCAAGGCTCAGTACGAGATCCCCTCCTCCCCTGGTCCTAGGTCCGGAACCCGATGCGCCGCGGGCGGGGGCGTGTTTGGCTGCTGTCATGACCGAATTCAGTGAAGCCGAGCGCGCGTATCTGAGGTCGCAGCGGCTGGGACGGCTGGCCACCGTCGACCCTCTCGGGCAGCCCCAGGCCAACCCCGTCGGCTTCTTCCCGCAGGAGGACGGGACGATCCTGATCGGCGGTTACGCGATGGGCACCACGAAGAAGTGGCGCAACCTTCAGAAGAACCCGAAGGTCGCCCTGGTCGTCGACGACATCGTCAGCCTCAAGCCGTGGAAGGTCCGAGGCGTCGACATCCGCGGAGAGGCGGAACTCCTCACCGGCGCACATGACTTGGGACCGCACTTCAGCGAGGAACTGATCCGGATCCACCCGAGGCGGATCCACAGTTGGGGCCTAGACGACTGAACGGCCTTACAAATAGGTCGGGTTGGAGAGAAGCCGAGTCACCGCGTTGCCTGGACGGCGGGTTGGGCCATCCGATTCGGTTCGTGCACAGGGCCGTTGAAGATCGCGCGTGAACCCGCCGCCCGGCTCAAGGCGTCCTGCTCAAGGCGTCCGGCTACAACTCCCCCGCCACCCTGAGGTGTCGGACGGCGTACGAGCGCCACGGGCGCCAGGTCTCCGGGGCGTTCGCGCCGGGCGGGGCCACGTCCGGGTCGCCGAGGGCCCGGGTGCGGATGGCGGCGGCGGTGCCCTCGTCGATGCCGGGCAGCGCGAGCAGCGCCGCCCGCGCCTCGTCCCGGTCTGCGCCCGGGTCGAGGCGCACGGTGCCGTCGGCGAGGGCGGCGGTCAGCGCGCCGAGCGGGCCGCCGGGCTCCGCCTCCGCCAGTGCGGCGGCCTCGGGGAAGAGATGCGTGAGCGTGTCGCACGGGGCGTCCAGCGCCTTCCCGTACCGCAGCACCAGCCGCCCGGCCTCCGCCTCCCCGACCAGCGCGCGCACCGCGAGCTCGTCCGGATCGGCGGCGCCCGGCGACCGCAGGCCCGGCCGCGCCGCGACCAGGGGACCCAGGCGCGCGTCGGCTCCCAGCCGCGCGTCGACGGCGTACGGATCGGCGTCGAGGTCGAACAGCCGCCGCAGCCGCTGTACGGCGGTGGTGAGGTCCCGGAGATCGGTGAGGTGCAGCCGGGCGTCGAGCCAGCCGCCGGGGTGGGCGGCGTCGGTGGGGCCCGGTGCTCCCGCGGTGCGGCTCGTCCCGCCCGCGCGGGTGCGGCCCGCGCCGGTTCCCGGGCGCTCCTCGACGGCCACGATCCCCGTGCCGTACGGCAGCCGGAGCGTGCGCCGGTACGTACGACGGCCACGACTGCCGCCGACGGCCTCGATGCCCGGGACGGCCTCGGCGGCCAGCAGGTCGAAGACGGCGGCGGACTGGTAGGGCCCCCGGTAGGCGAGCCGGAGCGGGACACCGGCGGTGGGGGTGGCCGCGCTCGCGCTCCGGGCGGCGGGGCCGGTTCGCGGCGCCGCGGCGCGCAGCTCGCTCGGTGTCGACGCGTAGACCGTGCGGATCGTGTCGTTGAACTGGCGCACACTGGAGAACCCCGCCGCGAACGCGATCTGTGTGACGGGGAGTTCGGTGGTCTGGAGCAGTATCCGCGCGGTGTGCGCGCGCTGGGCCCTGGCCAGCGCGACCGGACCCGCGCCGACCTCCGCCGTGAGCTGCCGCTGGACCTGGCGGGCGCTGTACCCGAGGCGCGCGGCGAGACCTCCGACGCCCTCGCGGTCCACCACGCCGTCACCGATCAGGCGCATGGCCCGGCCGACGACGTCGGCCCGTACGTTCCAGGCCGCGGAACCCGGCACGGCGTCCGGGCGGCATCTGCGGCAGGCCCGGAAACCCGAACCCTGCGCGGCGGCGGCCGTCGCGTAGAACCGCACGTTCCGCCGCTTCGGTGTGACCGCGGGGCAGCTGGGCCTGCAGTAGATCCCCGTCGTCCGCACGGCGAAGAAGAACTCCCCGTCGAACCGGGCGTCCCGACTCCGCACGGCCTCGTACCTGGTGTCCTCGTACCTGGTGTCCTCGTCGTTCACCCTTCCAGTGTGGGCCGGCACCCACGGCAGGGCTGGCGGAAATCGGACACGGCACTACGGCCTGGGCGGTCCGGTGCGCGGCGGCCCGGAGAGTCGGGCAGCCCGGCTGCTCAGTGATCCAGCGGGCCGGGGTGGAGGGCACGCGGAATCCGTGGCCTCCACCCCGTCCCCGGCTACCAGCGCCCGCGCTTGGCCTCCATGGCGGCGCGGCCCTCCGCACCCTTGCGCTTCCAGTCGCGGCGGATCTCGGCGCGCACGCGGGCGTCCGTCTTGGCGACGATCCGCTGGTTCTCGCGGAGCAGCTTGCGGTAGCTCTCGAGCCGTCGCTCCGGCAGTTCGCCGGAGTCGAGCGCCGCCAGCACCGCGCACCCGGGCTCGGCGACATGGGCGCAGTCCTGGAAGCGGCAGTCCGCGGCGAACTCCTCGATCTCGGAGAACACCTGCCCGACCCCGATCGCGGCGTCCCAGAGTCCGACTCCGCGCAGCCCCGGGGTGTCGATGAGGACACCGCCGCCCGGCAGCGCGAGAAGGTTGCGGGTCGTCGTGGTGTGCCGCCCCTTGCCGTCCATGTCGCGGATGGCCTGTACGTCCATGACGTCCTCGCCGAGCAACGCGTTGGCCAGCGTCGACTTGCCCGCGCCGGACTGTCCGAGCAGGACGGCCGTACCACCGGCGAGCACCGCTTCGAGGATGTCGAGCCCCGCCCCCGTCGCGGAGCTGACGGCGAGCACGGGAACGCCGGGCGCGGAGGTCTCCACGTCCTGGACGAGGTGCCCGAGGGTCGCCGCCTCCGGGACCAGGTCGGCCTTGGTGAGGACGACCACGGGTTGTGCGCCGGACTCCCAGGAGAGTGCCGACTTGTGGAGCAGCGCCTCACCGGTCGAACAGGACATCGCAAGCGCGAGGAACCGCTCGATCCGCCCGAGGTCCAGTTCGACCGCGAGCGACACACAGATGACGACGTGGTCGATGTTCGTGGCCAGCACCTGGCCCTCGGAGCGCTTGGACGACGTCGACCGCACGAAGGCGGTACGCCGGGGCAGCAGCGTCCGTACGTACCGCGGGTCGCTGCCTTCAGGGTCGACCGCTACCCAGTCCCCCGTGCACACGACCTTCATCGGGTCACGAGGAACGACGAACTCGGTGTCGGCACGGACAGTACCGACCGGGGTGACGACGTCGCACAGGCCACGATCGACCCGTACGACACGACCGGGCAGGAGACCCTGCTCGGCATACGGGGCGAACTCGGCCTCCCAGTCCGCATCCCAGCCGTACGGCACGAGGGGATGCGAGGAAGGTGAGAACGAACCGGGGAGAGAAGAGAAAGACAAGGGGTGACCCTTCACAAGGGTGGCCCCGGCACCGCGCTCAAGGGCGCGGGAGAGGAAGAGGTCAGCCGGAGGCCACGGAAGTGGACTTGATGAACTTCCGGATGCGGGCAGCGCCCATCACAGAGACAGCCATCGGTCACACCTCCCGTTCCTCACTCAGCCGACAGCGGGGCCGACCGGCCACCGCGTGAAGCAGCACTCACCATAGAGGCGCACTCACGCGGGTGCCACCGGTTTTCCGCTCCGGCCCCCTTCCCGTACCCGGCCCGAAGCCTCGGGCCGGGAAACGGCTCGGTTCGCCCCCCGTCACACGCGACCCGTCCGGGGTGGTGGGATCCTCCTGCCCACGATTCCGACGCGTGCGGGGACGTTGGAGGCCAGCCGGATCACACTGCCGTCGCGCAGCGGTCGTGTCTGGCCGGCCGGTACGGGTTCTTCGTCGACCCAGGTGCCGTTGGCGGAGTTCTCGTCGCGGAGCCAGGCGGCACCATCGGAGGTCAGGCCGACTGTGGCGTGCATCCGGGAGACGTTGTCGAAAGGCGCGAGCCGAGCGGCCGTGGCCGTGTGGCTGGGGTCGCGGCCCAGGACCACCTGCTGTCCGGGCCGGACTTCGACCTCTCCGGTGGTGAAACTCAGCCGGAGCAACGTCGCGTCGTGTTCCAGGGTGGTGCGCAGCGCCTCGTCCCGAGGTGCGCCGGGACGGTCGGAGGGCAGCTCGCGCAGGCAGGCCATACAGATCAGATCGGCCGTCGTGACGGGCGTCCGGCAGTGCGGGCACGTCGTCCATTCCGCCGACGGGGGCGTGGCAACGGGAGCTGACGGTGGTGGGTCGGGAGCGGTCTTGGCGGAGAGGTCCCGCGCCGGGCGTTCAGCGGCGAGCTCGGCGGTGACGACGCGCACCGCACCCTCCGTGGTGAGCACGGCCCGGCACTCGGGGCAGACCACTTCGTCCGCGCCCACCTCCGCGTCGCAGGCCGTGCAGATCAGGCGGTCCACGTGGTTCCCTCCCATGTCACACCCCCGGCCTCGGAGGCGGCCTGCCATCGGGTCAGGTCCGCTCGGTACGGGATGCCGATGACGCGCAGGTCGCCGCCGTCGGTCATCACCTGGAGGCGGCGTTCTCCGTAGCCGGCGAGAGCCTCCGCGTCGTACCGCTCGCGGCCCAGCGGCGTGAGCGGTACGACCTCCTGGTTGTCGGATCCCCGCAGTGGGCTGCCGGTGTTGCGGCGGGCCACGTAAGGACCGGCGACGACCGCGTCGCACAGCGCCAACGCCGCCTGGTACTCGGCCCCGTCCCGCAGCCGGGGCCACGCGTAGCCGGAGAAAACCAGAAGGTCTCGGGGGGACTCGTCGTCACGGGCCGACTCCCGCAGGCCGTTGAGGAGTTCGGCCAGGGCGCGGGACTGCTGGAAGGGTTCACCGCCGGAGACGGTGACGCCGTCCAGCGGGCCGGGGAGCCGGCGTATCCAGGTGAGCACGGCATCGACGTCCGCCTCCGTGTCCGACCGTGGCTCCCAGGTGTCCCGGGACATGCATCCGGGGCAGGCCAGTGTGCAGCCCTGGACCCACACGCCGACCCGCACGCCGTGCCCGAGCACGGTGACGGGGTAGTGCAACCTGTTGATCGCGAGTCGCGTCATGTCAGTGCCCCTGCCGCTCGGCCTGCGGGCTGCTGTCCGCGCGCCGCTGTTCCTCCTGGTCGCCGGTCCCCGGCGAGCTGGTCACAGGGGTCGGCCTGGAGCCGGGGACGGTGAGTGAGTGGACGTCGACGCTGACGCCCCGGTCCGCCAGCCGGGCCTGCAGATCCTCCAGGGCGCCGCACCACTGCTCCTCGCGCTCCAGGTCGGCGCGAGTGCCGCTCAGTCCCTGTGATCCGCCGGTACGCACCACGACGGCCCGCAGTTCCCGCTCGGCGTTGTCGTAGATCATGCGCACCTCGTGCTCACGCCAGGACGTGTGGGAGACGGCGAACGCTCCCTGCTCGACCGTGACGGTGGAAAAGTCCCCACAGATCTCGTACCCCATCTGCTCCAGCGGCTCCAGGAGCACCTGCCGCACGTGGTGCCGCTCCGCGGCGTCGCGTACCGCCTCCGCCCAGTGCAGGGCTTCGTCGCGTACGCCCTGTTCGAGCGGGCGCTGCGCGCGGACGACGGCCAGCAACGTCTCGCGCAGGGGAGCAGCCGTCTCGTCCTGGACGTGCTCGAGTACCTGCAGGAAGGCGGCTGCGGCCCGGGCGTCCGCCATCCGCCGGTCGGCGGTGCCGCGTGCGCCGTCGACGCGCGAGCGCAGGTCGTCGAGCCGGTTGCGCGCTTCGGTCTCCGAGGCGGCGGCGCCCACGCGCGCGGCCGCGGCCGTGATCCTCAGACGTTCGTCGTGCGAGACGGCCGGTGTCAGGCGGCGCAACGCCCGTGCGGCGGCCTCCCGTTCGGACCCGAAACGGTCCGGGGCGGGCGCCCCCGCAGTCTCCCGGCGCTCGCGGGCCGGCCCTGTGGCCGGGCCCGGTGCCGCGCGCGTCGGCCGTTCACCGACCGGCGGTCCCGTTGTCAGCCAGGCCGCCGCCCGCAGGGCGTCCTGGTCCGTCAGCAGACTCTCCGCAGCTACGAGCGCACGATCCGCGACGGCGCACCAGTCACGCAGTTCCTGGATCTGCTGCCTGAACAGCACCAGCGGCTCCGGCAGTGGGGCCGCGGGCCGGCCGTACGCGCCGAGCGCGGCCTTCGTCACCTCGATCCGGGCGTTGCGGGTGAGCACCTCGGCCACCGCCTCCTCCCACACCGCCTCCGCGCACCGCTCGCGCTCCCAGTGCACCTGGCGCCGTTCGAGAGCGGAGCCGACGGCGGTCAGACCCGACGTGAGGGCGAGCGACACGGCAGCGCCCGCGGCGTAACCCAGGACTGCGCCGACGGCAAGCGGCGCCACGAGTCCGATCGCGGAACCCCCGCTCATCGCCCTGTCACCACCCTCGCGTACGCGGCGGCGTGCTGGTTGCTCCACAGCGCCCGCCTGGCCGGGACGGACCGCAGGTGAAGCACCAGCAGGACCGCGTAAGCGATGGCGGGATAAGCCAGGACCGCGCACATGAAGGGGATGGCCAGACAGCCGAAACCGGCGCCCCGGGGTCGGCCCGCTCTGCGGAACGCGCCGCCGGCCTGGCTGAACAGGGTGTACCCGTGCGCGTACGGGCCGCCGATGTGCCGTGCGAGAGTGACCTCGACCGCGATGTGCACGAACAGCAGGATCAGCCCGATGACCAGGCTGGACACCGCCAGGTCCACGCCGACGAGGGTACTGCCGAGCAAGGCGGCCAGCACCATGACCGCCGCGTAGCCCGCGAACGGACCGATGGCGCGGCTGGTGGCCGTCGCGAGAGCGCCGGGCGATGTGCGCTCCGCCTCCATGTGCTGCCAACGTGCCAGTTGTTCGCGCTGGGCCGCCTGGGCCGCCGCCGTCCGGCGTGCGGTCTGCTCAGCCTCCACGAGGGCCGCGGGGACCAGCCGTCGCAGTGCGGTGACGGCCGCGGGACCGTCGCCCGCCTGTTGTCGGGCGTGCCAGAACCAGGGGACGTTGGCGGTCCGCGCGGACACCTGGTCGAGCTGCTGCCACATCCTGGTGCTCTCCCCCTGGCCACCGAGGAGCAGGCACAGCTGGGGCGCGATCACCATCCGGGCGTCGGACGGCACGGTGAGGGCCTGCCGAGTGGCCTGCGGGAGCAGCTGCCACAGACGGCCGAAGGTCTCGTCGCTGCGGAGCTGGGCCGTGCGCCAGGCCTCGTCGATCCGGCGTAGATCCGAGGACGCCGGGAACCTCGCCAGCTCGGTGAGCAGGTTCTGCTGCCAGAGCGCTTCGACGAACCGGACATGCTCGTCGCCGGGGCTCTGCGCGGCAACGGCGTGCCGGGCGACGCCGAGCAGGTTCTCGCGGTCGACGCGCAGCCCGCGGCACATGGCCGGCGTCTCCGGGGCGAGTACGTGCACCAGGCGTGCGAGTCGTGCGTCGGGGCCCAGGGCCGGGTCGGTGAGCTGGTGGTCGATCAGGTCCTGCAGTTTTTCGACGTCGTACTCGTCCGGCTCGTCGAACTGCCTGAGCCACTTGCGCAGGGCGCGCCATCCTTCGGACGGCTGGTGGGCGGGGCCCATGTCGGTGAAGTAGCTGCGTGCGGCGGCGTTCCACACGTCCGGCTCGGCAAGGGCGACGGCAAGCTCCTCCGGTTTGGTGTAGCGGACGGAACGCAACACCAGGGGCAGGGTGTTCCTCGTGCGCTGTGACAGGGCGAGGGGCGCGGTATAGCTGACCGGAGGGCTGCCGCCGGCCAGCCAACTCGCCACCTCGGATGCGCCCCACCGGTCCTCGGGGTCCCGGGTGAGCAGGCCGGCGCACAGCATCCGTAGGCGAGGATCCGTCACCCCGTCGAGGTCGATGCCGCGGACCATGACGGCCATGACGATGGCCGGATCCATCATGTCGGCGAAGGGCCTTTGTCCGAGGAGGAGTTCGCGGGCCATCATGCCCAGCGCCCACCAGTCCCGTGCGCGTGAGGTCTGCCCGACACCGCTCACCAGCAACTCGGGCGCCAGGTAGGGCAGAGTGCCGGCCGTCGAGGCGGCCGCGCGGGTCTGGTCGAGTACGCGGCTCACTCCGAAGTCGGAGAGCGCGAGGTCGAGGGGGTTCCGGGAGCGCACCAGGACGTTCTCGGGTTTGAGGTCCTGGTGAATGATGTCGGCCCTGTGCAGTGCGCCGAGAGCCTCGGCGATCTGTCGCACCATCTCGGTGACCATCGCCGGGAGGCTGTCGGCAGCCCAGCCGCCCACGAACTGGGCGAGGTTGCCGCCCTGGACGTACTCCATGAGTTCGTAGTCCCGCTGTCCGGCGGCGCCGGTCTCCAGGGTCTTGACGATGTACGGGTTGTCCAGCTGGGGAAGCTTGGACCATACCTCGCGTGATGCCTGGCGGCCGGCGTGCCGGTAGATCTTCGCGACGAGGTGCTTGCCGTGTTCGTCGGCGACGAGCAACAGGTTGGCCTCCGCGCCCTGGGCGGGAATCTCGCTCAGGAGTCGGAAGCGGGCCGCCAGTTGCTTCGGCAGAACGGTCAGTACTTCCTCCGGAGGCGGCGCGTCCGAAGCATGTGATGACTCCAGCCGGGTCCGAAGTGCCTCTCCAGAAGGCGGTGATGCCGGTGCTGTCCGTTCCAGCCGGGTCTCAAGCGGGTTGTTCGGCTCCTCAGGGGTCATCGCAGAGTCACCCGCCAGCCCGTCGCCTCGTGCGTGACGTCGGTGATGCACTGCTCGGGCGCCGGATCGTGGCCCTGGGTGAACAGTGCGCGTGCCAGCGGGTTGATCAGGGCCGTCTCCAGAATGGACCCGATACCGCGACCGCCGAAGGTGATGTCCGCCGTCGCGACCTTCAGCAGCGTCTCCCGTGCTTCGGGCGCGATGGTCAGCTTCACCTTCCGCTCCTTCTCGACAAGGACGAGGATGCGCTGGAGCAGCAGGTCGAAGATCTCCTGCGCGGCGGCCCGGCCGATGAAGTTGAAGACGACGATGTTGTCGCCCAGCCGGTTGAGCAGCTCCGGCCGGTCCAGTTCCTCGGCGATGTGCTGTCTGACGGCCGAGGAGATCAGGCTGACGAGTTCGTCGCGCGTGTTGTCGGGGCTGACGTTGTGCACCTGCATGCCGCGTTCGTCGAGCACCGACATCCCGAGGTTCGAGGTGAAGACGAGCACGGCCTCCGAGAAGTAGACGGTGGATCCCGTGCTGTCGGTGAGGCGGCCGTCGTCGAGGATCTGCAGGAACTTGTCCAGGATCCGCGGATGCGCCTTCTCGATCTCGTCGAAGAGGATGAGGCTGAACGGGCGTTCCCGGACGGAGTTGGTGAGTTCACCGCCCGCGTCGTGCCCGATGTATCCGGGTGGCGCGCCGATCAGCCGGGCCGCCGAGTGCTCCGCGGAGAACTCCGTCATGTCGAATCGGATGTACGCCCGCTCGTCGCCGAAGATGAGCTCGGTGAGCGACTTGGCCAGCTCGGTCTTCCCGACGCCGGTGGGTCCGGCGAAGAACAGCACCCCGCGCGGTCGCGACGCGTTCGAGGCCGCCTGCGCGCCCGACAGTCCCATGACGGAACGGATGATGATGTCGACGGACTGCTCGATGGCCTCGTCCTGACCTCGGACGCGCTCACGGATGCGCTCGGCCGCGGTGGTGAGTCGTTCCCTGAGGAAGGGCTTGCTCCAGGGGTTGTCGGAGATGCCCACCCGGTAGCAGCGGGCGGCGGCCTCGATCGAGTCGACGGCGTCCTCACGGGTGCGTGCCAGCCGGATGATCTCCATCATGCTGCGCACGGTCAGGGATTCGGTCTGTTCGGCGAACCGGTAGGCGATGTCGTCGTCGGTGGCTCCCCCGAGCATGTGTGAGGAGACTCCCTGTGACAGCAGTTCGGCCGCCACCTTACGGTCGCCGAGGTCCGGCAGCGGTACGGCGATCCGTCGTACGGCCATGGAGTCCGCGGTGAACCACGCGGGGATGTCCCGGTCGTTGTTGGCCACCCACAGCACCGGGTTGTAGCGCGGTGTCGCCCCGCGGCCGCGCAGCGGCTTCGCCGTGTGCGACAGCTTCTCGCAGGCGGCGAAGAAGTAGTGCTCCTCGGGCGAGAGCTGGCGGACATCGCGCACCAGGCGGGAAGCGTAGTCCACCATGACGCCCGCCTTGGTGTCCCGGCTGCCGGTCACCGCACGCAGCACACCGAGCAACGTGTCGAGGCTCAGCGGTCGGCCGTTCCCGAGCGCGACCGAGGTCAACGCCGCGACGCTCTTCAGGACCTCTTCGTCGTTGCCGGGAAGCACGTGCAGCCCGTCGACGGGGTCGACGACGAGCAGGAATCGGTAGCCCAGCGGCTTCATGAGCCACCACAGGGCCTCCCTGACGTCCGGGAGCTGCCATGAATCCCCTTGCGGGACCAGGTAGTTGTCGCGGATGTTGCCGTACAGCACCAGCTGGGGATTGGTCAGGAAGCAAGTGCTGGTCTCCCGGAGCCACGCCGGAACATGGCGGCCGCCGTATGCGTCGGCTGCGGCGTCCCCGGCTCCCGCGGGATCTTCCGCGCCGGTGCCCTTGGTCAGGAAGGGCAGATCGGAGTCGAGGCTCATCCGTCCGCCTCCTGGTCGCCGTCGGCGTCGTCCTGGGCCTCGGGCGCCGGGACGGCGGGCTGATCCGAGATCGTCACCGAGGCAGGCGGCACCGGCATGTCCGCGGCCGGCTGCCCCGTTCGTGTGTACCCCCCGCGCCGGCGCACCGTACGCCGCCGTTTTGTGGGCGACTCCTCGGGCCGGGGCGCCGCTTCTGTCTCCGCCGTCTCGTGTTCTTCGTCACTCATCTACTCCCCCTCTACGGACATGACCTCGGCGTAGGCGATCTCCTCCCACCGCATCAGCACGCCGACGCCGCGAAACTTCGGCCGACCTTCCACCAGACGGATACGCCCCGACGCCGGATCGACCTCCACGGTCTCCGCCAGATAGATGTCCTGGTCGTGCGGAAACCCGGACGCGTACGAGTGCGGGCCCCGGCGTGCCGGGGCGAAGGCGCCCGCGAACCATCCGTTGTCCCCGCCGCTGGGATCCTTCAGCCGGATCCGCAGCCAGATGCTGTCCTCGTGGGAGAACACCTGATCCCAGGCGCGCGGCGCTGGCGCCGGGCCGATCAGCCACCGCGTCCAGGGGCGCCGGCGCCGGGCCGCGACGCCGACCGCGTGGCCGAGCGCGGCAGGGAGAAGCGCATAGACGGCAACGACCGGCCACAGCAGCCAGGGTGACGCGCCCGCCCGCAGTGTCCCGTGCCTGTCCTGCTGAACCAGCCACCAGGACAGGGGCGCGAGCGCCAGGTGGAACAGGACCGACATGCCCAGGAAGCGCAGGACCCTGTCCGACAGGTTCACACCCCAGGCGCCCGCCTGCTTCTCCAACTCCCACGTGTACAGCGCTCCGGGCACCACGCCGATCAGGGTGGTGAGCAGCGCCTCGAACGAATCCATGGTCCTCCTCAGATCCCCAGACAGCTGAAGGCGGCCCAGACGAGCGGGCTGCTGTGCTCTCTGCGGTCCGGCCACCCGGGGTCGTCCGCCGGAGCGAGGTCCTCGGGAGCAAAGAAGGCGAGTTCCGGGAACGCCGCGCACTTCTGCTCGTTCGTGCTGTCGCGGAGCCACGCCATGGCGCTGCCCATCGCGGCCGGCAGGCTCTTCCCCTCACTCAGCCAGTACCGGTAGGTCAACGCCATCTGCGCGGCGGCGGGCGCGTCCTCGACGGGCCACAGAGCGGCGATCACCGCGCCGAAGCCCGCCTGCAGGAATCCCGTGGCAAGTCCGACGACCTCCTCGGGGAGACTCTCGTCCACGCGGCCGCTGTCGCACGCCGACAGGACCGCCAGCCGCGCCGTGATGGTCGGCATCGCGAACATGTCCCGGACGGTGAGTCTTTCGCCGCCGACGAGGCTGAGCCCTCCGTCGAGCGGCCGCTCGGGGTGGACGTGAGCATGGCAGGCGAAGTGGCAGATCTCGACGTCCGCCAGTGCCAGTTGGACATTCTGCCGGGTGGCCGCCACGCCGTGGAGCTCGCGAACCCGCACCTGGGGCGGCAGGGCGACGCGGACCCGCTGGATCTCGGCCGCGGCCCCCGGCAGCGGCAGTTCGTCGCTCGGCGACGGATCGCGTACCGCGAGCAGCCCGCGCACCGATGCTCCGGAGGTACGGGCGACCGCGACGCTCAAGGTGCGGGCGCTGGGTGCCATGGCCACCGGTATGTCGTCGATCACGAATCGGCGTCCGACGGACGCCCGGGGGTCGGGGCGGGCGGCGGCGTGCAGCGGAAGCGTGCCGAGGGGGCCGTCGGGTATCAGGACGGCCGGAGTTCCGGGCCCCATCGCGCTGACCACCGGCTCCATCACCGACTCCCACAGCCTGCCGGTCAGTTCGTCCATGCGTCGCTCGGCTTCGTCCAGGTCGGCGTGTGCGACAGCGCCGCGCAGCACCGCCACCGCCTGCCGCTCGAAGTCGTCCGTCAGTCCCGGCAGTTCGACGGCCCGCACCGGCCGGTCGGCCGGACCGGGAGAGGGGGCGGGAACCAGGAGCGCGATACCGCCCCTGTCGGTGGCCGCCAGGTAGACCAGGGTGCTCCGGCAGACGTCCGCCGCGCCGGAGAGGTCCGTCATCGCGGGCGGGCGCAGGAACGTGCCGAAGCCCGGCAGCCTGCGGATGTCCCGGACGACCTCATCGAGTGCCCGCAGCCGGACGCGGTACGTCTCCCGGATGCCGTCGACCACCGGCAGGTCCCGCGGGCCCGCGAGGAGCCGCCGTTCGAGCGCCGTCATCTCCTCCGCCGCCCGACGGAAGCGGGACGACAGGTTCTGGTATTCGCTGGCCAGCAGCCTGAGAAGATCGGGGTGTTCACGCTGCATGGTCTCGGCAAGCATCACCGCCCGGCCGGTCTCCAGGATGGTGGCGGCCGCGGCGGTCTCGCCCCTCGTCACCAGCGCGAACGCCGTTCGTGACGCCAGCCCTTCGGCCTGGCGCAGGGGTACGGCCTTGTCGTCCCGGCCCAGTTGCAGGGACGCGATGTCGTGCAGCAGCGGCACGGCGATGCTGCCCGCCTCGGCGACCTCGTCCATCGCGCCGCGTCGCCAGGCCGACTCGGACCATACTCGTGCCGCGAGGTACACGGCCGCACGGTCGGAGTCCGCGTAGTCGCGACATACCTGCCGGCACAGCTCACCGGCCTCCCGCTGATGGGAGGCGAGCCGGGTCGCCTCCGCACGCGCCAGTAGGACGTCCGCCAGGCAGCCCAGTGCACCAGCCCTCAGCGGGGACTCGTCAGGGATGCCGTCGGCGGCGCGGCGCGCCAGGTCGACCGCCGCCTCCAGCGACGCCGCGTCGCCCGTGGACCGGGCGATCGCCAGGCGGCAGTAGGCCAACCGCGATGTCACACCGATCTTGGACCGATAGTCCAGGCCCGGGTGGTCCAGGGCATCACACAGAAACCGTTCGGCCGCGGTCAGGTCCGTCGCGTGCCGGCCGGGGTCGGTCATGTAGCGCTCCAGGAGCAGCATGCCGCTGAGCGCCATCGTCCCTCCCCGGTACTGCGCGGGCACGTTCTCGTCGTCGTTCTCCCGCAAGAGGTCCAGGGCGCGCGTCAGATCGGCGGAGGCGGCCCCGGAAGGCGCGCTTTCGTCCGCGCGATCGGCCCCCCGGCGGGCGTGATGACGAACGGCCAGAGTGAGCGCCAGATTGACCACGAGCGGGCTCCGCCGGACGACATCGTCACCGCACCGGTCGACTGCCTTTTGCTGATCTAGAATTGCCTGGTCGACATCCGCCTGCCGCGCATCGGACATGTATTCGAAGAGCGCGATGGTGGCCTGGATATCCGCCCCGATCACCGAAGCCGCATTCAGTCGCGACCCCGGTGCGACGGAATTCCCGGGCGGCTCGTCGGGCGTTTTCCGGAGCGCGGAGGCACGGGAAAGGTCTGCCGGGTCTCCCCGGTCCGCATAACGCAGTGCCAGGGCCTGGGCCAGATGGGCGGCGGCCCAGTCGGCCCGTTCGGGGTCCAGGGCGCGCCTCCCGAGGTCGTCGAGAACGACGATCGCCTCGTCCAGTCCGCCCGGGTCGGGCCGCGCGACTTGATGACGTGTGGCGAGCAGCACCGCACGGTTGGCCCGCAGGGTGTCACCGAAGCCACCTGCCGGCAGGTCGCGCACGGCCCGCTCCAGCAGGGCCAACGCCTCGTCCAGCAGTTCGGCGTCGCCGCCGAGGGTGAACGACTCGTACAGCCCTTGTGCCAGCTGACCGGCGGAAGCGGCCCATTCCTGACTTCCGTACCGCTCCCGGGCGAGGCCGTTGCGCCACAGACCCACCGCATCGTCGAGGTCTTCGCGCGTTCGGCGGGCCGCCAGCATCATCGCCAGGTTCCCCTGCGCGGTGCTGCACTCAGGATGACCGACCGGCAGGAGCCGCAGCACGGTGCAGAGGTGGTCGATCGCGGCGTCCAGATCACGTCGGCCGCCCTGACAGCGGTGACGTGAATACAGGGATATCGCGAGGTTCCCGAGTGCAATACAACGGGATTGAAGGTCGTTGCCTGCGAGCCGCAAGGTGCGTACATCCGCGGCGACCGCTTGGTCCACTTGATGACACGGTACGAAATCGTCGCGCGGAAGGGCCTCCCTGAAATCACGCATGCGACAACCCCCCGAATTGCGCACGACCGAGACTCGGCCATCCGGGAATCAAAGCTACTAATGAATTCAAGATCCCAGAACCGAACGGCTGTTTCTGATCGAATTTGACCCCAGCCGATCGACGTGTCGGTAACTCAGCAGCCGAGATCAGCCGTCAAGCGGGCCTGGAGGGGACGGGAATCTCCGGGGCCGACGGGTCAGCCCGCGGTCGTGCAGCGTCCGCCGTTGACGGTGAAGGCGTTCGGGGCCGCGTTTCCGTCGTGCCAGGTGCCGTTGAAACCGACGGCGAAGGAACCGCCCGCGGCGACCGACTTGTTGTAGTCGGCGGCGGTCGCGGTCACGTGGGAGCCGTTCTGGGCGACCGTGCCGTCCCACATCTGCGTGACCCGCTGGCCGTCGGCGAAGGTCCAGGCGATCTGCCAGGAGTCGAGGGCCACGGTGGACGTGACCGTGACGGTGGCCTGGAAACCGTCCGTCCACTGGTCGACGACGTGGTACTTCACCTCGCAGGAGGCGGGGCTCTTGGTGGAGTCCGGGTCCGGGGGATTCGTGGGTTTCGTGGAGTCCTTGGAGCCCGGGGTCCCGCTGGGGGTGCGGGCCGAGGAGGAGGACTTGCCCTGGGGTTCGGGGTCGGTGTTCGAGCCCGCGTCGGCGCTGGGGTCCGCGGGTTCGGGCGAGACGAGCGAGCCCGCGGCGCGGGCGGTCGCCTGCGGGGACGGCACACCCGGGTCGGCCACCGGCTGACGGTCGGCCGAGTCGCCGCGCGCGGAGGTGCCGGCGTCGCTTCCGGGGCCGAACGGCATCAGGGAGACCGTGAGCGCGAGGCCGGAGACGATGACGGCGGCGACGAGCAGCCCGGTGCGGCCGATCCGGGGCGCGGCCTCCTTGATCTCGGCGAAACCGGTGTCCACGGCCGTGTCCGTACGCCCGCCCGCCGTCCCCGCCTCGGCGGCGCGGCGCCTGCGCTCCAGATAGGCGAGGCCGCCCCAGCCGATCACCCCGCCCGCGAGCGCCGCGGGCAGTCCGCCGCCGTGCAGCCGCAGACAGGCGGCGGCCTCCGCGCACTCCACGCAGCGGGAGAGGTGCTGCGAGAGGTCATCGGGCGTGTCGGCGCCCGGCGAGCGGGTGACCGCGTCGAGAAGCCTGGCGTAGCTGCGGCAGTTCGTGTCCATCGGTGTGTCGAGGTGGTTGCGGTGACAGCGGTCCCTGAACAGCGTCCGCACCTGGCCGAGTTCCTCGGCGGCCGCCACCGGGTCGAGACCGAGCCGCCGGGCCACCGCGGGCAGCGGGAGCGCCTCCACCTCGACCAGCCACAGCAGAGCCGCGTCGGGTTCCTGGAGATCCCTCAACCCCCGCAGCGCGATGGGGCGGTGCAGCGGAGGTCCGGTGTAGCGGTCGGCCTTCTCGGAGTTGAGCCACAGCCTGAGGTCGGGGTCGAGCCGGTGGCCCTGGCCGTGCGCCTCCCAGGCGGCGGCGGTGGTCCGAACCGAGTTCAGCAGCAAGGGAATCCGGGGCAGCCGGGGGGTTCTGCGGCCCGTGTTCTTCGTGCGGGCCATGACCGAGCGCGCCTCATGGATGCCATGGGTGAACGCCTCGGTGGCCAGTTGGGTGGCCGCGGCGGAACCGGACGTGCACAGATCGGCGTACGACAGGACCGCGTCCCAGCATTCCGAGAACAGCGCGGCCTCGGCGGCATCCTGAGGGGTCGGCAGGTCTGACATGGGGGGCTCCTGCATCGATTGCTTCCATGTGCGACGTCGCACAACGCCCAACTCGCCCTGATTCGGCTGGAGTTGGGGACCGTCTCGACAACGGGCCAGAGCCTTTCACGGGTTCGACACAACTGACAAGCGACGTAGTCACATATCGCGGTCGCGCGATCACACGGTGGACCGTCCGACTCCGGTCGCCCCGAGTGTCGTACGGAACGCGGGGCGGGAGGGACCGATCGCTTCAACTTTCACAGGACCTGCCATTCCCCGGGCAGGGCAGCTCGCGGTACGAGCGCGGTACGGGCTCGGTGGGACGCGTACGGCCCGGACGTACGGATGACGTCCGGGCCGTGCGGGGTGCGCCTCGGGGGCGCGGGTCACACCTGGGAGGCGGGCTCCCGCGCGGGAAGGCTGTCCATGAAGGAGCTGACGGAGAAGACCGCTCGGCCGGGACCGGGCTCTCCGTATCCGGGCGGTGACTTGAGACCGAAGTCGTCCATCGTGGCGCGGTAGGCCTCCAGCAGACGGATGTGGTACTCCAGCGGCGCGCCGTGCGGGTTGGCCTTGCCCAGCGGGGTGGTCGGCTCGGGGCACCAGGTGGTGAAGCGCGGCGTGATGCCGTGCGACATGAAGAAGCGCAGGCCCTCGGTCGTCGACGCGATGGCCTCGTCGACCGTGGTGAAGCCGAAGGGCTCGGCCATCTCCACGCCCGCCACGAAGTTGGGGATCACGTTGCGCGCGCCGAAGACCTCGGCGGAGTCGAGGATGCGCTTGTGCCACTCGTCCCTGCCGACGTAGCGCTCCTTGCCGGGGCAGTACAGCTCGAACAGCCGGCGGTCCCACACCTCGTAGTTGGGGTGGTAGATCTGCACGCCGTAGTCCTTGAACCGCTGCACGTCGTCGCGCGGCAGCGCCTGGGCCACCACCTTGCCGATCCACCGCCCCGGGAACCGCTCCTCGATGGCCTTGGCGTAGTGCCCGTAGAAGTCGGCCTCGTCCCGCCCGGCGACCGTCTTGGTGATCGCACCACCGGTGAGGGTGTACGCCGTCGACGCCTTCGCGGTGTCGTAGCGGTCGATGATCTCCAGCGCTTCGAGGACCTCCTCGACGTCCTTCACGCCGGTGTACGGGCGGCCGGCGGCCTTGTGCTGGCGCCAGTTGTGGTTGATGTCGCAGTACTGGCACTCCTCCTTGGCGCCGAAGTACTGGCACACGCGGAAGACGGTGAGGTAGATGAGGTACCCCCACTGGATCGTCGGGGCCACCTCCATCACGGACTTCCCGTTGGAGAGGGTGTGCCGGTAGTACTCGGGCATCGGCGGCACGCCGACGTCGGAGATCCTCTTCCCGTCGAGGTAGAGCCCGAGGACGCCCTCGTCGTCGGCGGCGACGCGGTACGGCGAGGCGGGATTGACGCGCACGGACACGACGGTGCGCCGCAGGTCGTACGGGCCACCCGTGAGGATGATCTCCTCGGGCGGGCGCCGCAGCGCGGCCTCACCGAGCTCGGGCAGGGTGCCGTGGTCGAAGGAGAAGATGAAGTACGACTTCGGCTTGACCTCGCCGTTCTCGTTGTCGCTGAGGGCCGAGGCGTCGAAGGCCACGCCCCCGCGGAGCAGGTCCTCCTTGATGACGGCTTCCCGCGGCACGTGCGGGAACCGCTCCATCAGATCCTCGACCAGCGCGGTGCGGCTGCCCATCCCGTTCTCCTCGCTCTCGACCTGCTTCGTCTGTCGCTTCGTCTGTCGTGTTCGACTCCTCACGGTATGCCCCCGCTCGGACATCGGCCGTGCCGGGTCCCCTCGCGCCGCGCGACGCCCGCCGCGGCGCCGGATCCCGTTTGCCCCGTCCGGGCGCCGCTGCGAGAGTCCTCGCCATGCCTTCCTTCATCGCGTACGACAGGACCGAGCTGGCGTTCGACACCTTCGGGGACGGCTCACCGGTGGTGTGTCTGCCCGGCGGGCCGATGCAGGACTGCGGGTATCTCGGGGACCTGGGCGGGCTGTCCGCGCACCGGCGGCTGATCATGCTGGACCCGCGCGGGACCGGTGGGTCCGCGATCCCGGCGGACCCCGCCTCGTACCGCTGCGACCGGCTCGTCGACGATGTCGAAGCGCTGCGCGAGCACCTCGGGCTCGACCGGATGGACCTGCTCGCCCACTCCGGCGGGACGAATCTGGCGCTGCTCTACGCGCAGCGCCATCCGGAGCGCGTGGCGCGGCTCGCGCTGATCACGCCGAGCGTCTACGCCGTCGGGATCGAGATCACCCCGGAGGTCAGGCGGGCGACTGCACTGCTGCGCCGGGACGAGCCGTGGTTCCCGGAGGCGTTCGCGGCGCTGGAGGCGATCGTCGCCGGGAACGGGGACGCCGACGCGTTCCTGGCCATCGCCCCTTTCTGGTACGGCCGTTGGGACGAGGCCGCGCGAGCGCACCGGGACGCGGAGGACGCGCACAAGAACCACGAGGCCGCGGCCCGCTACGCCGACGGCGCGTTCACCCCGGCCGCCACCCGGGCGGCGCTCGCCCGCCTGGCGTCCTCGGTGCTGGTGCTCGCCGGGGAGGCCGACCTGAACTCCCCGCCTCCCGCGATGGCCCGGATCGCCGCCCTGTTCCCGCACGCCGAGCTGGTCGTCCAGCCCGGCACCGGGCACTTCCCGTGGCTCGACGACCCGGAACGGTTCGTCTCCACGACGGCAGCGTTCCTCGCCCGGCCCGCTCGCCGGGGACTCCCCACCGGCGCCGTACGACCCACCGTGTGAGGCGCGCCGGGTGGGGCACCCCCGGCAGGCGGCACGCGATACCCGGCCAACGGCCACCCCTCAAGCACCCCGCTCGGGGGACCCGCCCGAGCACCCCGCCCAGGGGCAGCACAAGCGCCCCGCTCAAGCGGCCCGCTCCAGGTCCTCCAGGTCGATCCGGAACTCCGGCTCTCTCCCCGACAGGAGGCGTTCGGTCTCGTTCAGCACGGTCTGGCCGAGGCGGGCGACCTCGTTGCCCTGTGAACCCGCCAGGTGGGGCGTGATGAAGGCGTTCGGGAGGTCGTGCAGTGGGGAGTCCGCGGGGAGCGGCTCGGGGTCCGTGACGTCGAGGATCGCGCTGATCCGCTCGGCGCGCAGCGCCTCGACCAGGGCGTCGTGGTCGACCAGGGAGCCGCGTGCGGTGTTGATGAGAACCGATCCCGTGGGCATCAGCGCGAGTTCGCGGCGGCCGATCAGATGCCGGGTCTCCGGAGTCTGCGGGGCGTGGATCGTGACGATGTCACTGCCGGCGAGCAGGGCGTCGAGCGGCAGCAGGGGGACGCCTAGAGCGGCGGCCCCTGCCTCGTCGACGTAGGGGTCGGCGAGGCTCACCGCCAGGTCGAAGGGCCGGAGCAGTTCGATGAGACGCCTGCCGATGCGGGAGGCGCCCACGATGCCGACGCGGCGGCCGAAGTTGCCGACGCCGGGAAGGATCTCTCCGTAGGGGAAGGTCCGGTCGGTGCGCAGGCGTTCGCGGTGGGCGAAGACGTCCTTGCCCGCGAGCAGGATCATGGCGAGCGTGTACTCGGCGACGGGCAGCGCGTTCGCGGCGGCGGCCGACGACACGACGATCCCGCGCTCCCACACCGTCGGCGTGGCGAAGCTCTTGACGGAACCCGCGGCATGCAGCACGGCCCACAGCTTCGGGGCCGCGTCGAGCGTGCCGGCGTCGAGGACGGGGCACCCCCAGCCGGTGATCAGGATCTCGGTGTCGGCGAGGCGGGCCCGTACCCGTGGATCGGCGAAGTCGCCCGCCGCCAAGGAGAGATCGATGTCCACCAGCGCGCGCAGCCGGGCGAGTGTGTCCGGAGGGAAGATCCGCGTCACGTTCTCGGCGGTCATGGCGAACATCGCCACAGGCCGCTCGGACGCCATCACCACAGGACGCTCGGGCAAGGAGGTGGCCTTCCGGTTCGGTGACGCCGACGACAGCAACCGCTCTCCAAGGTAGATCGCGCCACGTGAGAGGGTCAACGGCAGGTCTGCCACCTCGGCGGACCGGCAAGGTACGTTCCCCGGGTGGTCATCGCACGGGCCACGTACGGCGACTTCACGGGAAGGGACGACAGGGATGACTCGGACCCTGACCAACTGGGCCGGCAACATCACGTACGCGGCCAAGGAGCTGCACCGGCCCTCCTCGCTCGACGCGCTGCGCGCGCTGGTCGCGGACAGTTCCCGGGTGCGGGTGCTGGGCAGCGGGCACTCGTTCAACGAGATCGCCGAGCCGGGCGCGGACGGCGTCCTGTTGTCGCTGACCGCGCTGCCGCCCGCGGTGGACGTCGACACGACGGCCCGTACGGTACGGGTCTCGGGCGGCGTCCGGTACGCGGAACTCGCCCGCCTGGTGCACGAGCAGGGGTTCGCGCTGCACAACATGGCCTCCCTCCCGCACATCTCCGTGGCGGGCTCGGTCGCCACCGGCACCCATGGGTCCGGGGTCACGAACGGGTCGCTCGCCTCCGCCGTGCGCGAGGTCGAGCTGATCACGGCGGACGGTTCGGCCCTGACGATCCGCCGGGGCGAGGCGCGCTTCGACGGCGCCGTGACCTCGCTGGGCGCGCTCGGTGTGGTCACCGCGCTCACCCTCGACCTGGAGGCGGACTTCGAGGTGAGCCAGCATGTGTTCACCGAACTCCCTCTGGAGGGACTGGACTTCGAGACGGTCGCCGCGTCGGCTTACAGCGTGAGCCTGTTCACCGACTGGGGGCGTCCCGGCTTCCGGCAGGTGTGGCTCAAGCGGCGTACCGACCAGCCGCTGCCCGACTTCCCGTGGGCGGTGCCCGCGACCGAGGCCCTGCACCCGGTGCCGGGCATGCCCGCCCGCAACTGCACCGAGCAGCTGGGCGTCCCGGGGCCCTGGCACGAGCGACTTCCGCACTTCCGGGCCGAGTTCACCCCGAGCAGCGGGGCCGAGTTGCAGTCCGAGTATCTGCTGGCGCGCTCGGACGCCCTGGCCGCGCTGCACGCCCTGGACGCGATCCGCGAGACGATCGCGCCGCTGCTGCAGATCTGCGAGGTGCGGACCGTGGCAGCCGACGACCAGTGGCTGAGTCCGGCGTACGGCCGGGACACCGTGGCTCTGCACTTCACCTGGGTCGAGGACACCGAGGCCGTCCTGCCGGTGGTACGGCGGGTCGAGCAAGCGCTGGAGCCGTTCGGACCGCGTCCGCACTGGGGCAAGGTGTTCACCGTGCCGCCGATGGTGCTGCGCGAACGGTACCCGCGACTGGCCGAGTTCAGGGCGCTGGCCGACGAGCTCGACGCGGCGGGCACGTTCACGAACGCCTTCGTGGGGGACTTCCTCCACCCCCTTTCCTAACCCCTTGTCGAAAGTCCCCGGCAGGCCATAGCCTTGCGCAGCGCCGGGGCCGACGGGCCTCGTCAGGGCACGGACGACCGGGGGAAGCGATCGGTGCCGTGCCGCCCCGGGGCGATCCCGGACCCCGGCCCGAAGATCTGGTCGGCCGACGCGCCCGGCATCCGGTGCGCGGAAGCGAGGGGGAGCCTCATGAAGCGCGGTACATCACGCGACATCCGCACCGCGAACCGGTACGAGGTGCTGCGCCAGATCATCGCCGAATCCCCCACCTCGCGCCAGGAGTTGGCGGCGGCGACGGGGCTCAGCCTGGCCACGGTCGCCACGCTCGTCGGTGAGCTGCTCGACCTCAGGATGCTGACCGAGGTGGGGTTCGAGGACTCCGCGGGCGGCCGGCCCCGGGGGCTGGTGGCGGTGAACGCGGCGGGGGGCGCCCTCATCGGCGTCGACATCGCGGAGACGTACGTCCGGGTCGAGCTGTTCGACCTGGCCCTGAACGTGCTCGCCCGCGCCGCCGAGGACATGCGCCCCGGCGAGAGCCGCCCGGAGCAGGTGGTCGGGCATGTCGCGGCCGCCGTCGGCTCGGTGGTCGCGCAGGCCGGGGTGGAGGGCGCGCGGGTCCTCGGCGTGGGGGTCAGCGTCCCCGGGCAGGTCGACCGGGACACCGGGATCGCGGAGTACGCGCCCAACTGGGACTGGCACGACGTGCCGTTGCTCGATCTGCTCGCGGAGCACATCGCCTACCCCCTGTACCTCGACAACCCGCTGCGGGCCTGTGCCGTCGCCGAGTTGTGGTTCGGCGCGGCCCGCGGACGCGGTGACGCCGTGGTGGTCAACCTGGGCACGGGCGTGGGCGCCGGTCTCGCGCTCGGCGGCGGACTGCACCGCGGTGTCAGCAACAGCGCAGGCGAGTGGGGCCACACCACCCTCGTGCTGGACGGCCGGCTGTGCCACTGCGGCAACCACGGCTGTGTGGAGACGTACGTCGGGGCACCCGGAATCATGCTGAATCTGCGGGAGTCGAGCCCCGGGAGCGCTCTGCTGCACCCGGAGGACCAGACCGCCACCATCGACGCCCTCGCGGCGGGCGTCGCCGCGCAGGACCCGGTCGCCCTCAAGGTCGTACGCGACACCGCGCGTTACCTCGGCGCCGGGATCTCCGACCTGGTCAACCTGCTCAACCCCGAAGTGGTCGTGCTGAGCAGCTGGGTCGCGGCCACGCTCGGGGAACCGCTGCTGCGCGAGGTGCGCGAGGCCGTCGCCCGGCACGCGCTGCGGCGTCCGCTCGCGGCCACCGAGATCGTCCTCTCCCCCATCCCGACGGACCCGGTCTGCCTCGGCGCGGCCACGTTCGCCCTCGAAGGGGCACTCCAGTCGGTCGGCCAGCGGCCTGCCAAGCAGGCCGCTCCCGCGAGGAGCCGCACAGCACCTCAGGCGTGACGACGAACGCGACACGATCAGCGCGGTCCGCTCCAAGTAGAGCCGTGTTGCTGTGAGTTGAGCATCCACGGTCCACCGCGACGGTGGACCGCGGCCCGGCACGTCCGGTATCCCGAACCCCCCGCAACGCTTCGCGCCGACTTCGTCCAACCCCTTGCCGAAGCCTTAGTAGAAGGTTAACGTCCCGCACCGCACCGCGAATTCGAGCCGCAGCCGCACTCAGACCGCATCGAGGACAAGGACGTCACCATGTCGGCATTGAGCAGCAACTGGGACCGTCGATCCGTACTGCGGGCCGCCGCCGGCCTCGCCGCCCTCGGGCCGCTGGCCGCATGTGGCAGCAACAACGGACGTTCCGGGGGCGGGAGTTCGGGCAAGGAGCTGGTCCAGTACTTCCACGCCTACGGGGAGGCGGGCACCGAGCAGGCCATCAAGAAGTACGCCAAGGCCTACGACAAGGCCCGGGTGACCACGCAGTGGATCACCGGCAGCGACTTCGAGAGCAAGCTGTTCGCCTCGCTGCTCACCAAGAACGCACCCGATCTCTTCGAGTTCCACCCGCAGATCCAGCTCGTCAGGAGCGGCCAGGTGGCGGACCTGAGCGACATCATCGATCCGGTCAAGGACGACTTCAACCCGGCCGACATCGCCTCGCACACGGTCGACGGGAAGATATACGGCGTCCGGATGATCGACGACCCGCAGTTCTTCTTCTACCGGCCCTCCCTGCTGGAGAAGGCCGGCGTCAAGGTGCCGACCACCCTCGACGAACTCATCGAGGCCGCCGCCAAGTTGACGACCGGCAAGGTCAAGGGCCTGTTCATCGGCAACGACCTGCACGCTGTCATCAACCCGATGATCTGGTCGGCGGGCGCCGACACCCTCGACTCCAAGAACCAGATCGCCTACCACACCGAGGGGGTCAAGGAGGGCCTGAAGAAGATGCGGGGGCTCTTCACGAGCGGCCATCTGCTCCTGGACGCCCCGGCGGACTACTGGGACCCGTCGGCGATCAACCAGGGTCTGTGCGCCATCCAGTTCTGCGGGATGTGGGCGATGCCGCAGATGCAGAAGGCGCTCGGCGACGACATCGGGGTCTTCGCCTTCCCGAAGGTCACCGACTCCGGCAAGCCCTCCGTCTACAACGGCGGCTGGTCGATGTTCGTCAACGCCAAGGGCAGGAACGTCGACCTGGCCAAGGAGTACGTGAAGTGGCTCTGGATCGACCAGAAGAAGTACCAGGAGGACTGGTCGCTGTCGTACGGCTTCCACATCCCGCCGCGCACCTCGCTCGCCGCGTCCGCCACCAAGCTCGAGTCGGGGCTGCCCGCCGAGGGCGTCAAACTCTTCGGTGAGTACGGGCACTTCGACAACATCGGCTGGACCCAGTCCATGATCACCGCACTTGAGGACGTCTTCGCCAACTGCGTCCGCAAGGGCGGGGACCCGGAGGCCGCGCTCGACAAAGCCGACCAGACCGTCGACCGCGAGCTCAAGAAGCTCTTCGGATAGACCGACGGACGGGCCCCGACATGTCGACCACCACCTCACGCGGAGTCTCACGCCCCGCCCCTGCCGAGGCCACAACGCCCCGGCCGCGGCGGAGGCTTCGGGGCGGCGCCACCTTCAACTTCTGGCTCTTCACCGGCCCCTTCCTCATCGGCCTGCTGGTCTTCGTCTATGTGCCGATCGGCTGGAGCCTGTGGCTGAGCTTCTTCGAGGCGCGCTTCACGGTCACCCCGGACAAGTTCGTCGGCTTCGACAACTACCGGCAGATGCTGGAGAACGGCGACTTCACCGGGTCACTGGTGACGTTCACCGTCTTCGCCGCGTTCATCGTGCCGCTGACCTGGGCGCTCTCCCTCGGTCTCGCGCTGCTGGTGAACCGGCTGCGGTTCATGCGGGCGTTCTTCCGGTCGGTGTTCTTCCTGCCGACCGCGTGCAGCTATGTCGCCGCCTCGCTGATCTGGAAGATGTCCATCTTCAGCGGGGTCCGCTTCGGTCTGATGAACACCGTCCTCGGCTGGTTCGGCGTCGAGAACATCGCCTGGCTGGCCGACCCCGATCCGCCGTGGTACTGGCTGGTCATCGTGAGCGCCCGGCTCTGGCTCCAGGCAGGCTTCTACATGATCCTCTTCCTGGCGGCCCTGCAGAACATCCCGCCGGAGCTGTACGAGGCCGCCGCGATCGACGGTGCCCGGCCCGGCTGGCAGACCTTCCGCCACATCACCCTGCCGCAGTTGCGCGCCACCTCGACGGCCGTGATCCTGCTGCTCCTCGTGGCCGCCTACCAGGCCTTCGACGAGTTCTTCAACCTGCTGTCGAAGACCACCTGGGGCCGCCCGCCGCTCGTCGAGCTGTACTACACGGCGCTGGGCCAGGCCCAGGACTACGGCGCGGGCAGCGCGGGCGCGGTCATCCTCACCCTGCTGATCTGCGTGGTGACCCTGCTCCAGGGCACGTTCATGGGATTCGGACGCGGGGAGGAGACCGAGTGACCGCCGTCACCCCGGGCCGGAAGGCCCACGCCGCCGCGCCGGGGAAGCGCCGGCGGGACCGGGGCGGAGTCCTCGGCAGCACCGGCCTGTACGTCGCCACCGGCGTCGCCGGTCTGCTGTTCCTCGTCCCCTTCTATCTGCTCGTCCGCAACTCCCTGTCGACCGACGCCGAAATCACCGGCGAGAACTGGCAGTTCTTCCCCACCGACCTCAAGTGGGGCAACATCACGGAGCTGTTCGACGATCCCACCGTCCCCTTCGCCCGCTCCCTGTGGAACTCCGCCGTCGTCGGGGTCCTGCACACCCTCGGCACCCTGCTGGTCTGCTCGCTCGCCGGCTACGGCCTCGCACGGATCCCGTACCAGCACGCCAACAAGGTCTTCTACGGGGTACTGGTCACCCTGATGGTCCCCTCCGCCGTGACCTTCGTGCCGAGCTTCGTGCTCGTGTCGTCGCTCGGCTGGGTGGACAGTCTTCGCGGTCTCATCATTCCGGGGCTTTTCAGCGGTTTCACGTGCTTCCTCTTCCGGCAGTACTTCCTGGGGTTCCCGAGGGAGTTGGAGGAGGCGGCGCGCATGGACGGGCTCGGCTACTGGGGCGCGTACTGGCGCATCGTCGTGCCCAACTCCCTGAACTTCTTCGCCGCTATCGCGACCATCACGTTCATCAGCGGCTGGAACGCCTTCCTGTGGCCGCTGGTCATCGGCCAGGACCCCGACGCCTGGACGGTCCAGGTCGCCCTGTCCTCGTACATGACGAACCAGACCGTCAACTTCCATCTGATCTTCATGGCCACGGCCATTTCCATCCTGCCCCTGGTGTTCGTGTTCCTCTTCCTCCAGCGCTGGCTGGTCCAGGGAATCGCACAGACCGGCATCAAGGGCTGAACTAGGAGACGCATGTCTTTCCGCACCTCTCCCGGACAACCGGCCTCTCCCCCGTCCGCCACCGACTACGTCGAGGACGTCTCCCCCGGCAGCGGCGCCCTCCCACCGCGCGCCTGGTACGCGACCTCGGACGCCAGGTCCCTTTCCCTGAACGGCAGTTGGGACTTCCGGCTGTCGCCCACCGCCGACGCCGAGGACGACTCGTTCGCGGCCGAGGGGTACGAGCCCGGGGGCTGGACCGAGGTGCGGGTCCCGGGCCACTGGGTGCTGCAAGGTCATGGTTCGCCGATCTACACCAACCACCTCTACCCGTTCCCGGTCGACCCGCCGCGCGTACCGACCGAGAACCCGACCGGTGACCACCTGCGGCACTTCGACCTGCCGTCCGACTGGCCGGCGGACGGCGGTTCGGTCCTGCGCTTCGGCGGGGTCGAGTCCTGCGCCCGGGTCTGGCTGAACGGCACGGACCTCGGCGAGTTCAAGGGCTCGCGGCTGCCGCACGAGTTCGCCGTGGGCCATCTGCTGAAGCCGGGCGGCAATGTGCTCGCGGTCCGGGTGCACCAGTGGTCGGCGGGCTCCTACCTGGAGGACCAGGACCAGTGGTGGCTGCCGGGCATCTTCCGTGACGTCACCCTGCTGCACCGCCCGGCGGGCGGCGCGCTCGACTTCTTCGTGCACGCCTCGTACGACCATCACCGGGGCCTGGGGACCCTGCGCGTCGACTCCGACGTCGACGGGCGGATCCTCGTGCCCGCGCTGGACATCGATGTCGAGACCGGCACACCGGTCACGGTGCCGGTGCTGCCGTGGACGGCCGAGACACCCCGGCTGTACGACGGCGAACTGGTCACCGAGGGCGAGCGCGTCCCGCTGCGCGTCGGCTTCCGTACCGTCGCGCTCGAGGACGGTCTGATCAAGGTCAACGGCACGGCGATCCTCTTCAAGGGCGTCAACCGGCACGAATGGCATCCGGAGAAGGGCCGCGCCCTCGATCCGGAGACCATGCTCGCGGACGTGCTGCTGATGAAGCGGCACAACATCAACGCCGTGCGCACCTCGCACTACCCGCCGCACCCCGCCTTCCTCGACCTGTGCGACGAGTACGGTCTGTGGGTGATCGACGAGTGCGACCTGGAGACCCACGGTTTCACCGAACAGGCCTGGCGGGACAACCCCGTCGACGACCTCCGCTGGACACCGGCACTGCTCGACCGGGCCGCGCGCATGGTCGAGCGCGACAAGAACCATCCGTCCGTCGTCCTCTGGTCACTCGGCAACGAGGCCGGCACCGGGCGCGGACTCACCGCCATGGCCGAGTGGATCCGTGGGCGCGACAGCTCACGGCTCATCCACTACGAGGGCGACCCCGACTGCCGTGACACGGACGTCTATTCACGCATGTACGCCGACCACGCCGAGGTCGAGCGGATCGGCCGGCACCTGGACGGCGGCGGCCTGAGGCGACGTCAGCTCCCCTTCATCCTCTGCGAGTACGGGCACGCCATGGGCAATGGGCCGGGCGGACTCGCGGACTACCAAAGCCTGTTCACCTCGTACGACCGTGCTCAGGGCGGCTTCATCTGGGAGTGGATCGACCACGGCATCAAGGACGAGCGGTACGGGTTCGCGTACGGCGGGGACTTCGGCGAGGAACTGCACGACGGGAACTTCGTCTGCGACGGACTTCTCTTCCCGGACCGGACGCCGTCCCCCGGGCTCGTCGAGTACAAGAAGGTGATCGAGCCCGTCCGCATCGACGCCGGTGGCTCCACCGCCCCGTCCGAACCGCGCCGGGAACCCGTCACGGGCTCGGACGGCACCGTGCGCGTCACCAACGGGTACGACTTCGCGGACCTTTCCGCCCTGGCCTTCGAGTGGTCGTACCAAGTGGGCGGCGAGACCATCGAGTCGGGCCCGCTCCCGGTGCCCGCGCTGGCCCCGGGCGAGTCGGCGGACGTCAAACTGCCGACGCCGCCCGCGGACCCGGGGGGCGCCGGGGCGCGGTGGACGGTCCGGGCGGTGCTGGCCGAGGAGACGGCGTGGGGGCCGCGCGGCCATGTCGTCGCCTGGGCCCAGCTGCCGGTGACGGAGGCGGCCTTGCCGCGGCTCACGCCGTCCGGGGTTCCGGTGCGCGGCGAGCGGGTGATCACCCTCGGGCCCGGCACCTTCGACGCCCGCACCGGTGCGCTGCTGACCGTCGGCGGCGTCGAGGTCACCGCCCCGCGCCTCGACGTGTGGCGCGCCCCGACCGACAACGACAACGGCGCGCACTGGCAGCCGGACGCCCGCTACGGCCCGCTCTGGCGCACCCTGGGGCTGCATCGGATGCGGCACCGCCTGGACGGGGTGGAGTTGGGCGACGACGCCCTGACCGTACGGACCCGGGTGGCGCCCGCGGCCCGGGAGGTGGGCCTGCGCACGGTGTACCGGTGGACCTCCGACGGCACACGGCTGCGGCTGACCGTGTCCGTGGCACCGGAGGGCCACTGGAAGCTGCCGTTGCCACGGCTCGGCGTCCGGCTCGGGCTCGCGGGCTCCGCGGACCGGGTGACCTGGTTCGGCGGCGGACCCGGCGAGGGGTACCCCGACACCAAAACGGCGTGTATGACCGGCCGTTGGGAGTCGACGGTCGACGCGATGCAGACGCCGTACGTGCGCCCGCAGGAGAACGGCGCCCGGCCCGACGTCCGCTGGGCCGAGATCGGCGGCCTGCGGATCGAGGGCGACCCGGCCTTCTGGTTCACCGCGCGCCGCTGGACGACCGAGCGACTGGACGCCGCGGATCATCTGCCGGATCTGCGCCCCGGGGACACGGTCTGGGTCAACCTCGACCACGGCCAGCAGGGCATCGGTTCGCAGTCGTGCGGTCCCGGCACCCTTCCTCAGTATCAACTGCGGGCCGCACCAGCCGAGTTCTCGTTCGTCTTCTCGGAGATCCAGGACTGACCGCCGTGTACAGAGCACGGCCGGACGGCTCTTCAGCCGTCCGGCCGCGCTCGTGTGCGGGTCGCGTCCGTCGGACTCAGTGGCCGGCGCAGCAGGGCGTCGGGTCCGGTACCTCGAAGGGGACCAGGGTGCCGCCCGCGGCCGGCATCACCGCGAGGACCAGACGACCGTCGCGCCACTCCGGACGGACGTGCTCACGGGTGACCAACTTCGCCTCCGGATCGGCGCCTTCGGGCGAGCCGAGCACGGCGAGCCGGTCCACCGCCGAGACTTCCAGCAGCCGTGCGACGGTCATGACTCCGGTGAGGGCGTCGGCCCCCGGGTACAGGACGGCACGGCCACCCGTGCGGGCCATGTGCTCCGCGGCGGCGTGTGCGGCTCCGGCCGCGAGCTCGTCGGACCCGTGCAGCTCAGCGCCGAAGGCGACACCCGGGAGGGCACCGGGACCGGCGTCGGGACCGGCCCCCTTCTCCGTGAGCCGCCCCCGGAGCGCGCGGGCCGCACGCTCCGACGGCACGCCGAAGGACAGCGCCGTGTGCGGCCGCCGCCCGTCCCGTACGTGATGCGTGCAGCCCAACACGTCCTCACTCAGATCGAGTTCGGCAGCCAGCGCCCGCAGCAGGTGGTCGGCCTCCCGCAGGGATCCCGTATGACCGGTGTCGACTCCGACGACGTACCACTCGCTCACGACGGGAGGACCCACACCGGATTGGAGTAGAACCACAGGTCCTTCCACGGGTCGGCGTCGCCGAGGACGTCCACGGCCGGACCCGCCGGGTCGACCGCCGTGCCCCTCAGGCCGACGGCGGAACGGTTGCCGTCGGTGCCTCGCAGACGGACGTACACCGGACGGTCGACGGCGCCGAGGTCGTAGGTGAGGCGGACCGTTCCGGCCGACTTGTCCACCTCGTAGGACTTGGCGACCCGCGCGGTGGGAGCGGTGATCGTGTCCCGGTCCGCGGCCGCGCCCGTCACATCGCCCTGGATGACGTCGACGCGCGCCAGCTTCGGCACGAAGCCTGCCCAGTTGGGGACGCCGGCCAGTCCCACGTCGACGGTGAGCGTGACCCGGGTGCCCTTGCGCACGTGCAGCGCGCCGCCGAGGGTGGCCCAGCGGCCGCCACCCGAGACCCGGGCGTCGAGACCGCTGAGGAGCTGCCCGTGGTCGACCCACACCCGGCCGGCGCGGATGCCGTCCATCACGGCGGAGTACGAGAACCCGTCGGAGCCGACGTGCGTACGGCTGTACTGGCCGGGCCAGAAGTCGCCCTGCGTGAGGTCGATCCTGCCGCCGTAGACCGGGTCGGTGTGCCGGCCGTTGGCGTCGAAGTCGCTGTCCGGTCCGCCGCGTACGGCGGTGTCCGTGTAGACCTGGTGGGAGTCGGAGTTGGCGGTGATCCACCAGGGCTTGCCCTCGGCGAGGAGGCTGTCCCACAGGCCGCCGACGGTGGCGGTCATCCAGTCGAAGCCGCCCCAGGTGCGGTAGCTCTCCAGCGGGTACCCGGCGAAGGAGTTGGCGCTCGGGCTGTTGTCGTACAGACCGCGCGCGACACCCATGCCGTACGTCTTCTCGATACCGCCGCCCTGGTGGCCGGGCGCGCCCTCGAAGCCGACGGCGATCTGGTGGGACGCGGGGGTCGCGTCGCGCCAGGCGCGGATCTCGTGCGGGGAGTCGAGGCCCTTGCGGGCGGGGTGGTTGGCCAGCATCAGGATGTCCTTGACGCGGCGCCGCTGGACCTGCTCGGCAAGGAAGTTGAGGCCCGCGATGGCGAGCGCCTCGTTGGCGGGCGTCGAGTCGGAGGCGTTCTTGACGCTGCCGTCGTAGTCGGTCTCGAACTGCTTGAGGACCGCGACCTCGTTGCGGCCCGGGTGGACGAAGACGGTGCCGTGCTCAGCGGCCGGGATGTTCCACTCCAGACCCTGGAAGACGAGCGTGTCCTCGTAGGCGTCCCGGGCCTCCCGGATGTCCGGGTTGACCTTGTCCACACCGATCTTGGCGTGCGTCACGCTGCCGTGGTCGGTGATGACCATCCAGTCCAGGCCGTGCGCGGCGCCCTGCCGGACCTGGTCGCGGACGCGGTACTTGCCGTCGCTGCTGTACTGGGTGTGGATGTGGTGGTCCCCGGCCAGCCACAGGAAGCCGTCTCTCCGCCGGCCGCCCGTGGAGGCGTACGCGGGGGTGGCGGCCCCCGCGAGGACGCCGCCGGCGGCGAGGCCCGCGCCGAGCAGTCCCGCGCGGCGCAGCAGTGACCGGCGCGACCGCTGCTCGGGGGTGAGGGCCTCGTCGGGCACGGAGGTGTCGAAGGCGGCGGGCAGCGGGGTGCCCGTCTCCTCGTGGTCGTGATGGTGGTGATGGTGGTGCCCGTGCTCGTGTCCGTGCGTGTGCCCCATGACCGCCTCCTGAATTCCGCCCCGCCCCTGCGGGCGCGTCATGAGGAGATTCGGCGCGGAGCATGAACGGCGGGCGGCGCACTCGTGTTCGCCGGGCGACCTGGACCGGTCAACTGCCCTTACCCAAAGGCCTGTTGGCATTCCGGATGCCCGTTGCGTCAGGACTTCCGTGGAGTTGGCGGTCCGCCGGGACTAGGGTTCTGCCTGGGTTCCCTAGGAAATGGTCTGTGGCGAAAAGGTGGTCCTCATGGCTCGTGCCGGGCTCACGACCGAGCGGGTCGTGCTGGCCGCGGCCGAACTCGCGGACGAGATCGGCTTCGAGAACGTCACCGTGGCGGCCCTGGCCCGGCAGTTCGGGGTCAAGGACGCGAGCATGTACGCGCATGTGAGGAACCTGCGGGAGCTGCGCGAGCGCATCGCGCTGCTCGCGTCCGGGGAGATGATCGACCGGATCGCCACCGCCGTGGCCGGGCGGGCCGGCAAGGACGCGCTCGTCGCCTTCGCCGACGCCTATCGCTTGTACGCCCTGGAACGGCCCGGTCGCTACCGGGCCACCCACACACAGCTCGACCCGGCCCTCGTCGCCGGGACGACGACCTACCGCCGCACGGCCGAGGTCACGTACGGCATGCTGCGCGCGTACGGGCTGTCCGAGCCCGATCTGACAGACGCCGTACGCCTGTTGCGCAGCACCTTCCACGGCTACTGCAACCTCGAGGCCATCGGCGGATTCGGCGCCCCACGTGACGTCGAGACGTCGTGGAGGCACGCGCTGGACGCGCTGCACGTGGCCCTGGAGCACTGGCCCCGCGCGAAGGGCGAGGACCGGGCCTGACGCGCGCCTTTCACTCTGTGCCGGTGGGTCTGAGCGGGCCCGCCACCGGGTTGCTCAGATGCTGATGGATCACCGAGCTGCGGTAGTCGACGATCTCGGGTCTCTCGCTGAAGCGGTCCAGCAGGAAGGAGTGAAGCCGGTCGACGTCCGGGACGGCGACATGGACGAGGAAGTCCTCGCCGCCCGCGACGACGAAGACCGACAGCACCTCGGGGAGACCGGCCGCGTACTCCTTGAAGCCCTCGACGACCTCGCGGCTCAGCGGCCGCACCCGCACGGACAGCAGGGCCTGGACGGGGCGGTTGAGGGCGCGCAGGTCGACGGCCGCGTGATACCCGGTGATCACGCCGCGATTGCGCAACGCCCGTACCCGCTCCAGGCAGGTCGACGGGGCGATACCGAGCTTGCGGGCCAGATCCCGGTTGGTCTGCCGGGCGTCGCGCTGAAGGTGCTCCACGATCTCCGCATCAAGTTCATCCATGACCGCCACTCTTCCCCATCCACCGAATTGAATTCGGCAGATCGTCCGACGATCACACCTTCTGCCTGCTGCGCAGGCCATCGTCCGAACCACGTTCCCGGTCTCGGCGTCATTGTCAGTCCTCGCCTGTACGGTCCCGCCCATGGCTGAGAGACCGACTGCGAACTGGCGTCACGGCATTGCCGAAGAAGCGGAAGAGCTTGCCGCCGGCACCCTGGATCCCGAGTGCGCCTGCATGGCCGAACTGTTCCCCGATGAACTGCTCGCGGCCACCGACGCGGTCCTCGACACCTTCGAGGCCGAGATTCCTCGACCTGGCGACGCCGACGACGAACAGGTCCTCGCCGTGGTGGAACGCGTCGTCCTGGCCCTCAACGCGGTGAACGACGCGCACGACAGAGGGGCCTACGAGACCGGCGAGCGAGAGCAACTGTGCGACTACATCGACCAGTCGCTCACCGAGCACGGCGTCGACATCGTGGCACTGACCGCCCGCCACGGACTGGGTCGCTACGAGCTCACGGACGAGTGGCGGACATGGTAGGACCGCTCGTCAGTCGGCGGCCTTCAAGTGGCCGAGCGCGTCTCCGAGGCCGAGTTCGGTGGCGCCACGGGTCTGGAATCCCTGCTCGAACAGCTCAGCGGTACGCCGCCGGGTCTCCTCGCCTCGGACGAGTTGCTGGAACAGGGCGGCGTCCGCGCGTACTTCGGCAGGCGTCGGCAGGCTGACGGCGTTGACGGCCGACTTGGCCGCGATCAGCGCATCGCGGGGGAAGCCGCTCACGCGCGCGGCGACGCCTGTCACGAACGCGTCCAGTTCGGCGTCGGGGACCGCGCGATTGATCCATCCATAGCGTTCGGCGAGGTCCGCGTCGAAGTCCGACGACGTCAGCACGACTTCCAGCGCACGACCCCGGCCCATCAGCCGGGTGAGGTGCTGGATCGCGCCCGCGCCGGGGGGTGCCCCGATTCCCACCTCGGGCTGGCCCAGGACGGCGTTCTCCCGGGAGGCGAAACGCATGTCGCAGGCGAGGAGGAACTCACTTCCCGCGCCCCGGGCACGTCCGCGCAGCTTGGCGATGGTGACAGCCGGGAGCAGGCTCAGCTTGCGGAACAGCATTCCCAGGGAGGCGTCGCCGGGGCCTCCGGCCTTCGCGGCCTCAGCGGTGTACTCGGGGACCTTCGTCATGTCGACGTGCGGGAAGAAGAAGTCGGCGTCGGCACTGTCGAAGATCACCACGCGTGGGGCGGTCGGGTGCGACAGTTCCTCCAGCAGCGCGACCAGATCCCGCACGACCTCGGGACCGATGAGATTCATCGGCGGCGCGTCGAACGTGGCGGACAGGACGGTGCCGTCCAGCCTGGTCCTGATGGTTTCGTACGAGGCGGTCATCTCGGTCCTCCTGTCATCGAGGCCGAAGCTCATTGCGCCACGTCGGACCGCCCGGGGCTCGACAGTAGACACTCCACCCGGTTTCGTCATGCTGTGCCGCGCCGCACCAGTTCTCCTGATGGCCCTGACTTCGCGATGGGTTCAGCCCTGGACGACTGAGCGGCGGCCCTGAGGAATGATGCGCGCGCCGTCAGTGCCGTACGGCCTCGCCCGCCCGGACGGCGCGCAGGGCGCGCTCGACGGTCTCCTGGTTCTCGCCGACCGGAGCGACGTAGCCGATGACGTCGCGCGCGGCGTCCTCCCCGAGCATTCTGGTGATCACCCAGGTGGCAAGATACTGCGAGGCCAGGCAGCCGCCCGCCGTGGCGATGTTCCCCTCGGCGTGGAACGGCGCGTCCAGCACGGTGACATCGTGGGCTTCCACAAAGGGCCGGCTCTTCATGTCCGTACAGGCGGGCATGCCCTCCAGCAACCCGAGCCGGGCGAGCACCAGCGCGCCGGAGCACTGCGCACCGATCAGCTGTCGCGAAGGGGCGAGCGGCAGCCTCGCGATCAGCCGGTCGTCGGCGACCACCTCTCGCGCCTTCACCCCGCTCCCGATCAGCACGACATCGGCCTCGGTCACGAACTCCATCGGGCGCTGACCGGTCACCTCGACACCGTTCATGGACGTGACCATCGGCGTGGGTGTCGCGATGAAGGCCTCCAAGCCGTCTTTTCGGCACCGGTTGATCAGCGCCGAGGCGATGAAGCTGTCGAGTTCGTTGAATCCGTCAAAGGTGACCACGGCTACCTGCATGGCATCTCCTCGAAGCACGGCACGGGAGCGCGGTCTCTCAGGGCGCCGCACCCAGGTCACAGGCCAATCGGCGGTCGGTGGCCGCTCCGCCGACCCGATGTCAGTGTCGCCTGCTCTACTTGAACCCAGGATCCGGTGAAGGACTGAGGCCGACATGGGTGTGCTGTACGACTACTTCCACACGACCGACCACGCCACGGCCGTGCATCAGGCCATTGGCCCGGACGGCGACTGGCTCCGCGGGACGTCGCTGGAAGAAGCGGGCGCGGACTGGATCGACGCGAAGGGCCTGGACCCGAACGTCGTCCTGGCCAAACTGGTCACCTACGCCGAGGGCGTCCGTTTCACCGATCGGCAGGACAAGCCGGAACTGATCTGGCCCGACCTGCCGTACCCCCAGGGCGAGCCCACCGATCCCGACTCCCCCTGGAACTCGGGCGTGATCCTCCAACAACTCCCCGACCGCTGGCGGGACATCCTCGCCGACCTCCCCGAGGAAGCGGTCCCGATGGTGGCGGCACAGTGGTACGAGATCGAGGAGGTCGACTTCGCGGACTACCTCGCCGTCAAGGACGCAGTCGACGTGTTCATAGCCCTGGCGCGCCGGGCGCGGATGGCGGACGCCCACCTCTACTGCCGATGCAGCCCGTGAAACCGCCCGTGGGGTACCGGCCGCACCACAGCTGCCGTTACGGAGCGCGGAAGCGCTGAGCCGTCGTGCCCCACGCGTGCCGATCAGTCGGGGCGAGCGGGGACTCGGGGCAGCTTCACGCAGATGTTCGGCCTCGGCGCCGGACTGGCCATCCTCATCGACGCCGTCGCGGTACGCGGCGTCCTCGTCCCCGCCGCGACGCGCCTGCTCGGCCGGTCGGCCCGGTACGCGCCCGGGTTCCCGCGCAGCGTCCACGGACGATTCGGTCTCGGCCAGGGCGGTGACGGCTCTGTCAGAGGAGGCCCAGATCGCCCAGTTCCTTGTGCAGGTCCGCGCGCGGGTTGGCGGTGTCCGTCTGCGGGGTACGGCGGGCGGGAGCCGCCCCTCCGCCGTCGGATCGGGTGGGCGGGAGGGGGCGCGGGTGACGGTCTCGGAAGAGCCAGGCCCCGGCCAGGCCGCCGAGCAGGCCGCCGAGGTGTCCGAGCCAGCTCACCCCCGGCGTCCCGGGTACGGCCACGGTGAGCAGGTAGGCGAAGGAAGCCGCCATGACGACGCCGATCAGCGTGTCGATCAGGTGCCGGTCGAAGATCCCGCGGACCACGACGTAGCCGAAGTAACCGAAGATCAGGCCGCTGGCGCCCACCGTGTCCACGTTGCCTCGTTCGAAGAACCAGACCACGAGCCCACTGGTCACCGCCACGAGCAGGCTCAGACCGAGGAAGCGGGCCACGCCTCGGTAGGCGGCAAGGAATCCGAAGACGAACAGTGGTCCGGAGTTGCTCTCGATGTGCGCCCAACTCCAGTGCAGGAAAGGTGCGCTGAGGATGTCGGGCAACGTGCCGAAGTCGCCGGACACCACCCCGTAGTCCCGCGAGAGGGCGTAGTGGTCGGCGTAGTTGGCCAGTTGCACCAGCCAGACGATCACAAGGAACCCGAACATCACGAAGAAGGCCTTCCGCGCCTCCGCGATCATCTGCTCGGCGTCGACCGGGCCTCTGCCGCCCCGGTCCTGGTCCGACCCACCCATGGCACGCTCCCCGTCCCCCGGCGGATCCGTTTCCGCCTCACCCCGAACTCTAGGGAATCCCGGCGGAGCCGCTTCCGCTCAGGGCCCCATCTCCGACGGTTGCCTGTCGCACCACCACGGACGGCCCCGAGGACGTACCTTCCCGACCGGCAGAACCACCGAGCCCGTCGAACCGGAAGCTCGCCGTCTCTCCCTGGGTCCAGGTCACCGTCACGTCGTACGCCCCCGGCCCCCCGTCCTCGGGCGCTGTCACCCGTACGGACACCAGGTCCGTGAGCGGGAGGGGGTCCGGCTCGGCGGTCAGGCGGACGAGGGCTACGAAGAGGGTGGCGTCGTCCCCGGTGACGCCCTCCCCCGTTCCCGACAGGCCGTGCACGGGCAGGAGTTCGGAGCGTGCGCCGTCGCGCGCGGCCCAGCCCGTGACCCGGACCCGCGTCCCGGGATCCGCGCCCGCCACCAGATGGGCCCGCACCTCCACGGCGCCCCGCGCGACCACGAGGCAGGCGACCTCGATGCCCGCCGAGACGGTGTGCCGGGACGCCGCCCAGCCCTCCCCGACGCCCAGCGGCTCGATCCCCGTACGGCTCGCGTCGGCACCGACGATCACGCTGTTGTCGTACGACGGCGAGGGCTCCGTCACCGTCGAGTAGGCGAGCCGCGTGTAGAAGGGGTCGTAGCGGACGTCCTCGCTGCCGTGGTTGTGCAGGCGGACCAGACCGTCCGAAGTCGTCGACTGGAGAAGCCAGTTGGGCGGCCCGATCGGGGTGACGGCGTCGGCGCGCTCGGTGGGACCCGGCTCCTCCTGGACCGTCCAGACCGCGTGGTCCGGGGGCAGCAGCAGGCCGACGAAGGCCTTGCCGGCCCAGTACGGCGAGGCGGGGCCGGAATAGTGCTGCAGGAACGCCTCGTCGGGGCCGTGCCAGCCGAGGGTGAGCAGGCCGTTCTCGTCCACCGCGCCCCGGTCGAGGAAGTAGCGCAGGGCGCCCGAGGCGAGGCGACGGGTCTCCCCCGGGGACAGGGGCGTACGGCCGGTGAGCGCGCCCAGCCACAGGGGCGCGGTGGTCGCGAAGCGGTAGGTGAGCGAGCGGCCTTGGAGCATCGGAGCGCCGTCGCCGCCGAACAGGCGGGCGTAGTCGGCGAGATGGGATTCCAGGCGACCTGCGTACAGGTCGAGCAGCCGGGTGTCGTCCGCCAGCCACGCGTGCAGCACCGGATAGAGGTGCATGGCCCAGCCGTTGTAGTAGTCGAACTTGCGCCCGTGGCCGTCGGTGTACCAGCCGTCGCCGAGATACCACTGCTCGATGCGCTCCAGGCCGCGGTCGATCGCGGCGCGTGACGCCTTGGGCTCGTGTCCGATCTCCTGGAGGAATCCGCCGACCGTCACCGGGAACAACTCCCAGTTGCAGGGCCATGGTTCGGCCGTCAGGGCGTCGCCGAGCCAGTCGGCGGCCCGCTGCCGCACGCCGTCGTCCAGGCGGTCCCACAGCAGCGGCCGGGTCAGCCGCAGCGCGAGCGCGATCGACGCTGCCTCGACGAGTGGCTGACCGCGGTCCTCGACTCGGGGCCAGACGCCCGCCGTTCCGGCGGCCAGCCCCTCCGCGTACCGCTCCAGGACCTTCTCGTCGCGGCGGAAGCCGGCCAGCAACAGCGTGCGGGCGTAGCCCTCCAGTCCGTCGGAGAGCCTGCCGGACGTGCTCGTGTGCTTCCCGGGGAAGTGGTAGAGGGCTCCGTCATCGGTGGCGTACGGCGCGACCGCGGCGAGCAGCGAATCGGCGACCGCCTCCCAATGGGCGCGCGTGCAGCCGGTGTACGGGCTCAGGGAGCGGTCCTCGGAAGGTTCGGCGGGCGTCACATGGGCCTCCGGTCCGGGCTGCGCCGGGCGTCTCGGTACGCCCGGGCACCTCGTCATGCCAAGCGCCTGGGGGCGTCCGGGCATGGCCGAGGGTCGATACCTGGGGCGCCCCGGTTCCGGTCGGGACGCCCCAGGGACTCATCCCACCCTCACCAGAGCCCTCGGCACCAGATGCAGGGCGAGGAGTTCGTCGCGGACCAGGGCCGCGTACACCGTGGCGCCGTGCACCGAGGTGTGGGTGTTGTCCCGCTTCTCGTTGTAGAGGTAGATCGCCTTCGATCCCTCGACGCCGAGTGATTCGACGAGAGCCCTGGTCTTCGCCGTGAGGTCGATGAGCGGCACGTCCTCGGCGGCGGCGACGGCGCGGATGACGGCCGGATGGTCGACGCCCAGACCGTTCACCAGCAGTGCGGTGTCGTTGTTCAGGGTGCCGTCCGCGTTGAACCAGCGGCGGACGATCGGCGTGACGAGGACGGGTTCGCCGCCCCGCGCGCGTACGCCCGCGACCAGCGTTTCGAGGTTCGTACGGTACGTCGTCCCGTCGGTCGTCTTGTCGTTGTGGGCGAGCTGGATGAGTACCAGGTCGTGCGCCCGGATCAGCGGCTGGACGGTCGGGAAGAGGAGGGGGTCGGCGAGGTAGGTGACCGTACTCTCCCCGGAATCCGCGTAGTTGGCGACCGAGAGACCCTTCCTGAAGTACTGCGGCAGCTGCTGGCCCCAGCCGGAGTAGGGGGCGCCGGGCTGGTCGCAGACGGTCGAGTCACCGACCAGGAAGATCTGCCGGGTGCGCGTGCGGCCGTCCCCCAGCCGGGCGGGGCCGAGGTCTCGGAGGGCGGCCGGGGTCACCCGGATGTCCGCCAGCGCGGGCGCCGAACCGCCGATGACGAGGTCGAGGCCCGGTGTGCCCTCGGGGCCGGTCGGTTCGCCCTCGGGGGTACGGACGTTCACGGTGAAGCCGCGCGCCACGGGCCGGCCGGCCTCGGTGACGGTCTCGGGGAGCAGGGAGCGGCGGGTCTCGCCGCTGATGGACGTACTGGCCGCGGTACGGCCGCCGAGCAGCACCCGGACGTCGTACGTGCCCGGCGGGACGTCGAAGTGGCAGGCGGTCGCCGTGCAGTTCTCCATGCCCAGGGCGGGGCGCGCCGTGCGGGCCTGGGCCGGGGCGGCCGACAGCGCACCGGCGACGGCCATCGCGAGCAGCGGCACAGCGATGGTGAGACGTCTCATGTGCGGCTCCTCACGACGGGGCGACAGGGCGACAGGGCGACAGGGCGACGAGACCTGGCGGCAGGACGGTACCGCTCTTGGACAAGCGCTTACTAGAGGGAAGCCCGATTTCATACAACAGCCAACTTCCGCCGCGCGAAAGCCCTTTCGCGATGACGGTTCGACTGTCACTCTGCGAAACACCCGCACCCCCCACCTCTCCACCTCCCCACCCCGAAGGAGGCACCCCCATGTCCGGATCCCTGAACCGGCCGGTCCGACGCCGCGCCTTCGTGCTCGGCGGCGCCGCCGTCGCCGGCACCGCCGCCCTCGCCGGGCCGCTCGCGAAGGCCGCGTCCGCCGCGGCCTTCGGCTGGAGCGACGACGGTTCGAACTACGTCGTCGACACCGGCGCGAGCCTCGTCTTCAAGGTGAGCAAGACCAACGGCGACCTGACCTCGCTGGTCTACAAGGGCACCGAGTACCAGGGCTACGGCGGCAAGAACTCGCACGTCGAGTCCGGCCTCGGCACCTCCACCGTGACGATCACGCAGTCCGGCACGACGATCCTGGTCTCCGTCGCCTACGGCACGCTCAAGCACTACTACGCGGCCCGCAGCGGCGAGAACAACATCTACGTGTGGACCAACAAGGCCGACACCTCCGTCACCGCCACCCGCTACATCGTGCGCGTCAAGGCGGGCCTGTTCCTCAACGACGAACCGGATTCCTACACTTACGCGCCGACCGTCATCGAGTCCGCGGACGTGTTCGCGAAGTCGGACGGCCAGACCCGCTCGAAGCACTACGCGAAGCGCCGCGTCATCGACTACTCCGCGATCGGCTGGACGACCGGCGGTGTCGGCCTGTACATCGTCCGCTCCAACCACGAGAAGGCGTCCGGCGGCCCGTTCTACCGTTCCCTGCTGCGCCACCAGAGCACGGACGGCGGCGGCCTGTACGAGATCCTGTACTACGGCGAGAACCAGACCGAGTCCGAACGCTTCGGTCTCCAGGGCCCGTACGTCATCGCCCTCACGGACGGCGGCACGCCCTCCTCCTCGCTGTATCCGGGCACCCTGACCACCGCGTGGGCGGACTCGCTCGGCATCTCCGGGTACGTCGCGGCGAGCGGCCGGGGCAAGGTCGCGGGCGTCGGCATCTCGGGGCGCGACACCACGTACGCGTACACCGTCGGGCTCGCCGGCTCGGCTGCCCAGTACTGGGGTTCGGCGCGGTCCTCGGACGGATACTTCTCGATCGGGGGCGTCCTGCCGGGGACGTACGCCGTCACGGTCTTCAAGGGCGAACTCGCCGTCCACACCACCTCGGTGACCGTCACGGCCGGTGCCACGACCACCCTGAACACCATCGCCATCGCGTCCTCGAACGACCCGGCCAACGCGAGCGCGATCTGGCGGATCGGCGGCTGGGACGGTACGCCCTCCGGGTTCAAGAACGCGGACCTGATGACGTACGCGCATCCGTCCGACGTCCGGGCGGCCGCGTGGACCGGGAACGTGGTCATCGGCAGCGGCAGTGAGACCGCGTCCTTCCCGGCGTACATCTGGAAGGACGTCAACAGCGGTCTGCTCGTCTACTTCAAGCTCACGGCCGCGCAGGCCGCGGCCGCGCACACCCTGCGGATCGGGGTGACCACCGCCTACGCGAACGGCCGACCGCAGGTCACGGTCAACAGCTGGGTGTCGTCGGTCCCCTCACCGCCCACCCAGCCGAGCACCCGTTCCCTGACGGTCGGTTCGTACCGCGGCAACAACTACACGTTCACCTACAGCGTGCCGGCCAGCGCCTGGCTCACCGACACCAGTCAGTACAACGTGCTGAGGATCGACGTGGTGAGCGGTTCGGGGACGACGTCGTATCTCAGCGCCGGCACGTCGATCGACGCGCTGGATCTGCTGGCCTGAGGCCGGTGTCGGTGATGCCGTCGCTCAAGTGCCGCGCGTCCACTGCTGGTTGGCGCCGCCGTTGCAGGTGTACGTGATGAGCGGCGCGGAGTTGGCGGTGGACGCGCCGGACACGTCCAGGCACTCGCCGGACGCCCTGGCCTTGAGGAGCACATAACCGCCGGAGGCCGTCACCGACCACTGCTGGGCGGTGGCGCCGGCGCAGTTCTCCTGGGTGACGCCGGTGGCGTTCTCGGTCAGGCACAGGGAACTGCCCCGGCCCATCAGCTCGTAGTAGCCGCTGCCGAGGGACTTGAACCAGAACTTCTGGTTCGCCCCGCCGTTGCAGGTGTACTGGGCGAGCGCGACCCCCTGCCACAGCGACTGGTTGGGCACGTCCGCGCACTTGGCGGAGTGACGGGCCGTCAAAGTCTCGTAGGTGGCGCTCGTTCCGCCGATGGTCCCGGCTGCCGTGTCGACGGTGATCTCCGGGGACCAGGACAGGGACATCGTGGTCGTCGTCGGGAAGGCGAGCGGCAGCCAGACGTAACGGGAGTCGCTGACCGTGCCCCCGAAGGAGTCGCCCCAGCGGTCGCCCATGTAGAGGTACGAGGTACCCGAAGTCCCCTGCACGGGAAGGACGTACGCCGTCTGCGAGCCGTACGCCGTGGAGTCGCCGACGTTCGCCATCGCGGTCCAGGGGCCGGCGATCGAGGTGGCGGTGGCGTACTGCTGCTGGTTGGGGCTCCAGCCGGTGGCGGCGGAGGTCAGCATGAAGTAGACGCCGCCCCGCTTGAAGAGCGCGGGCGCCTCGCGGTGTCCGCCGTGCCAGGGGTCGGCGACGAGGGCCGCGATGCCGGTGTAGTCGGCGGTGAGCCGGTAGATCTGGAGGTCGTAGTTCTCGCGGGCGGCGGAGACCATGTAGCCGGTGCCGTCGGTGTCGACGAAGGTCGTGATGTCACGGGACATGTACTGACCGAGCGGCTGGAAGCTGCCTTGGTAGGTGTAGGCGCCGTCCACCGTGTCCGACACGGCGACGGCGGCACGCGCCTCGCTGTAGTCGACGCCGTTCTCCTTGTGCATCCACATGACGAACTTGCCGGTGGACGCGTTGTACATGACCTTGGGCCGCTCGATGTAGGCCGTGCCCAGCTCGGCGGCGCTCGACTGGGTCAGGACGTGGTTGCGGAACTCCCAGTTCTTCAGGTCGGTGGAGCGGTAGGCGTCGACGTATCTGAAGGTGTTGTCGGCGTTGCGGTTCTCGCCGAACCAGTAGTAGTAGCTGCCCACTTTGACGACTCCACCGCCGTGCGCGTGGACCGCGGCGCCCGAAGTGTCGCTGAACTGGGTGCCGTTGGTGATGGTCTGGGCCGCCGCCTGCGCGGGCCCGGCGGCGAGGAGTCCCCCGGCGACCGCCAGACAGAGGGCGGCGAGGAGGGCGTACACACGTCTCACCTTGCTCGTACCACTCATGCGGCTCGTAGAACTCGTGCGGTTCATGCGGCTCATGCGATGACCGTCCGTCCGGTATGCCGAACATTATCTGCGATTACGAACGCTGCCGCCGAAAAAGTAAGCGCGTACTACGACGAGGTCAACGGGGCGGACGGGACCGGTCCTTCGGGGCGGGGCTCGTGGGGCGGCCGGGACGGTCAGAGGTGCCGCTGGTGCTGGTGCCGTGTTGCCGGGCCCGCCAGGAAGCTACCGGGACGCCCCGCGACGAAGCGGCCTTACCGATCGGGGCCCTACCGGTAAGGGCCCACCGGCTCCGCGGAGTCATTGGCGCGGAGAAACCCGGCGAGCCGTGATCAGCTCGTGCAGGTAGCGCTTGGTGATGCTGCCTCCGTGCCGGTTCTCGATCAGCTCGGCGACGCAGTCGAGGAGTCCGCTGAGCGCGGGCGCCGGCAGTGCCCGGTGGTTGGAGTAGGTGCGCAGGACGTCGAGATAGGCCGCGGTCGTGTAGGTGATCTCCTGAGGGAAGCGCCGGATCTCGACCGGCCCGAGCCGGTCGGAGGCGTCGAGCTCGGTGACGTCCGAGACCACCGTGGTCTCGTCGGACAGGCGCAGATCGGGCGGTGTGCCGGGGTCCCAGCGTTCGTAGCAGCGCTGGGCACGCTCGAAGAACTCCGCCGAACCGCCCGCCACATGGTGGGTGGTGACCAGGGCGAGGGTGCCGCCCGGGGCGAGGGCGGCGGCCATCCTGGGCACGCGGACCGCGGGGTCGATCCAGTGGAAGGCGGTGGCGCTGACCGCCAGCTCGAACCGGTGGCCGGACGGGGGGCTCCACTCCTCGAAGGCGGCGACCTCGACGCCCGCGTCCGGGAACGGACGCAGGTTGCGCCGGGCCACCGCCGCCAGCGAAGGACCCAGTTCGACCGCGGTGATCCGCAGTCCCGCGCGGGCCAGCGGCACGGTCAGCTGTCCCGTTCCCGGGCCCACCTCCAGGACGTGCCCGCCAGGGGACACCCCCGCCCCGGTGATCAGGGCCTCGACCAGGGTGGGCGGGTAGCCGGGGCGGGCACTGTCGTAGAGCTCGGCGACCTCGTCGAACATGTCACGCAGCATGCGTCCAGGCTAGAGACCGGCCCGGTGCCTCGTCAGTGGTTCAGCTGCTCAGGTGTGCAGGTGTGCGGCTGTTTCAACTGTGCAGGCCCCAGTGCCCCCGGTGGACGACCTCGGCGACTCCGCGCCGGCGTTCCGCGATACGGGAGCCCTGCTCGGGAACGTCGTCCGACCGGTAGCCGACCGTGATGCCGCCGATCGGCGCGTACTCCTCGGGGACCCCGAACTCGGTACGGAACGGATCCAGATGCTCGGGCATGATCCCGAAGAAGCAGGCGTCGAGTCCTTCGTCCACCGCGCTGAGCAGCATCATGAGGGCGGCCATCCCCGTGTCGATGTACCAGTACGGGGCGGGCCAGCGGGCCTCCGCGCGGTCCCCCCAGCCCTTGTCCGGCTCGGCGTAACGCTCCAGGTAGGCCGCCTTGTGGGCGAGCGGCACGACGACCAGCGGGGCGTTCCGCATGGTGGGCGTCCGCTCGGCGCGGATGGGGACGAACGGCCAGAACCGGGCGCGGTCGGCGGGGTCGGTGAGCGCGAGGAACGCCCAGCCCTGGGAGAAGCCGGCCGACGGAGCCCGCAGCGCGGAGGCGAGGATTCTCTCCACCGCCTCGGGGGTCAGCGGTTTGTCGGAGTAGTGCCGGATCATGCGACGGCGACGGACCACTTCGGAGAACTCCATGTCACCTGATCCTGCCAGGGGCCGGGCCGGAGGAGACCGGGAGCCGTCAGGATCAAGCCTCGGTCACCGGCGGTCCAGCCGTCCGGCCGTCCGGTCGTCCGGCGGTCCGGTCGTCCGGCGGTCCGGTCGTCCGGCGGTCCGGCGGTCCGGCGGTCCGAACGTCAGCGGACCGCGGTCAGCGGGTTGTCGCGGCCCCGGCGCCGCGAGCGGCAGGAGTGGTACGAGCGGTATGAGTGACACCGGTCGCCGGAGACGCGAGCGCCGTCGGCCGCCCGCGACTCCCGCCGCCGGGCAGGGCAAGCCCCCTGTGTCTCACTCAGCGGGACGGCCGTTCGGCAGGTGGACCGTGCCGGGCGCGTCGCCCCGGATCGGCTAGCGTCGTGGCATGGCCAGCGACAACACCCTCACCCTCGCCGCCGCGCTGTCCTCCGGCACGGTCGTACTCGACGGAGGCATGTCCAACCAGCTCGAAGCGGCCGGACACGACCTGAGCGACGAACTGTGGTCCGCGCGGCTGCTCACGGACCTGCCCGAGGCGATCGTCGAGGCGCATCTCGCCTACTACGAGGCGGGCGCGGACGTGGCGATCACCTCCAGCTACCAGGCGACGTTCGACGGGTTCGCCCGACGCGGCATCCCGCACGAGCGGGTGGCCGAACTGCTCGGCCTGAGCGTCGAGTTGGCGCGCGAGTCCGCCCGGCGCGCGCACGCGAAGGGCGTCGCGCGACCGTTGTGGGTCGCCGCGTCGGTGGGCCCGTACGGGGCGATGCTCGCGGACGGTTCGGAGTACCGGGGGCGGTACGGGCTGAGCGTCGCGGAACTGGAGCGGTTCCACCGGCCGCGTCTGGAGGTGCTGGCCGCCGCCGCGCCCGACGTGCTGGCCCTGGAGACGGTCCCGGACACGGACGAGGCCCAGGCGCTGCTGCGGGGGGTGCGCGGACTCGGCGTACCGGCGTGGCTGTCGTACAGCGTGGCCGGTGACCGCACGCGGGCCGGGCAGCCGCTGGAGGAGGCCTTCGGTCTGGCCGCCGAGGCGGACGGGGTCATCGCGGTCGGGGTCAACTGCTGCGCCCCCGAGGACGTCGACGCGGCGGTCGCCACGGCCGCGCGCGTGACCGGAAAGCCGGTCGTGGTCTATCCGAACAGCGGCGAGGCGTGGGACTCCCGGGCCCGCGCCTGGACCGGCGGTTCCACGTTCACGGCCGCGCAGGTCGGCGGGTGGGAGCGGGCCGGGGCCCGGCTGATCGGCGGGTGCTGCCGGGTGGGCCCGGAGGCGATCACGGGGATCACGGCGACACTGCGGGCCGCGTAGGCCCGCGCGGCACCCCCGGGTTTCGGGCGCCGCACTCCGGCTCGCACCGGAAGGCACCATGCGGGCGGTCACCTGATCCCGGCCTGTCCGCGCCGGGAAGCCCGCGCGTGACGCGTACCCGGCCGTCCGAGCCCGCCCGCCCCAGGGCAGCCCGCGTCAGGGCGGCGCCCACCCCCCAGCCCCGGGACTCTGGGCACCCTCGGCTCACGGCCCCGGACTCGGCGCCGCCCTGGACCGCGGCCCGACTCACGTCCGCCCGGCGCCGCCCGAGCGACGGAAGCGTCGTACGGCCGACAGCGGTGTCGCGATGCGCGCGGACGCGTCAACGGGACGGCCGGACGTGGGCGGGCCCTCCGCCGAACCGGCCGGGTGGTCCGCGGGCTTGTCGGCGGACCCGTCGGCGGGCTCATCGGCTGGCTTGATCAACGGCTTGTCGGTGGGCCTTGTCACGGGCTTGGTCGCGGCTCTGGCCGATTCGGCTTCCCACAGGGCGAGTTCGCGGTCGCGCGGGCCGTGCACGGTGTGCGGGTCACCGGCGCCGAAGATCCGCACCGGGTGGGAATCGTCCCAGGCGGCCCACCCCGGGTCGCCGTCGACCGCGAACCGCACCCACGCGCCGTGCATGGCGTCCGCCAGCTCCTGCGGGGCGCCCTCGCCCGCGAGCTTCGCCGCATCCGGGGTGCCTGCGGTGTCGAAGACGAAGCCCAGCTCCAGGGCGTGGCAGGCACCGAGGTCGGGCACGTTGGACGGCCAGGCGAACTCGTAGACATGCGCGGAGGCCCGGCCCACGCCGGGGACGTCCGCGTCGAGGGACGCGGTGGGCCGGCCGCTGCGCGCGTCGGCGAGGCGGTGCAGCGGGACCCGCAGGAGATGATCGGTGATCATCTGCCCGACGAGATCGGCGGTGCCGCCTTCCGAGTGGATGGCGCGGTAGCCGCGGGGCACCTCGTGGCCGCAGTGGCAGCGGGCCATCGCACCGGCCAGGGCGACCGGGCCGAGCCGGTCGACGCGTTCCAGGAGCCCGCCAGGTACGAGCCACAGCCGGTACTCGTCGCGGGTCCAGCCGAGCAGAAGGCCGACGTCGGGCGCGGCGCCCTCGACAAGGGCCTCCAGCGGGTCGCGCGGCACGAGGTCGCCGTCGACGACGATGCCGAAGGCGGGGCCGCCGAGCACCGGACTGCTGAGTCTGCCCACGTCGGCCTGGGTGCGCAGGAGCAGGTCGCGGTCGACGGCGGCGAACGCCTCCGCCGTCGCGGGGATCCTCAGCCGGGTGGCCATCCTGCGCACCATCCGGCGCACCTTGTCGCGGTCGCTCGCCTCGGGCGGCCCACTCTGCAGCACAGCCCGGTGGAACAGGCCCTGGGCGCGCGGGCTCGCGAGCAGCGCGCCGATGCTGATGGCTCCGGCGGACTCGCCGAAGACGGTCACCCGGTCGGGGTCGCCGCCGAACCGGGCGACGGACTCCCGCACCCACTCCAGCGCGGCGAGCTGGTCGCGCAGCCCGGGGTTGGCGGGGGCGTCCGGGAAGAGGCCGTAACCCTCCACTCCCAGACGGTAGTTGACGGACACGAAGACGACGCCGTCGCGGGCGAAGGCACGCCCGTCGTACACGGGCACGGCCGAGGAACCGCGCGTCAGGGCTCCGCCGTGGATCCACACCATGACGGGGAGCCGGGCGCCGGGGTCCGGCTCCGGAGTCCACACGTTCAGGTTGAGGCAGTCGTCGCCGGGCACGACGGGGTCGCCGAGGAGCCGGGCGAACGCTTCGGAGTACGGCGGCTTCGGCGGCGTCGGCCCGAACGCGCCGGCCTCCCGGACGCCGTCCCAGGGTTCGGGCGGCACGGGCGGGCGGAAGCGGCGGGGGCCGAAGGGCGGGGCCGCGTACGGGATGCCCCGGAAGACCGCGATCCCGCTCTCGTACCGGCCGCGCACCGCTCCGTACGGGGTGGCGACCACCGGGTCCTTCGCCTCCGCCACCGGATCCACCGTGTCCACCGCCATCCGGGACCAGCTCCTCACCGTCGCGCGTCGTAAAGATCAGAGCACCACATCACTTCCCGGTATTCCTTCGGATGTCCCCTGTTCGGCCGATATCGCCGTGCGGAGCCGTACGGAGCCGTGCGGCTCCGGCCTTCGCGCCGGGTCCGGGCCGACCGGTAGCACTGGGCGGCGCGTTTCAGCGCGTCGGCTCAGGACCGGCGGCCGAGGGCCTCCGCGCCGCCCAGCGGATGCCGCCGAGCAGATGTCCGCGGAAGCCAGGGTCCTCGTACGCCCGTGCCTCATGTCCGAGCGCGGTGTAGAAGACCCGGCCCGCGCCCTGTTCCCTGCACCACACCAGGGGGTGGTCGTCGCCCATCCCCCCGCCCTCGTAGGAGGATTCGTCGGCGGAGGCGAGCACGCGCACCGAACCTCGCGGGCTGGAGCGGAAGTCGTACCACTCGTCCGTGAACTCCCAGACGGGCGGCAGGTGCTGGGTCGCGGGATGTCCGTGGTCCTCGACGAGGACCCTGCCCGGCTGGAGGTCCGGGTGCCGGTCGAAGCGGGCGCCGAGCAGGCCGCCGTAGTGGGGCCAGTCGTACTCCGTGCAGGCGGCGGAGTGCACCCCGACGAAGCCGCCGCCGCCCTCGACGTAGGCCGCGAGCCGGTCGCGGCCCGGCGGCGTCAGGACGTCGCCGCTCGTCGACAGGAACAGGACCGCCGCGTACGGGTCGAGGGGCGCCTCGAAGACCGCGGGATCCTCGGTGGCGTCGGCCGCGAAACCGTACGCGTCACCGAGGGCGCGCACGGCCGCGACGGCGGCCGGAATGGAGTCGTGCCGGTAGCCGGTCGTACGGGTGTACACGAGAACGCGAAAGACCATGCCCGGAGCCTAGGGCGGCCCCTGCCCCCGGCGGTACGGGGAACGGCCGCCGGGCAGGCGGGGCGCACGGGCGGGCTGGCGAGGCTGGCGAGGCTGGCGAGGCTGGCGGGGTGGTCACGGCAGGCGGCAGGCCTGGGCCTGGCAGGCGGGCAGCCGGTTCGGGCGGCAGGGCACGGCGGGCGGCCAGGCGGCAGGCCAGGCAGGGGCACTCCGCGCGAGGCAAGGGCGTCGAACGGCCCGGGCGGCCAAGGCAGGCCGGGCGGACACGGTGAGTGCAAGGTGTCCGATTCGTTCAAGACCGGGCGGGCCTCGCCCGCCTACGGTGACCGCATGACTCCACGATTCGATCTGATCGGCCTGGCGGTCTCCGACATGGCCGCCTCCCTCGCGTTCTACCGCCGTCTCGGGCTCGTCTTCCCCGAGGGCGCCGAGAACGAGCCGCACGTCGAGGCCGAGCTGCCCGGCGGTCCGCGCCTCGCGCTGGACACGGAGGAGACCATCCGGTCGTTCCACGCCGGGTGGCAGCCCCCGAGCGGCGGCGGCAGGGTGTCGCTCGCGTTCCTCTGCGACAGCCCCGCCGAGGTCGACTCCGTGTACGAGGAGCTCGTCGCCGCCGGCCACCACGGCGAACTCAAGCCCTGGGACGCCTTCTGGGGCATGCGGTACGCCGTCGTGCACGACCCGGACGGCAACGGCGTCGACCTGTTCGCCCGTCTGCCCGGGGAGCGGGACCCGGCACAGTAGTCCGGCACAGTAGTCCGGCACAGCAGTCCGGCTCCCTACCGGTTGCCGACCAGTTCACCGAGCGTCGCGCCCGCCAACTCCCTTACGTCTCGCGCCAGATGGGCCTGGTCCGCGAAACCGGCCCGGAGGGCGGTCTCCGCGAAGGGCACCCCGTCGCGGGCGAGGGCGAGCGCCCGTCGCAGTCGCAGGACGCGGGCCAGGGTCTTGGGCCCGTAGCCGAAGGCCGTGAGTGAGCGGCGATGCAACCGCCTTGCTCCCAGGCCCAGTCGGTCAGCGGTCTCGGCGACCGGGCGGCCCGCGTCCAGCGCGGCCACCACCTCCCGGAGCAGCGGATCGGGGGGCTCGGCGTCGGCCGCCCGGAGCAGCGCGACCTCTTCGAGCGCGTCCACGGGGTCGGCGGCCGCGTCGATCCGCGCGATGAGACGGCGCACCTCGGATGCGGGCCACAGGTCACTCGACTCCACGCGCCGGTCACGGAGTTCGTTCGCCGGTACGCCCAGGTACGCGGGCGCGGTGCCGGGGAAGAAACGGACGCCCGCCCAGCCGCCGGGCACCCCGTCCGGAACGAAGGACCGCGTGTCGGGACCGGCGACCAACAGCCGCCCCTCGGTCCACAGCAGATCCATGCAGCCGTCCGGAAGGACCACTCCCCGAGCGACCCCGGACTCGCCTCCGAACCCGGGACCAGACCCAGGACCGGGCGCCGGGCCGGGCAGGTCGCGGCTCCACACGACCGCGCCCCGTAGCCGGGACGCCCGTTCCGCGTACATGGACGCCAGGCTACGCCGGGCGAGCCCGGCACTCCGGGGGGCCCACACCGTACACCCGTTCGAATGTGTTCGACGGCGCGAAGGCGCTGCCGTGGAACGTACGGCGGGCGAGGGCCGGTACCAGCCGGGCGCCACGGCCTCGGGGCGGGAGAACCAGGCCCGCCGGGCGGTGATCGTCAGCGGGTCGAGGAGCCGGTCCAGGACCAGCTCCTGGCCGGTCTGGTCGCGCACCATCTCCGCGGCGAGGGTCCTGAAGGCCGTGAAGGTCCTCCCGGGCGGCGTCGGACGCGATCCCCCGGCCCGACGGACCCGCGGCTCTCGGACGGCGTCCGGCAGCCTCTCAGCCCGGCCCCTCGGCCGGCGCCGCGCTCGCCCCTCTGCCGATGGAACGCCCGGTCAGCCGTGCGAGACGTCAGCCGTGCGGGACGGGCTCACACCTCCGGGGGGTGCTCCTCGCCGTTCTTGTGGGCGCGGGGGGTGTGGTGGGTGTTCTTGGCGTGCGTGCGCAGGCGGGACGTCACGTCCTCCGGGGGCAGGAAGCGCGACCAGCGTTCCGGGAACTCGGAGGGCATGTCGGGGTCGTCGGGATCGGCGTCGTAGGAGCGGTGCGCGGCGACGCGAGCCACGTACTCGGCGGCCTGGGCCTCGCGCAGCCGCTCGTTGGCGGCACGGGCCGCGGCGGTGGCGGCGGCCGGCCAGACCCGGTCGATGGCGGCGTTGACGGCCGCGCCCACCAGGACGGCGAAGGCGGCGACACCGATCCACAGCAGGACGGCGACCGGCGCGGCGAGCGAGCCGTAGATGGTGGGGCCCTCGATGGCGTTGGTCAGATAGATGCGGAGCAGGAAGCTGCCGAGCACCCACATGGCGAGGGCGACCAGGGCGCCCGGCACGTCCTCGACCCAGGGAGAACGCACCGGGACGGACACGTGGTAGAGCGTCGTCAGGAAGGCCACCGACAGGACGATGACGACCGGCCAGTACAGGACCTGCACGACGGTCGTCGACCACGGCACGACGTGCACCACGGCGTCCGGGCCCGCCACCATCAGCGGGAGCAGGACCGAGCCGATCAGCAGGGCCACGATGAACAGCAGGAACGACATCATCCGGGTCTTCACGATGCCCCGGGTGCCGTCGAGGCCGTACATCACGGTGATGGTGTCGACGAAGACGTTGACCGCGCGCGAGCCCGACCACAGGGCGAACAGGAAGCCGAGGGAGATGATGTCGGGCCGGCCGCCCTTCATCACGTCGTGCAGGATCGGCTCGGCGATCTGGTGCACGCCCTTCTGCGTCAGCACCCTGCGGGACGCGTCCAGGATGTTGGACTCCACGCTGGCGATGGTGTCGGCGCCGGTCCAGGCGTCCACGTATCCGAGCAGCCCGACCATGCTCAGCAGCAGCGGCGGCACGGACAGGAGCGTGAAGAAGGCGGCCTCGGCCGCCAGCCCCAGGATCCGGTACTCCATGCACGAGTTGACGGTGTCCTTGATCAGCAGCCAGGCGGTCCTGCGCTTGGAGACGTTCCGGTAGAGCGCGCGAGCGCGGTGAAAGCGGCCCGAGCGCGGCCGTTCAGCTGTTTCTTTTGCCTGGTGCACGCCCTTACGGTAGCGGTGTGACTCCTCCCCCGGTTGAAGCCGGGGGGCTTCTCGTTACACCAGGTCGGCGTCGCGACGGACCAGCCCGGCCCGTAGAACGTCGATGGCTCCGACCGTGTCGGCGTGCGGTGTGGCCGCAGGCGACACGGTGGAGCTTTCCCCGTGCGGGCCGGTTCTCCTCGGCGGTGCGCCCGCATTGGCTACCGGCGTGAGATCTTCGACGGTGAGATGCTGAGGCGCCGCGAGGCGATCGTGCGGGACGTGTGCGAGAGCTTCGGCGCCAAGCCGCACGAGGTCGGCGGTGAAGGCGATCACGTCCACCCGCTCGTGCACCGGCCGGATCAACCGGACCGGCACGCGGTCCGTGTTCCGGTCCCGTCGTACTTCGCGGGATCCCGCGGCGGCGCACCGGCGGCCATCGCCCAGGACCACGTCGAGAACCAGAAGCGGCCGGTCCGATCGTCACCCCGCAGCGCAGAGAACTCCGGCGCTCCGCGCCTCCGGGCCAAGGATCGCGTTCCCGCCCGGCCTGAAGGCCGGGATTCCCTGCGAGGATCAGGGGATGGCAGCCAGCACCCACACCGTGACCAACCAGGCTCCGCCCCTGGTCGGATATGACGTATTCGCCGCCGACCGGGCCCTCGCCGAGGCGGTCGACCGGCATCTCGATCCCGAACTCCTCGAGGAGGCGCGCGAGGAACTGTCGTCGCTCGGCCGGACGACCGGTTCCGCCCAGGTCCAGGAGTGGGGTGCGCTGGCCAACGAGAACCCGCCGAAGCTGCGCACCCACGACCGCTACGGCAACCGGATCGACGAGGTCGACTTCCACCCGTCCTGGCACCGCCTCCTCGGCAAGGGTGTGTCGGCGGGGCTGACCTCGGCCTGGACCCGGCCCGGCGGACACCTCAGGCGCGCGGCCGGTTTCGTCGTCTGGACGCAGGCCGAGGCGGGCAACGGCTGCCCGCTGTCGATGACCCACGCGGCGGTGCCCGCGCTGCGCACCGACCCGGCGCTCGCCGCCGAGTGGGTGCCCCGGCTGACGTCCACGGTCTACGACCAGGAACTGCGGCCGGCGTCCCAGAAGGCCGGCGTGCTCTTCGGTATGGGCATGACCGAGAAGCAGGGCGGCAGCGACGTACGCGCCAACACGACCGAGGCGCGACCGCTCGCCGAGGACGGGACGTACGCACTGACGGGGCACAAGTGGTTCTGCTCGGCGCCGATGTCGGACGGTTTCCTCGTGCTGGCGCAGGCTCCGGGCGGACTGACCTGCTTCCTGGTGCCGCGGGTCCTGGAGGACGGCACCCGGAACGTCTTCCGTGTCCAGCGGCTCAAGGACAAGCTCGGCAACCGGTCCAACGCGTCGAGCGAGGTCGAGTTCGACGGGACCTGGGCGCGCCGGGTGGGCGACGAGGGGCGCGGGGTGCGCACCATCATCGAGATGGTCGCGGCGACCCGGCTGGACTGTGTGCTCGGTTCGGCCTCGCTGATGCGGCAGGCCGTCGCGCAGGCGATCCACCACTCCACCTATCGCGAGGCGTTCGGCGGCCGGCTTCTCGACAAGCCGCTGATGCGCAACGTCCTCGCCGATCTGGCGCTGGAGTCGGAGGCGGCCACCACCCTGGCGATGCGGCTGGCCGCGGCGTACGACGACGGGAGCGAGCAGGAGCGGGCGTTCCTGCGGCTCGCGGTGCCGGCCGCGAAGTACTGGGTGACCAAGCGGTGTACGCCGGTCGCGGTGGAGGCGCTGGAGTGCCTGGGCGGCAACGGCTACGTCGAGGAGTCGGGCATGCCGCGGCTGCTGCGCGAGTCGCCGCTCAACTCCATCTGGGAGGGCGCCGGCAATGTGCAGGCGCTGGACGTCCTGCGCGCGCTACAGCGGGAGCCGGGGGCCCTGGACGCGTATCTGCGGGAGGTGGGCCAGGCCCGCGGCGCCGACCACCGGCTGGACGGGGCCATCAAGAACCTGCTGACCGAACTCGCCGACCTGGACGGTATCGAGGCCCGTGCCCGCCGTCTGGTCGAGCGGATCGCGCTGGTGCTCCAGGGTTCACTGCTCGTGCGGTACGCGCCCCCGGAGGTCGCCGACGCGTTCTGCGCCTCACGGCTGGGCGGTGACTGGGGCACGGCGTTCGGCACGCTGCCGCACAGTCTGGATCTGGCCACGGTGGTGGAGCGGGCCCGGCCGGTGGCCTGACGGAGGCGCTGGAGCGGGGGTGGTGCTGCGCCGACACGGCACCACCCCCGCCGCTGGCCCCGTTGAGGAGCTAGGACACCGCACAGGCGGCATCGCTGTCAGTTTCAAGGAACCTTGTGACCGTTGGCGAGAGTTGCAGACCGTTGCATTCCTTTGTGCACCTTGCGCGAAGGCCCGGCGGACCCGGCCGAGAGCAGGCACGATGTGAGATGACGGCGGGGTCGCGGCCCGTACGAGGTCCTGGTTTCGGGAGTGCCCTGTGAAGATCACATCGTTCAACCCCGCCCGTTTCGCCCCACCGGACGCGTCCGTAACGGCGGGGCACCTGAAGGAGACCTGGGCCGCGTCGGTCAAGGGCGAACGCGGCCTGATCGCCCCCCGTCCGGTGATCGGCCGGTCATGGCAGCGAGCGAAACGTTTCGGCATCGATCCCGAACAGGGAACGGACAGCATCCTGTTACAGACGGACGAACTCGAACACCGGCGGACGTCGACCGCGCTCGCCGCCGTGATGCCGACCCTGCACGGCGGACTCGCGGCGGTCGCCGACGCCTCCTTGCAGATCATGGTGGTCACCGACCCCGAGGGCCGGGTGCTGTGGCGCGAGGGCAACCCGGGGGTGCTGCGCCGCGCCGACGCCATCTGCCTGGAGGAAGGCGCCGCCTGGAGCGAGGACACCACCGGCACCAACGCCATCGGAACCGCCCTGTCGGCGGGCGCCCCGGTCCAGGTGCACTCGGCCGAGCACTTCGTGCGCACCCTGCACGACTGGACGTGCGCCGCCGCCCCCGTGCGCGACCCGCGCGACGGGCGGCTGCTCGGGATCATCGACGTGAGCGGCCCGGACAGCACGTTCCATCCCGCGACGCTCGCCCTCGTCGACTCGGTGTCAAGACTGGCCGAAAGCGAACTGCGCGCCACGCATCTGACGGCCATCGAACGGCTGCGCGCGGTGGCCGCCCCCCTGCTGTGCCGGCTGGACGGCCCGGCGCTCGTGGTGGACACCCACGGCTGGCTCGCCGCCGTCACCGGAATGCCGCCCGTGGACCGCGTCCCGCTGCCCGACTCCTTCGGCGCGGGCCGGAGCTGGCTGCCCTCCCTCGGGATGTGCGTCGCCGAGCCGATGCCCGGCGGATGGCTGCTGCGTGTCACCGGCGCCGGCGACACGGGGAGCGCGGGCCGGGTGGTCCTCGACCTGGTCGAACCCCGGCGGCCGCACGTCACCGTCTCGGGCACTGCGGGCAGTTGGGCCCAGGACCTCAGCCCGCGCCACGCCGAACTGCTCTACGTCCTCGCCGTGCACCGGCAGGGACGCAGCGCCGCCCAGCTCGCGGTCGACCTCTTCGGCGATCCGACCCGCACGGTCACGGTCCGTGCCGAACTGTCCCGCGTACGCCGCCGGCTCATCGGACTCCTCGACCACCGGCCGTACCGCTTCCGCGAGGAGGTGGAGGTCGAGGTGCTGCTGCCGGTGGACCCCCGGGACCTGCTGCCGCACTCGACGGCGCCCGCGGTGCTCGGAGCACGGACACCGGCCGAACCGGCACCGTCCTGAACGCGATGAGGGGTGAAGCGAGCGTATTTCGTGAGCGTCTTCCGCGGTCTTTGTCCTGGCCCGGAGGTCTCTGCCGTAGCATCCACTTCACAGGCCACCCCACCCGTCTCTCCGTCAACGCCCTCGGCGGGGGAGGCAGTTGGCCTATTCGGGAGGACGCATGAAGCAGCGCGGCAGGCATCGTCGTCGGAGAAGGGGACAGGCGCTGCGCGCCACCCTGGCCGGAACCGCGCTCGCGCTCACCGCGGCCGCCACCCTGATCAGCACCTCGCAGGCCACCGGAGCCAACAGTCCCGGCGGGCTCACCGCGCTCCGCGCGGGCTCCGCCACGCAGCAGCTGCGACTCCACGAGAACCTCGCCTCCCGGGACGCGCTCGACACGCTCAGCGGGAACATGGGCGGCAATGTCGGCGTCGACGGAGTCCTGCGCGACGCCGACCGCTCGATGCGGAACACCGCCGACTGCACGGGGGACGAGCGGGCCGCGCTGCCCGTCGAGCCGACGGCCACCCGCGCGTACTGCTGGGAGGACGCCGACGCGCGGACCGCGCAGTGGCAGCCGCGTTCCGTGACCACCTCCGGTGACGCCGACGACGACGGCCTGTGGGGCACGCACCAGGTGATCCTGGCCGGCTGGACGCACCGCGACGGGCAGGCGACCGCACCGGCCCGGGACGAGGGCCTGGCCAAGATCGCCTTCGTCGACGCGACCGACCCGGACGCCCTGAGCTACCGCTGGGTCCTGCTGGTCGCCCCGCGCGCCGGGGGCAAGGACTTCGCGGCCGTCCACACGGGCCTCGGCGGCATGGTCTGGTACCAGGACAAGCTGATCGTCACCGCGGAGCACGGCGAGGGCCTGCTCGTCTTCGACCTGCACCGGCTGCTGCGGGCCGACGTGGACAGCGGCGCCGTGGGCCGGGTGGGCCACGGCTACTCGGCCGCGGGCTACCAGTACGTGCTGCCCGCCATCGGCTCGTACGACCCGGAGGGCGGCGCGTGCGCACGCGGTCGCGACCGCGACCACACGGTCCCCTGTTTCGGCTCGCTCTCCCTGGACCGTACGACCACTCCGGACAGCCTGGTCGCGACCGAGGCCGCGAGCGACCACTCGGAGCGGACCCGCATCTGGCGGTACGCGTTCAGCACCGCCGCGTACCGCACGGGACTGCTCGCCGACGCCCAGGGGCATGTGAACGCGGTCGAGGCCTACACGACCAGGGGCTCCGGGATCTCCGGCGCCGTCTCGCACCGGTCCGGCGGCGCCCGCGAGGCCCAGTGGTACATCGGGCGGCCGTCCGACAGCCGCACCCAGCACGGCTCCCTGTGGCGGCAGAGCGGCAGCGGCGCCGAGGCGGCCACGTGCACCGCGGACCAGTCGCACGCCTGCTGGGGCCTCGGTTCCGGATCCCTCTCCTACTGGCAGCGGACCGGCGAGCTGTGGACACTCACCGCCGCGGCGGACCGGCGGGCGCTCTACGCGGTGCCGCTGTCGTCGGTCGACGGCTCCCTCGGATAGCGGGCTGTCGTCGGTCGACGGCTCGCTCGACGGCGGGCTGTCCTGGGTCGACGGCTCGCTCGGACAGCGACCCGGCTGCGCCACCGGCGCAGCGCGGCCTCCGTCCCCGGAAGGCGGCCCGACCTGCGTCTGCGGACAGCGGCCGGCCTGCGGACACTTTTTGGAGGGGCGCCCGCGGCCGTGATTCCCTGGCGGTCATGAGCAACGTCAGTGTGACCACCTGGTCCCTGGAGCAGACGGCCCCGACCGACCTGCTCCCCGCGAGCGCGCCCGACGGCAATCTGCGGATCGTCCGCGCCGAGGTCCCCTCGCCCGAGTTCAGCCGTTTCCTGTACGCCTCGGTCGGCGGGGACATCCGCTGGACGGACCGGCTCCCCTGGACGTACGCGCAGTGGGACGAGACCCTCGCCCAGCCGGGCACGGAGACCTGGGTCGCCTACGACCGCGGGACGCCCGCGGGCTATGTCGAGCTCGGCGCACAGGACGACGGGGCCGTGGAGATCGCCTACTTCGGGCTCATCCCCGCGTTCCGCGGGCGCCGGATCGGCGGACACCTCCTCTCGTACGGTGCCGCGCGCGCCTGGGACCTGGCCGGACGCTGGCCGGGGCGGGCCGAGACGAAGCGTGTCTGGCTGCACACCTGCAGCAAGGACGGGGAGCACGCGATGGACAACTACCTGCGCCGCGGCTTCAAGCTTTTCGACACCTCGGTCGAGGAGGAGGCGGAGGTCGCCACCCCGGGCCCGTGGCCGGGGGCGCACGCCGTCTGACCAGCTCCGGGCCGCGCAGACCGCGGCCTTCCGGCCCTCCTCGCGGCACCGCGGGAGGGCCGGTCATGTGATCGACAACGCGGATGTCTCACCATTCGGGACCAGGGTGTCCACATGATGGATGACGGTGGACTGCCCGGAGATCCCCATGACAGGCTTCCGTCATGTCTGGAACTGGAATTGCCTTGGTGAGTCGGCGGCACGTCGACCTCGGCCGCATGTCCAGCGCCATCTGTCCGGCGAGCTGACCCAGCCCAGCAGCGCCGACTCTCCCCCTTTTTTGCGACCCTTGCGCAGTGCTGCGCCCATTCTTCCGTATGCACCCGTATGCGCAGGTCAGAGCCGCAGTCAGACCTGTCCCGCAGTCTCGAAGGACGTATCAACCATGGCCGCCACCCCGCAGAATCCCGCCGCCGCGCCCCGCCGCAAGGTGAGCCGTCACCGCGGCGAGGGTCAGTGGGCCGTAGGTCACTTCACCCCGCTCAACGGCAACGAGCAGTTCAAGAAGGACGACGACGGTCTCAACGTGCGGACACGCATTGAGACGGTCTACTCGAAGCGGGGCTTCGACTCGATCGACCCCAACGACCTGCGCGGCCGGATGCGCTGGTGGGGTCTCTACACCCAGCGCAAGCCCGGGATCGACGGCGGCAAGACCGCGATCCTGGAGCCGGAGGAGCTGGACGACAAGTTCTTCATGCTGCGCGTCCGGATCGACGGCGGCCGGCTGACCACCGAGCAGCTGCGCGTGATCGGCGAGATCTCGCAGGAGTTCGCGCGCGGCACCGCCGACCTCACCGACCGTCAGAACGTCCAGTACCACTGGATCCGCATCGAGGACGTCCCGGAGATCTGGGAGCGTCTGGAGGCCGTGGGCCTGTCCACGACCGAGGCCTGCGGTGACACGCCCCGCGTCATCCTCGGCTCGCCCGTCGCCGGTATCGCCGAGGACGAGATCATCGACGGCACCCCGGCCATCGACGAGATCCACCGCCGGGTCGTCGGCAACAAGGACTTCTCGAACCTGCCCCGCAAGTTCAAGACCGCGATCTCCGGCTCGCCGCTGCTGGACGTGGCGCACGAGATCAACGACGTCGCCTTCGTCGGCGTCAACCACCCGGAGCACGGCCCCGGTTTCGACCTCTGGGTCGGCGGCGGCCTCTCCACCAACCCGAAGATCGGCCAGCGTCTCGGCGCCTGGGTCCCGCTCGACGAGGTCGCGGACGTCCACATCGGCGTCCTCTCGATCTTCCGGGACTACGGCTACCGGCGGCTGCGCACCCGCGCCCGCCTGAAGTTCCTGGTCGCCGACTGGGGCGTCGAGAAGTTCCGCCAGGTCCTGGAGGACGAGTACCTGAAGCGCGAGCTGGTCGACGGCCCCGCCCCCGACCAGCCGGTCGCCCGCTGGCGCGACCACGTCGGTGTCCACCGGCAGCAGGACGGCCGGTACTACGTCGGCTTCGCCCCGCGTGTCGGCCGTATCGACGGCGCGACCCTGACGAAGATCGCCGAGCTGGCCGAGGCGCACGGTTCGGGCCGGCTGCGCACCACCGTCGAGCAGAAGATGATCGTGCTCGACGTGGACGAGACGCGGATCGACTCGCTCGTCGAGGGACTGGAGGCGCTCGACCTGACCGCCAGGCCCTCCACCTTCCGGCGCGGCACGATGGCCTGCACCGGCATCGAGTACTGCAAGCTCGCGATCGTCGAGACCAAGGCGCGCGGTGCCTCCCTGATCGACGAACTCGAGCGCCGCATCCCCGAGTTCGAAGAGCCCCTCACCATCAACATCAACGGCTGCCCGAACGCCTGCGCCCGTATCCAGGTCGCGGACATCGGTCTCAAGGGCCAGTTGGTCCTCGACGAGAACGGCGAGCAGGTCGAGGGATACCAGGTGCACCTGGGCGGCGCGCTCGGCCTGGAAGCCGGATTCGGCCGCAAGGTCCGTGGTCTGAAGGTCACTTCGGACGAGCTGCCCGACTACATCGAGCGGGTCCTCAAGCGTTTCCAGGCGGAGCGCGAGGACGGCGAGCGCTTCGCCACCTGGGCCTCGCGCGCCTCCGAGGAGGCGCTGTCGTGAGCGAGCGTGCCGCGCCGTTCTACTGCCCGTACTGCGGAGACGAAGACCTGCGACCCAGCGAGGAAGGTCACGGCGCGTGGGAATGCGCGGCGTGCAACCGAGCCTTCCAGCTGAAGTTCCTCGGACTGCTGTCCCGGGGCGTTCGGCGGGAAGAGCGTGGAGGGGCGGAGATATGACGGCCATTCAGGAAGAGCGTACGGGCGAGGACTTGAAGAGCCTGGCCGAGCGGGCGGGGCGCGACCTGGAGGACGCGTCCGCGCTGGAGATCCTGCGCTGGGCGGTGGACACGTTCGGCGAGAAGTTCTGCGTGACCTCGTCCATGGAGGACGCGGTCGTCGCGCACCTCGCCTCGCACGCCAAGCCCGGCGTGGACGTGGTGTTCCTCGACACCGGCTACCACTTCCCGGAGACCATCGGCACCCGCGACGCGGTCGAGGCGGTGATGGACGTCAACGTCATCACCCTCACGCCGCGTCGGAGCGTGGCCGAGCAGGACGCCGAACACGGGCCGAAGCTGCACGACCGCGACCCCGACCTGTGCTGCGCGCTGCGCAAGGTCAAGCCGCTCGAAGAGGGCCTGACCGCTTACGACGCCTGGGCGACCGGGCTGCGCCGCGACGAGTCCCCGACCCGGGCGAACACCCCGGTCGTCGGCTGGGACGAGAAGCGGCGGAAGGTCAAGATCTCGCCGATCGCCCGCTGGACGCAGGACGACGTGGACGCGTACGTCGCCGAGCACGGGGTCCTCACCAACCCGCTGCTGACGGACGGTTACGCCTCCGTCGGCTGCGCGCCCTGCACCCGCCGGGTGCTGGAGGGCGAGGACGCGCGCGCGGGCCGCTGGGCGGGCCGCTCGAAGACCGAGTGCGGGCTGCACGGATGACGTCAACGACGACGGCGACGACGACCGCGCCCGCCGCGGACCCCACGATTTCCCAGGAGCAGCAAGTGACGACCGGAGCCACCGTCTGGCTCACGGGTCTGCCGAGTGCCGGCAAGACCACCATCGCGTACGAACTGGCCGGCCGGCTGCGCGGGGAGGGCCACCGTGTCGAGGTCCTCGACGGCGACGAGATCCGCGAGTTCCTCTCGGCGGGCCTCGGCTTCAGCCGCGCCGACCGGCACACGAACGTGCAGCGCGTCGGCTTCCTCGCCGAACTGCTCGCCCGCAACGGCGTGAAGGCGCTCGTCCCGGTGATCGCGCCGTACGCGGACAGCCGCGAGGCCGTGCGCGGGCGCCACCGGGCCGGGGGCACCCCCTACCTGGAGGTGCACGTGGCGACCCCGGTCGAGGTGTGCTCCGTACGCGATGTGAAGGGGCTGTACGCCAAGCAGGCCGCGGGCGAGATCTCGGGGCTGACCGGTGTCGACGACCCGTACGAGGCTCCCGAGTCGCCCGATCTGCGCATCGAGTCGCACACCCAGACCGTGCAGGAGTCCGCTGCCGCGCTGCACGCGCTGCTCACCGAGAGGGGTCTCGCATGACGACCGCCGCCCGTGTCTCCGAGGAGACGGAGAGCACCCCGTACGCGCTGTCGCATCTGGACGCTCTGGAGTCCGAGGCCGTCCACATCTTCCGTGAGGTGGCGGGTGAGTTCGAGCGGCCGGTGATCCTGTTCTCCGGCGGCAAGGACTCCATCGTCATGCTGCACCTCGCGCTGAAGGCGTTCGCTCCCGCCGCGGTTCCCTTCACGCTGCTGCACGTCGACACCGGGCACAACTTCCCCGAGGTCCTCGAGTACCGCGACCGGACCGTGGAACAGCACGGGCTGCGGCTCCATGTGGCCTCCGTACAGGACTACATCGACCGCGGTGTGCTGCGCGAACGCCCCGACGGCACCCGCAACCCCCTCCAGACCCTGCCGCTGACCGAGAAGATCCAGTCCGAGCGCTTCGACGCCGTGTTCGGCGGCGGACGCCGCGACGAGGAGAAGGCCCGCGCCAAGGAGCGGGTGTTCTCGCTGCGCGACGAGTTCTCCCAGTGGGACCCGCGCCGCCAGCGGCCCGAACTGTGGCAGCTCTACAACGGCCGCCACGCGCCCGGCGAGCACGTCCGCGTGTTCCCGCTCTCCAACTGGACCGAGCTCGACGTCTGGCAGTACATCGCCCGCGAGGGGATCGAACTCCCCGACATCTACTTCGCGCACGAGCGTGAGGTCTTCCAGCGGTCGAACATGTGGCTGACCGCCGGTGAGTGGGGCGGCCCGAAGGACGGCGAGACGGTCGAGCAGCGGCTGGTCCGCTACCGGACCGTGGGTGACATGTCCTGCACCGGCGCCGTCGACTCGGACGCGACCACGCTGGACGCCGTCATCACCGAGATCGCCGCGTCCCGGCTCACCGAGCGCGGCGCCACCCGCGCCGACGACAAGATGTCCGAGGCCGCGATGGAAGACCGCAAGCGCGAGGGGTACTTCTAGACATGACCAGCACCACCGAACCCACCGAGCCCCTGTCGGTCGAACAGCTCTCGGCGACCACCCTGCTGCGTTTCGCGACCGCGGGCTCCGTCGACGACGGCAAGTCCACGCTCGTCGGACGGCTGCTGCACGACTCCAAGTCGATCCTCACGGACCAGCTGGAGGCCGTCGAGCGCGCCTCGGCCAGCCGCGGCCAGGACACCCCGGACCTCGCACTGCTCACCGACGGTCTGCGCGCCGAGCGCGAGCAGGGCATCACCATCGACGTCGCCTACCGCTACTTCGCCACCGCGCGCCGCCGGTTCATCCTCGCCGACACCCCGGGCCACGTTCAGTACACGCGCAACATGGTCACCGGCGCCTCCACCGCCGACCTCGCCGTCGTGCTCGTCGACGCCCGCAACGGCGTCATCGAGCAGACCCGCCGGCATGCCGCCGTCGCCGCGCTGCTGCGCGTCCCGCACGTCGTCCTCGCCGTCAACAAGATGGACCTCGTCGAGTACAAGGAGTCCGTCTTCGCGGCCATCGCCGAGGAGTTCACGGCGTACGCCTCCGAACTGGGCGTCCCCGAGATCACCGCGATCCCGATCTCGGCGCTCGCCGGTGACAACGTGGTGGACCCCTCCGCGAACATGGACTGGTACGGCGGCCCGACCGTCCTGGAGCACCTGGAGACCGTGCCGGTCAGCCACGACCTGGCGCACTGCCACGCGCGGCTGCCCGTGCAGTACGTGATCCGCCCGCAGACCGCCGAACACCCGGACTACCGGGGCTACGCCGGCCAGATCGCGGCCGGAACCTTCCGCGTCGGCGACAGCGTCACCGTGCTGCCGTCCGGACGCACCACGAAGGTCGCCGGGATCGACCTGCTGGGCAAGCCGGTCAACATCGCGTGGACCCCGCAGTCGGTGACCCTGCTGCTGGAGGACGACATCGACGTCTCGCGCGGCGATCTGCTCGTGCCGAGCAAGGACGCGCCGCCGACCACGCAGGACGTCGAGGCGACCGTCTGCCACGTGGCCGACGAGCCGCTGACCGTCGGCCACCGGGTGCTGCTCAAGCACGGCACCCGCACGGTCAAGGCGATCGTCAAGGACATCCCGTCCCGGCTGACCCTGGACGACCTCTCGCTGCACCCGCACCCGGGCCGGCTGGTCGCCAACGACATCGGCCGGGTCAAGATCCGCACCGCCGAGCCGCTCCCGCTCGACGCGTACGCCGACTCCCGGCGCACCGGCGCGTTCATCCTGATCGACCCGGCCGACGGCACCACGCTGACCGCGGGCATGGTCGGCGAGTCCTTCGCCGCGCCGCAGCCGGTCAAGGACGAGTCCGACGACGACGGCTGGGACTTCTGACATGAATCCTGTCGACTTCTACTCCACGTTCGCGAAGGAGGGCGGCCGCGTCGGCAGCGGCGCCCTCGGCAGCGGGCAGGGCGGAGTCGCGCGATGTGCGCGATGACGTACGCGCACTGCCTGCGCGCCCCGTCCCCCCACAGCCTGAGCGTCCGAAGACCTGCCGACCTTCCCGGCCACGATTGAAAACGTGACCGCCGGGCCACCGAGAGGAAACCCTCCCGTGCCTGCCATCCGCTCCACGCGCTCCAAGCTGCTGACCCGCGGCATAGCCCTCGCCACCGCTCTCCCGCTGCTCTCTCTCGCCGCCTGCAGCTACGGCTCGGACGCGAAGGACGACACCAAGGCGAAGGTCGCCGCCGGGTCGAAGAAGATCGACGGTCTCGACTCCGTGAAGATCGGCTACTTCGGCAACCTGACGCACGCCACCGCGCTGGTCGGCAACCAGAAGGGCTTCTTCCAGAAGGAGCTCGGCGCCACCGCCGCGAAGTACCAGATCTTCAACGCGGGTCCCTCCGAGATCGAGGCACTCAACTCGGGCTCCATCGACATCGGCTGGATCGGCCCCTCGCCGTCGATCAACGGCTTCACGAAGTCCGAGGGCAAGAACCTGCGGATCATCGGCGGTTCGGCCTCGGGCGGCGTCAAGCTCGTGGTGAACCCCAAGAAGATCAAGTCCCTGAAGGACGTCAAGGGCAAGAAGATCGCGACGCCGCAGCTCGGCAACACGCAGGACGTCGCGTTCCTCAACTGGGCCGCGGAGCAGGGCTACAAGGTCGACCCGCAGAGCGGCAAGGGTGACGTCTCGGTCGTCCGCACCGACAACAAGATCACTCCGGACGCCTACAAGTCCGGCTCCATCGACGGCGCCTGGGTGCCGGAGCCGACCGCGTCCAAGCTGGTCGCCGAGGGCGCCAAGGTGCTGCTCGACGAGTCGGACCTGTGGCCCGACAAGAAGTTCGTGATCACGAACATCATCGTGTCGCAGAAGTTCCTCAAGGAGCACCCGAAGGTCGTCGAGGCGGTCCTGAAGGGCTCCGTCGAGACCAACAAGTGGATCAACGCCAACCCGGACGACGCGAAGGCCTCGGCGAACAAGCAGCTGGAGGCCGACTCCGGCAAGGCGCTGCCGGCGAACGTCCTCGACCCGGCCTGGAAGTCCATCCAGATCACCGACGACCCGCTGGCCTCCACGCTGCACACCGAGGCGGACCACGCGGTGAAGGCCGGTCTCCTGGACAAGCCGATCCTGACCGGCATCTATGACCTGACGCTCCTGAACAAGGTCCTCAAGGCCGCCGGCGAGAGCCCGGTCGACGACGCCGGTCTCGGCGTCAAGTAAGCCCGGATCCCGATGAGTTCCCAGGAGGTGACGACCATGGCCACGACGCTCGCCAAGGCCGCCGACGGCGCCGACACGACGGAGTACGCCGCCCGCATCGAGCACGTCTCGAAGTCCTTCGCCGGACCCGCGGGTCCCCAGCTCGTCCTCGACGACATCACCCTCGATGTCGCGCCGGGCGAGTTCGTCACCCTCCTGGGGGCCTCGGGGTGCGGCAAGTCCACACTGCTGAACCTGGTGGCGGGGCTCGACAAGCCCTCCGCCGGCTCCATCACGACCAACGGGCGCCCGGCTCTGATGTTCCAGGAGCACGCCCTCTTCCCGTGGCTGACCGCGGGCAAGAACATCGAACTCGCCCTGAAACTCAGGGGAGTTGCCAAGGCCGAGCGGCGCAACAAGGCCGAGGAACTGCTCGAACTCGTACGGCTTCAGGGCGCGTACGGCAAGCGGGTGCACGAACTGTCCGGCGGGATGCGCCAGCGCGTGGCGATGGCGCGGGCGCTCGCGCAGGACAGCCAGATCCTGCTGATGGACGAGCCGTTCGCGGCGCTGGACGCCATCACCCGGGACGTGCTGCACGACGAACTGACCCGGATCTGGCGCGAGACGGGCCTGTCCGTCCTCTTCGTCACGCACAACGTCCGTGAGGCCGTGCGGCTCGCGCAGCGCGTGGTCCTGCTGTCCTCCCGCCCGGGCCGCATCGCCCGCGAGTGGACCGTGGACATTCCGCAGCCGCGCCGCATCGAGGACGCCCCCGTGGCGGAACTGTCCATCGAGATCACCGAAGAACTGCGTGGGGAGATCCGCCGCCATGGCCAGCACTGAGACGAAGTCCGACGCGGCCGTCAAGGAGCACGACGGGCTGGGCGGTCTGGAGGCGGGCCTCGACGCGCTGGAGTCCTCCGTCGCCGGCCGCGGTTCCTTCGGCACGACGTTCCGGCAGAAGATACTGCCGCCGCTCGTCGCGGCCGTGGTGGTCCTGGCGGCCTGGCAGGCACTGATCACGTTCAAGATCGTCGACGACCCGACCAAGCTGCCCTCGCCGTCGGCCGTCTGGGGCGAGGTCAAGGACGCCTGGCTCCAGGGCACGCTGCTCGACTACATCTGGACGAGCGTCTCGCGCGGTCTGCTCGGCTTCCTGTTCGCCCTGGTGATCGGGACCCCGCTGGGTCTGGTGGTGGCCCGGGTGAAGTTCGTGCGGGCCGCGATCGGCCCGATCCTGTCGGGCCTGCAGTCCCTGCCGTCGGTGGCGTGGGTGCCGCCGGCCGTGATCTGGCTGGGTCTGGACAACTCGATGATGTACGCGGTGATCCTGCTCGGCGCGGTCCCCTCGATCGCCAACGGGCTGGTGTCGGGCGTGGACCAGGTGCCGCCGCTGTTCCTGCGGGCGGGCCGCACGATGGGCGCGACCGGCCTGCGCGGGACCTGGCACATCGTGATGCCGGCCGCGCTGCCCGGCTACCTGGCCGGTCTGAAGCAGGGCTGGGCGTTCTCCTGGCGCTCCCTGATGGCCGCGGAGATCATCGCCTCCTCCCCCGACCTCGGCGTGGGCCTCGGCCAGCTGCTGGAGAACGGCCGCAACGCCAGCTCCATGCCGATGGTCTTCCTCGCCATCTTCCTCATCCTGTTCGTCGGTATCGCCATCGACCTGCTGATCTTCAGCCCGGTGGAGCGGTGGGTGCTGCGCAGCCGCGGACTCCTGGTGAAGGGCTGACCCCGTCATGAGCAGGCCCGAGCACCCCGTCCTCGTCGTCATCGCCCACGGCAGCCGCGATCCGCGGCACGCCGCGACGGTGCATGCCCTGGTACGGCGGGTGCGCGCCCAGCGCCCGGGCCTGCGCGTGGAGACCGGGTTCCTCGACTTCAACATCCCGTCCGTACAAGGGGTACTGAAGTCCCTGGCGGCCGACGGCGTACGCGAGGTGGTGGCGCTGCCGCTGCTGCTGACCCGCGCCTTCCATGCCAAGTCGGACATCCCGGCGGTGCTGCGCCAGGCACCGTCGCGGCTGCGCGTCCGGCAGGCGGAGGTGCTCGGCCCGTCCCCGCTGCTGACGGCCGCGCTCGAACGCCGGCTGTACGAGGCCGGGCTGACGCCCGCCGACAAGTCCCGGACCGGGGTCGTGCTGGCCTCGGCGGGGTCCACCGACCCGGAGGCGATCGCGGTGATCGCAGAAATCGCGCGGGAGTGGCGGCACACCGGTTGGTGCGCCGTGCGGCCCGCGTTCGCCTCCGCGTCCCTTCCCCGCACCGAGGACGCGGTCCACGAACTGCGCGCCCTCGGCTGCGAGCGCGTGGCCGTCGCCCCGTACGTGCTGGCCCCCGGCTTCCTGCCGGACCGCATCGCCCGGGGCGCCGCCGGGGCGGACGTCCTCGCCGACGTCCTCGGCCCCGCGCCTGAGGTCGCGAGGGTCCTGCTGGACCGCTACGACGAGGCACGGATGCCGTCCTTGGCGGCGATCGGCGCCTGACCTCGAAGGCGGGGCCTTCGCGGCGGCCCTTGGATGGCGCACCGGAAACCCGGCTGCCGCCCGACGCCCGCGTGTGGTGCAATTCCCGGAACCGCCGGGCCGGACCGACGGGCGATCCGGCGGGGCCCGTCACGGTCGGCACCGCGAACGGGCGAGGAGCGAGAGTTCGTGAAGATCCTGGTGATCGTCGCCGTCTGCATCGTCGGGTACCTGGTCGCCGGCCAGTGCGCATGGGTTCTGTACGGCTGGATCAAGGACGGGAAGCCACTCTGGCTGACCCCCTGGGGTCTGCGGGAGGCCGTGGAGGACCGGATGCCGACGGACGCCTCCGGGCTCCCTCTGGCGCTGTTCCTATGGGTCGTCATGTCCGTCGCATGGCCGTTCCCGCTCGGTATGACCGTGTCCGAGGACCTGCGGGAACGGCGGGAACGGCGCGAGCGCCTGGAGCAGCGGAAGCGGGAGGCGCGGCAGTTGTGGCGGAGCCGGTCTCGTCTGCCGTCCGCGGCTCCCTTCGAGGCGCGGCCGGACACCCCTGACGACTGAGGCCTGTCGTTCCCGTTCGCGTCGTTCATGGGTTCCGCGCCAGGGACGCGGCACCCGTACCTCTTGAACGAACGCGACGGCCTCCTCACTCTTCGGCGAGGCTGAACGGTGTGCCCTGGTGGAAGTACAGGAGCCACTCGGTATCGGTGCGGCGCCACAGTGAACTCCGGTGCGCGCGGCGGCCGTTGCTGTCGGTGTCGAACGTCAGATGGACCAGGTCGGCGGCGAGCTGGACGCCCTTCATGCGCGAGGTCGTGCTGCGACCGCCGGTCTCCGCCTCCGAGGCCAGCGCCGCGAGGGTCGAGGCGCGGTCCCAGATATGCCCGGACGCGCCGAACTCGTAGAAGTCGGGGTGCAGCAGCGCGCCGACGAGGTCGGCCGAGCGGCGGACCGCCGGGTCGAGCAGGCGCAGTTCAGCCTCGATGGCGGCCTCGACGGCGGCATTGTGCTCAAGCACCGGTCAGCTCCTCCAGTTTCACGACGGTGTTCCAGTTCCGTGTGGTGGCGAGGACGCCCTTGACCACTCTGGGCTTCGCCAGGGCCTCCGCCAGTTTGGAGCGGCCGAGACCGTCGGGCGCGTACAGGTAGAGGACGCGGTCGCCGAGGCGGAACTCCTCGGGGAGGAAGGCCGCGGGCTCGACGGAGGCGAAGCGCCCGGCGTCGACGGGGTCCGAGAAGTACGTGACGTGCAACTGCTTGGCCTCCAGTTCGGCGGCCGGGAACGGGCACGCCTCCCGGACGGCCTTCAGATAGCCGTGATCCCGGACGAGCACGCCGACGCCGAAGCCGAAGTGCTTCTCGATGGCCCCGGAGAGCTCCTCGGCGAGGGACTCCTCGTCGCCGCGGCCGCTGCTGAACACCGCGTTCCCGCTCTGGAGATACGTGCGGACGTCGCCGTACCCGAGTCCTTCCATCAGGGTGCGCAGCTCGGCCATCGGCACCTTCTTCGCGCCGCCCACATTGATGCCGCGCAACAGCGCCGCGTACGTCGTCGTCATCCGCACACCATAAAACGGCCGCCCTGCCCCGCGAGGGTGGGCGCGACGGCCACGTCCCCCGGGGGCCGTTCCTCCGGCGGACGGGCCGGACACGCCCCGTCGATCCCTGAGCGGCGTCCCCGAGAAGTGCCGTTACGTGTAAGGGGCTTCCGTCCTCCCCAGTGCGGAGACCCCGGGGTCCGCGGGGAGGAGCCGGAGTGCCGAGGGGTCACCGGACAGCACGAGGTGACGCTGTTCTCCGGGCCATACCTTCGATACAAAGGTGGCGGCAGGGGGCTGTCACCGTGCACAAAGGGGCTGGCCCGTCATGGGGAACGGAGACACACGGGTGCGGGGCATCGCCGCGCGAGCAGGCGGCTGGAGCGCCCGGCACCGATGGGCGGCCGTCGGAATCTGGGTGCTGTTCGTCGTCCTGGCGATGGGCCTCGGCTCCGCGGCGGGCCGCGTCGACGTCAAGGAGAGCGACCAGCTCCAGGGCGAGACGCACACCGCCGCGAAGATCATCGAGGATGCCGGCATCAAGGAGCCGGCCAGTGAGACGGTCCTGGTCCAGGCGAAGGACGCGGGCGCCAAGGCCACCGACGCCGGGTTCAGGAGCGCGGTCGCCGCGGTCGTCGAGGCGGTCGACGCCACCGGCAGGGTCACGGACGTGACCTCGCCGTACGACACCGGGACGATCTCGAAGGACGGCCGCAGCGCGCTCGTGCAGTTCGACATGCGCGGCGACTCCGAGACGGCGGGCGACCGCGTCGCGCCCGTGCTGAACGCCGTCCAGGGCGTGCGGAAGAACCACGCCGGGCTGCGGATCGAGGAGATCGGCGGCGCCAGCATGAAGAAGCAGTACGACGACGCGTTCGGCGACGACTTCCAGAAGGCCGAACTCTCCGCCGTGCCCGTGGCGCTCGGCATCCTGCTGATCGCGTTCGGCGCGCTCGTGGCGGCGCTGCTTCCGGTCGCGCTCGCGGTCACCGCCATCATGGCGACGATGGGCCTGATGGGCGTCGTCAGCCACCTGATGCCGATGAGCGACACGGCCAACTCCGTGATGCTGCTGGTGGGTCTGGCCGTCGGCGTCGACTACTGCCTGTTCTATCTCCGGCGTGAACGCGAGGAGCGCGAGGCGGGCCGCGACGCCGGCACCGCTCTGCGGATCGCCGCCGCGACCAGTGGCCGCGCCATCATCGTCTCCGGTGTCACCGTCTGCGTGGCGATGGCCGGCATGCTCTTCACCGGGCTCGCCGAGTTCGAGGCGATGGGCCTGGCCTCGCTGATGGTCGTCGCCGTCGCCATGGTCGGCTCGGTCACCGTGCTGCCCGCGCTGCTCTCCCTGCTCGGCGAGCGCGTCGAGAAGGGCCGCGTCCCGTTCCTGCACCGGGCCAAGCGGCGCGGCGCCAACGGCGCCCGGGGCAACCGCCGTCCGGCCGACGAGGGCAGCCGGTTCTGGGGTGCCGTCCTGCGCGTGGTGCTCGCCAGGCCCGCGGTCTCCCTGGTCGTCGCGACGGGCGCGCTGCTCGCCATCGCCGCTCCGGCCCTCGGCATGAAGACCCAACAGCTCACCCTGGACAAGGAGTTCGGCAACTCACTGTCCATCGTGGGAACGTACAACCGCGTCAACGACGCGTTCCCCGGCGGCTCCGAGCCGGCCGAGGTGGTCGTCAAGGCGCGGGACATCAACGCCGCCGACGTGAAGGCCGCGCTCGCCGACTTCCGTACGGCGGCGGTCAGTTCGGGTGCCTCGCGCGGTCCGGTCGACATCAAGGTGCACGCGGAGCACAACGTCGCCTTCGTCTTCGTCCCGCTGGTCGGCGGCTCCGACCAGGACAAGGCGGAGAAGAGCCTGCAACTGCTGCGCGACAAGGTACGCCCGCAGACGCTCGGCAAGGTCGACGGCCTGCGGGCGCCGATCACCGGACAGGTCGCGGGATCGCACGACTTCAACGACCAGCTGATCGGCTCGGTGACCCCGGTCTTCGCCTTCGTGGTCGTCTTCGCCTTCCTCCTGATGCTGCTCTCGTTCCGCTCGCTGACCATCGCGATCACCTCGATCGCGCTCAACCTCCTCTCGGTGGCGGCCGCCTACGGCATCCTGGTCGCGGTCTTCCAGCACGGCTGGGGCGCGTCCCTGGTCGGCGCGGCGGGCGTCGGCGCGATCGTCGCCTGGCTGCCGCTGTTCCTCTTCGTGATCCTCTTCGGGCTCTCGATGGACTACCACGTGTTCGTGGTCTCCCGGATCCGTGAGGCACGGCTGCGGGGCCGCAGCACCAAGGACGCGATCCGGCACGGGGTGGTCACCACGGCCGGTGTCGTCACCAGCGCCGCCGTCATCATGGTCGCCGTCTTCGCGATCTTCGGGACGCTGTCCATGCAGTCCATGAAGCAGATGGGGGTGGGCCTGGCGGCCGCGGTGCTCATCGACGCGACGATCATCCGGGGGGTCCTGCTCCCCGCGGTGATGGCGCTGCTCGGCGAGCGCAACTGGTACCTGCCGAAGTGGCTGAACCGGATGCCCGACCTCACCCACGACGAGGCTCCCGAGGCCGTCGCGCCGCCGGTGCCTCAGGGAGAGCGGGCCGGGGTGTAGCCGGCCACGACCGGCCGCACCCGGCCAACGCGACGGCCGGCCGGAACCACCGGCCGGAACGACCTCGCACTTCCAGGGCCTGTCGGTCTCCTCCTCCGGGAGGGGCCGACGGGCCCTTCACGCGGGTGGCCACGCATCGGCCGCACGGAGCGTCACGCACCGCCGCGCGCGTGGTCACGCATGCGGGCTCGACAAGACGATACGTCTCGTCGAGCCCGCGCGCACCTGCGGTCGCGGCGCACCCGGTGATCGGGTAGTACGGAGAGCGGGACCCCTCCGCCATGAAGGGACGGCTCACCGTGCAGACGCGTCTCGACGAGATCGCCGACGGCATCTACCGGATCTCGACGCACGTCCCCGAGATCGCCCCGCCGACGGGCTTCACCTTCAACCAGTTCCTGGTGGCGGCGGAGGAACCCCTGCTCTTCCACACCGGCATGCGCGCCCTGTTCCCGCCGGTCTCCGAGGCCATCGCGCGCGTGATGCCGGTGGACAGGCTGCGCTGGATCACGTTCGGGCATGTCGAGGCCGACGAGTGCGGCGCGTTGAACGAGTTCCTTGCCGTGGCCCAGCAGGCCGAGGTCGCGCACAACACCCTGGGATGCCTGGTCACGCTCAACGACCTGGTGTCCCGGCCGCCGCGGCCGATGGGTGACGGCGAGCGTCTCGACATCGGCGGCCACGAGGTGCGGCGGGTCGTACGGAACATCGACACCCCGCACGTACCGCACAACTGGGAGGCGCGGCTGCTCTTCGAGGAGCACACCCGCACCCTCTTCTGCGGCGACCTGTTCACCCACCTGGGGAACGGGCCCGCCGTCACCGCCGAGGAGATCGTCGAACCCTGTCTGGAGGCCGAGGAGCTGTTCCGGCAGATCTCGTGCCTGACCGCGACGACGACCACCCTGCGCTCGCTCGCGGATCTGCGTCCCGCCACGCTCGCCGTGATGCACGGCTCCTCCTTCAACGGCGACTGCCCCCGCGCGCTGAACGACCTCGCGGACGCCCTCGACTCCCGCTTCGCCCCCGAGACCGCGTTCGTGTCCCGGCCGAGCGTACTGGCGCAACCGCATCCCTGGCTGGAGTGACCGCGTCCCAGGTTGAAGCGACCCGCGGCCGTACGAGCCAAGTCACGCCGGGTCCGGCGGCCCCCGTCACCTCCGCGAAGGCGAGGTGGACCGGCGAGCCTTGGCGCACCCGGTCCGACCTGTGGGAATGCGACACTGGCCGGCGGACGGCACGCAACCGAAGCCGTCGTACGCGAGGGCCGCGCGGGCGGCGACCTGACAGGCCCCAGGACACGGAGGCGAGCCATGGACGAGGCACGGGCGCGGGACGTACTGGCCGCGGCGAAGGTACTGCCGGGGCCGGTGCGGGAGGCATCGTTCCTCGCCCTCGGCGAGAACGCGGTGTTCGCCGCCGACGGCCTGGTCGTCAAGGTGGGGCGCGACGCCGAACTCCTCGACCGCGCGCGCCGGGAACTGGACATCGCCGCCTGGCTCGCCGCATCGGATGTCCCCGCGGTGCGGGCCGCCGAACCCGAACCGCTGCTGGTCGACGGACACCCCGTGACGGTGTGGCACCGGCTGCCCGAGCCCGTCCGCCCCGCCGAGCCGCGCGATCTGGCCGGACTCCTGCGGGTGGTGCACGCGCTGCCCTCCCCCTCCTTCACCCTGCCGCCCCGCGAACTCCTCGGCGGCGTGGAGCGCTGGCTGCGTCTCGCGGGCGACGCGATCGACCCCGGGGACGCGGCGTATCTGCGGGAGCGGCGCGACGGCTTCGCGACGGCCGCCGCCGCGCTCGCCCCGCATCTGCCGCCGGGCCCGATCCACGGCGACGCGCTGCCCCGCAACGTCCATGTCGGCCCGGACGGCCCCGTCCTGGTCGACCTGGAGACCTTCTCCGCCGATCTGCGCGAGCACGACCTCGTGGTCATGGCCCTCTCCCGCGACCGCTACGGGCTTCCCGCCGAGGCGTACGACTCCTTCACCGCGGCCTACGGCTGGGACGTCCGCGCGTGGGAGGGCTGCTCCGTCCTCCGGGGCGCCCGCGAGACCGCGAGCTGCGCCTGGGTCGCCCAGCACGCACCGACGAACCCCAAGGCGCTGGCCGAGTTCGAACGCCGGGTGGCGTCGCTGCGGGACGGCGACGAGACGGTGCGCTGGTACCCCTTCTGACCCGACGCTGGGCATCCGCCCAGCCGTCGCCCGACGCCCTGGCGCCTGCGACCGGACCCCGTCACGGTGACCGCCCCCCGTCGGGGGGTCTCGGACCCCCTCAGGGTGAGGGGACCCCGCCGACACGTCCGGACCCCGTCACCGTGGCCGAATCGTCATCGCGTCCGGAGCCCACCCGTGGCCGGACCTCGTCACCGCGTCCCAGCCCCCTCACCGTGGCCGGGTCCTCTGACCGTGGCCGGTGGCGAGGTGCGCGCGGGCAGGCCGGGACCGGGGCCTGAGAGGTGACGGGAAGCGGGGCCGTTCGCCGAGGGCCGGCAGGCTCCCGGGATCGGGTCAGACCCTGTCGTCCGCCAGGTCCCGCAGCGGCCAGGTCCCGTCCACCACCGCGTCCGCCTCGCCCTTGCGGCGCAGGAAGGACTGGAAGTCCGCCGCCCATTCCGCGTACCACTCGATCTGGCGGCGGTGCAGCTCGACGGGGCCGAGAGCGGCCACCTTGGGATGGCGGCCGGCTATCGCGCAGGCGAGCCGGGCCGCGGCGAGGGCGTCGGCCGAGGCGTCGTGGGCGGAGTCCAGGACCACCCCGTACTCGGTGCAGACCGCTTCGAGGTTGCGCTTGCCCCGGCGGTAGCGGTCCACGGAGCGGTCGATGGTGTACGGGTCGATGACCGGGGCCGGGTCGGTGCCGCCGAGCCGCTCGCGCAGCGACGGCAGTCCGTACCGCCGCAGCTCGGCGGAGAGCAGCGTCAGGTCGAAGGCCGCGTTGTACGCGACGACCGGGACGCCGGTCCGCCAGTAGGTGACGAGGACGCCCGCTATCGCGTCGGCGACCTCGTCGGCGGGCCGGCCCTCGCCGGCCGCCCGCTCATTGGTGATCCCGTGCACCGCCACCGCGTCGACCGGGATCTCCACGCCCGGATCGGCCAGCCACTCGCGGCGCCCCAGCGGCTCTCCGCCCTTGACCTCTATCACGGCCCCCGTGACGATGCGCGACTCGCGCGGATCGGTCCCGGTCGTCTCCAGGTCGAAGCCGATCAGCAGCTCCCGGTGCCAGCCCATGGGCGGCCCCCCTTCTTCGTGGTGCTTTCCCCCAGTGGTCTCCACGATCCCATGAGCCACTGACAATCCGAGGACGGGCGTTCCACTCGGCCGCGGAGAACGGCCTTTCAGGACACCGGCCGCGAATCGGCCCAAGCCACCTCGAACTCCTCGCGATAGGTGGGGAAAAGTCCCTCTTCGTTCACTTCGTCCGGTTTGAGCACTCGGCTTCCGCCGCGCAGCACCAGGACCGGCGCCTCCATGCCACGGGTGCGGCGCAGATACGACTGCACGACCGCGACACCGTCCGACCCGTCGCCGTCCACGAGGTACGCGGTGAAGCGGGGCGTCTCGTCGTAGACCTGGATCTCGAAGGCGTCCGGGTCGCGCAGCCGGGACCTCACCCGCCGCATGTGCAGGATGTTCATCTCGACCGCCCGGCTCAACTCACCGCGCTTGATGCCGAGCTCGCGCTCACGCCGCTTGACCGCACTGGACGCGGGGTTCAGGAACAGCAGCCGAGTCCGGCAGCCGGACTCGGCGAGGCGGACCAGCCGGCGCCCGGAGAAGTTCTGCACCAGCAGGTTGAGGCCGATGCCGATCGCGTCGAGCCTGCGGGCTCCGCCGAAGAGGTCCTCGGCGGGGAACTGGCTCAGCAGCCGCACCCGGTCGGAGTGCACACCGACGACGTCCGCGTACCGGTCGCCCACCAGGTCCTCGACGGCGTCCACGGGCAGCCTGCGCGCGGAGGGCACGTCGCTCCCGGCGCCGAGGATCTCCAGGAGTTTCGCCGCGGCCCGCTCGGCCTGGTTCAGGACGGCCTCGGACAGAGCGCGGTTGCGCGACACGACGTTGCGGGTCACTTCCAGCTCGTCCAGGGCGAGTTCGACGTCCCGGCGTTCGTCGAAGTAGGGCTCGAAGCACGGCCAGTGCTGCACCATCAGCTCGCGCAGCTGGGGCAGCGTGAGGAAACTGAGCACGTTGTCGTCGGCCGGGTCGAGCAAGTACCCCTTGCGGCGGCTGACTTCGCGTACGGCGACGGCGCGCTGCACCCACTCCTGGCCGGCCGGCCCCGCGGCGGCGACCACCCAGTCGTCGCCGTGGACGGGTTCGTAGATGGGCCGGAGAACAGCGGCCACGACCGCGCGCAGCCGCTGTTCGACCAGGTTCAGCCAGATGTAGGCGCGCCCGGCTCGCTGGGCGCGCGTACGCACCTCGCGCCAGGCGTCGGCGCCCCAGTCCAGTTCCGGTCCAATGGATCCCATTTCCATCGGCCGTGCCAGGGACACCGCGCCGGGTGGGACATCTGTGGAGTTCCCCTCGTGACCCTCGTCACCAGGAGGCAGCTCCAGCCCTCCCGAGCCCACCCACGCACCGCCTTCCGCTCCCCCGAGCACTCCCCAGGGGCCAGGCCCCAATCAACGATCAAGGAAGGGTACTCCGGGAGCGGCGAGCGGTGCAGCCCGATGCGCAGGTCGTTTCTCAACTACCTTGGTTCGACATGCCCGTTCTGGTTCGCCAGCTCCGGCGGAGTGAGCGGATTCATAGCGGTGACGTCACGCGGGGCGATGGAGAAGCCCTGCCAGTGGACCGGCATCGGCTGCTGGTCCTCGTCGCGCGCGATGTGGTGGAAACCCACGTTCACCCAGACCACCGGGTGTGTGAGCGTCTGCCCGCCGACCCACTTGTCGACGGATGTGCCGTGTCCGGCACCGCAGTTGCGCAGGTTGTCGCTGGCGAACTGCTCGCACTTGTTGTACTCGGTGAAGTAGACGTCGTGCTTGGTGAAGGAACGGCCGAGGTACTTGGTGGTCGCGCCCGGGACGATCTCGTACGAGCGTGCGTGATTGTCCTTGTTCCTGCCGGAGTTGCTGACGATGCGCCACCAGCGCATGTTCTTGGCGTCTCCGGCGAGTTCCTTGGTGACCTTGGTGACCGTGGTCTTGTTGCTGGGGGCCTCGTGGCCGTGCGCGGGCGGGCTGACCACGGAGTCGTACTGCTCGATCTTCGCCTTGGACGAGCCGTCCAGACCGAAGTTGAGCCGCCAGAAGACGTTGTGGCTGTGGCTGGTGGCATAGTCCTTGGCGCCCTTGCCCAGCGGCCAGCCGCGGCCGTCGCCCGCGTCGTAGTCACCCGGCGAGAGGCTGCCGGTGGCGCCGATGTTCATGTTGACGGTGCCGTCGTCCTGGAACCGCCACTCGGTGATGTACTCGTACCAGCCGACCTTGTTGACGGTGTAGACGAGCAGGTCCTTGCCCTGCTTCTGGAAGACCTTGTTCCCGGTGTCGGCCTCCATCCGGTAGGCGTGTCCGCGTGAACGGGTCGTGGTGCACAGGCCCTTGACGTTCGCGTGCTGCGGGTCCCAGGCGTCGGGGACCTTGACCGTCTTGATGGCGCCGCCCGGGCACTCGGCGGGGACCATGTCGACCAGTCCCTGGCCGAAGCCGGCGCCGGTCAGGTCGCTGTACTCGACCGAGCCGTCGTCGTAGGGCACGTCGATCTGGGCGAGCTTGGCGCTGCTGAGGACCTTGATCGGGTGGGCCTCGCCGGGTGGCTGGTAGGAGATGTTCTCCAGGACGAGCCCGGCCTCGCTCTCGTAGTGCCAGCACATCCGCCAGGTGGTGCCGGTGGCGAGCTTCTGCTCGATGCGGTACGCCGCGCTGCAGTCGGCGGGCGGGGCGGGTGCGGCCTTGGGGGGGGGGGGGGGGGGGGGGGGGGGGGGGGGGGGGGGGGAAAGAAAGGGGGGGGGGGGGGGGGGGGGGGGGGGGAAAGGCGAACGTGCTTGTCCGGCACCAAGAAGAGGGCGAAATAATGCCCAACCAAA
>NZ_JBVJCT010000024.1:127355-131351 GCF_055588305.1 Streptomyces sp. NPDC042002 | reverse complement strand
CCCCCCCCCCCCCCCCCCCCCCCCCCCCCCCCCCCCCCCCCCCCCCCCCCCCCCCCCCCCCCCCCCCCCCCCCCCCCCCCCCCCCCCCCCCCACCGCCATGTGTGGGGCCCGGTGCTGGGTGCAGCGTCGAGACATCGCATTAGATCTTGCAGGCTGAATTTTTATTGTTGCAATACTCTGTCTAGTTCTTGCGTGTCCATGGCGAGGATATTACGGTCCCCCTCGCGTCGTCAGCACCCCCCGTCTTCCCTTGGGCCCCGTTTCCTTCCTCTCTGGTGGTGTCAGCGGCACAGTTCCGGCATTTCGTGATGAAAGGAGTGGCAAGTGTTCCGTTCCATCCGAGATCTGAGACGAGCCCTCGTCTGGGCGGTCAGCACCGCGATGCTGGCCGCCGTCGGCGTCTTCGCTCTGGCTGTCCCACCTGCTTGGGCGGCGACCGCCGCCACCGGCGGCAGCGGCGCGAGCCTGCCGTACGTCGAGGTGCAGGCGGAGAACTCCGCCACCAACGGCACGCCCATCGGCCCGAGTTACACCCAGGGCCAGTTGGCCGACGAGGCGTCGTACCGCAAGGCGACGACGCTCCAGGGCACCGGCGAGTACGTCACGTTCACCACGCCGGTGGCGACCAACTCGATCAACTTCCGCTACAGCATCCCCGACACCTCGGGCGGCTCGGTCTACACCGCCGCGCTGTCCCTGTACGTCAACGGCGTCAAGCAGCCCGACTTCACCCTGACGAACGCCTACAGCTGGTACTACGGCAGCTACCCCTTCACCAATGCGCCGGGCAGCAACCCGCACCACTTCTTCGACGAGGCCCACCGCCTGTTCTCCACCACCTATCCGGCGGGAACGACCTTCAAGCTGCAGGTCGATTCGGGGGACACCGCCTCCTCGTACACGGTCGACTTCGCCGACTTCGAGCAGGTCGGCGCCGCCCTGACCGCACCCTCGGGGGCGGTGTCGGTGACCAGCAAGGGCGCCGACTCCACCGGTGTGGGCGACGCGACCGGCGCGTTCAACGCCGCGATCAGCGCGGCCGGCCCCGGCGGCACCGTGTGGATCCCGCCGGGCACCTACAACATCCCCGGCCACATCAGCGTCAACAACGTCACGATCGCCGGCGCCGGCATGTGGTACTCGACCGTCACCGGCACGGCACCCGGCTTCTACGGCAACTCCGCGCCCTCGGCCAGCACCGGTGTGCACCTCCAGAACTTCGCGATCTTCGGCAATGTGCAGGAGCGCGACGACAGCGCCCAGGTCAACGGCATCGGCGGCGCGATGAGCGATTCGACCGTCTCCAACCTGTGGATCGACCACATGAAGGTCGGTGCCTGGATGGACGGGCCGATGGACGGGCTGACGTTCAGCGGCATCCGCATCCGCGACACCACCGCGGACGGCATCAACTTCCACGGCGCCGTCACCAACTCGAAGGTGACCAACAGCGACATCCGCAACACCGGTGACGACGGCATCGCCACCTGGGCGGACTCCGGTATCGGCGCCGACGCCAACGACACGATCTCCAACAACACCGTGTCACTGCAGATCCTCGCCAACGGCATCGCGATCTACGGCGGCCACGACAACACCGTCAGCGGCAACCGGGTGGTGGACACGGGCCTCGCCCAGGGCGGCGGTATCCACGTCGGGCAACGCTTCACGTCGACGCCGGTCGGCACCACCACGATCTCCGACAACACCATGATCCGGGACGGCAGCCTCGACCCGAACTGGCAGTTCGGTGTGGGCGCCCTGTGGTTCGACGGCAGCCAGGGCGCGATCACCGGCCCGGTCAACGTGACCAACGCGCTGATCCAGCAGAGCCCGTACGAGGCCGTCCAGTGGGTCGAGGGCACCATCAGCGGTGTCAACCTCAACAACGTCACCATCGCCGGCACCGGAACCTTCGCCCTGCAGGAGCAGACCGGTGGCGCGGCGAAGTTCACCAACGTCACGGCGACCGGCGTCGGTTACTCGTCCCCGGTGTACAACTGCTCGGGCGGCAACTTCGTCATCACCGACGGCGGCGGCAACTCCGGCATCAGCGGCACGCCGTACTGCGGCGGCTGGCCGGCGCCGGTCTTCCCGCCCTACCCGTCCGAAGGCGTGACGGCCACCCCCGGCGCGCTGAACTTCGGTTCGGTCCCGACCGGTTCGACGAGCGACGCACAGACCGTGACGGTCTCCAACCCGACCAACACCGCCGCGTCCGTCTCGTCGATCTCCGCCAGTGGCGACTACTCCCAGACCAACACGTGCGGTTCGTCGATCGCGGCGAACGGCTCGTGCACCGTCAGTGTGAAGTTCGCGCCGACGGCGACCGGCAGTCGTAGCGGATCCCTGACGGTCAACGCGGGCGGGATCACCAACACCGTCAGCCTCTCCGGCACCGGCACCGCGCCGGGCCCGGTGCTGAACACCGACCCGGCGACCCTGTCCTTCGATGCCACGGTGGTCGGCTCGCCGGCCACCGCGCAAGCGGTGAAGGTGACGAACTCGGGTACCGCGTCGGCGACCGTCTCGGCCGTCGCGGCGACCGGTGACTTCAGCCAGACCAACAACTGCTCCACCCTCGCGGTCGGTGCGTCCTGCACGGTGAACGTCGGGTTCAAGCCCACCGCGGGCGGATCCCGTACCGGCAAGCTGACCGTCACCAGCAACGCCAACAACAGCCCGACCGTAGTCTCCCTGACCGGCAGCGGCATCGACAGCACCACGAATGTCGCCGCCGGGCGGCCGGCGACGGCGAGTTCGGGCAACAGCCCGTACGTCGCCTCGAACCTCACCGACCCGGACGCGTCGACGTACTGGGAGGGCACGAACGGTTCGTTCCCGCAATGGGCCCAGGTCGACCTCGGCCAGAACTACAGCGTGGGCAAGGTCGTGCTCAAGCTCCCGCCGGCGACGGCGTGGTCGGCTCGCACGCAGACGCTGTCGGTGCAGGGTTCCGCGGACGGTTCGAGCTTCTCCACGATCAAGGCATCGGCCGGGTACACCTTCGACCCGAACGCCAACGGCAACACGGTGACCATCACGTTCAGCGCCGCCACGGCGAGATACGTGCGGGTGAACATCACCGCCAACACAGGCTGGAACGCGGCCCAGTTGTCGGACTTCGAGGTGTTCCCCAGTGACGGCGGCTCCTCGAACGCGACCTTGTCGACCAGCCCGGCGTCCCTGTCGTATCCCACCCAGGCGCTCAACACCGCCAGCAGCGCGCAGACGGTCACGGTGACCAACACCGGAACCGCCGCCGCGACCGTTTCCGGCATCACCGTCACGGGCGACTTCTCGGGGACCGACAACTGCGGAACGTCGATCGCGGCGAACGCCTCCTGCACGGTGAACGTCACCTTCAGGCCCACCGCGTCCGGCACCCGCACCGGCGATCTCAGCATCGCCAGCAACGCGTCGAACGGCACGACCACGGTCGCGCTGACCGGCACCGGCGCCGGCACGGTGAGCAGGAACCTGGCAGCCGGCGCGGCCACCACCGAGTCCAGCCACACCGACGTGTACGCGTCCTCGAACGTGACGGACGGCAACCAGGGCTCCTACTGGGAGAGCGCCAACAACGCCTTCCCGCAGTGGGTCCAGGTCGACCTCGGCTCCGCGCAGAGCGCCGGCCGCGTCGTCCTCCAGCTCCCGGCCGGCTGGGGCGCCCGCAACCAGACGCTGTCCCTGTCGGGCAGCACCGACGGCTCCGCCTTCACCACCATCAAGTCGTCGGCCACGTACACCTTCGACCCCGCCACCAACAACACCGTCACCATCACGTTCACCGCGACCACCCAGCGATACGTCCGGGTGAACATCACGGCGAACACCGGCTGGCCGGCCGGTCAGATCTCGGAGTTCCAGGTCTGGAACACCTGACCTGACCGGATGGTGGGGGGGGGGGGGGGGGGGGGGGGGGGGGGGGGGGGGGGGGGAGGGGGGGGGGGGGGGGGGAAGGGGGGGGGGGGGGGAAGGGGGGGGGACTTGCT
>NZ_JBVJCT010000024.1:70480-127345 GCF_055588305.1 Streptomyces sp. NPDC042002 | reverse complement strand
CGCCTCCCCCTCCCCCCCCCCCCCCCCCCCCCCCCCCCCCTCCCCCCCCCCCCCCCCCCCCCCCCCCCCCCCCCACCGACCACCGAAGAGGAGTCCAGAGGAGTCCACATGGGTGTCACACGCAGAGTCTTCTTACGGGCCGCGATCACGGCCACCGCGGTGGGAACGGTGGGAGCCGCCGAGACCGTACTCACCCAGACCGCGTCAGCGGCCGGCCCGCCGGGTGACGTGGTCGGCAGGATCAGCGTCGGCTACCAGGGCTGGTTCGCCTGCGTCGGCGACGGCGCGCCCATCAACGGCTGGTGGCACTGGACCCAGAACTGGGGCCAGCCGCCGTCCCCGTCCAACACCGGCATCAAATGCTGGCCCGATACGCGTGATTACACCAGGACCTACCAGACGTCGTACGCGGCCCTCGGCAACGGCCGGCCCGCCACGCTGTTCTCCTCGTACGACCAGCAGACGGTGAACACCCACTTCCTGTGGATGCAGCAGAACAACATCGACACCGCGGCACTCCAGCGCTTCAACCCCACCGGCGGTGAGGGCCCCACCCGCGACGCCATGGCGACCAAGGTGCGCGGCGCCGCCGAGTCGTACGGCCGGAAGTTCTACCTCATGTACGACGTCTCCAACTGGACGGACATGCAGTCCGAGATCAAGACGGACTGGACGAACAAGATGTCCGCGCACACCGCGTCCTCGGCATACGCGAAGCAGAACGGCAAGCCGGTCGTCTGCATCTGGGGCTTCGGCTTCAACGACCCCAACCACCCCTTCACCGCCGACGCCTGCCTCGATGTCATCAACTGGTTCAAGGACCAGGGCTGTTACGTCATCGGCGGCGTCCCGCGCGAATGGCGGACGGGCACCGGGGGCTCACGGCCCGGCTATCCGGGCGTCTACCACGCCTTCAACATGATCTCGCCGTGGATGGTCGGCGCCATCGGCAATGTGACCGAGGCCGACAACGCCTACAACACCTACACCGTCGGCGACCAGGCCGACTGCGACGCCAACGGCATCGACTACCAGCCCTGTGTCCTGCCCGGCGACGTCTCCGGCCGGCAGCGCGCGCACGGCGACTTCATGTGGCGGCAGTTCTACAACATGGTGCGGGCCGGGGTGCAGGGCATCTACATCTCGATGTTCGACGAGTACAACGAGGGCAACCAGATCGCCAAGACCGCCGAGACACAGGCATGGGTGCCCACCGACTCCGGGTTCCTCGCCCTCGACGAGGACGGCACCGCCTGCTCCGCCGACTACTACCTCCGGCTGACCGGCGACGGCGGCCGCATGCTCAAAGGCCAGATCGCGCTGACCGCCACCCGTCCCACCCAGCCGACAGTCCCCACCGGTGGTGACACCGCACCACCCGCCGCGCCGACTGCCCTGACAGTCACCGGGCACACCAGCGACTCCGTCTCGCTGGCCTGGAACACGTCGACCGACAACGTCGGCGTGACCGGCTACCGCGTCCTTCAGGTGTCCGGCTCGACCAGCACCCAGGTGGGCGCCACCGGCGCCACCGCGTTCACGGTGACCGGACTCGGCGCGTCCACCGCGTACACCTTCGACGTCGTCGCCCTCGACGCGGCGGGAAACGTGTCGGGGCCCTCCAACCAGGTCACCGTCACCACCGACCCCCCCTCCAGCACCACCGACCTCGCCCTCCACCGCCCCACCTCGGAGAGCAGCCACACCCAGACGTACGCCTCGGGCAACACGACCGACGGCGACACCAACACCTACTGGGAGTCCGCCAACAACGCCTTCCCGCAGTGGGTCCAGGTCGATCTGGGCGCCACGACCGGCGTCAGACGGATCGTCCTCCACCTTCCCCCGGCGACCGCCTGGGCCACCCGTACCCAGACCATCTCCGTCCAGGGCAGCACGGACGGCGGCACCTTCGCCCAGCTCCTCGCCCCGGCGGGCTGCACCTTCGACCCGGCCACCGGCAACACGGCGACCCTCACGGTCCCCTCCACCGTCACCACCCGCTACGTACGCCTCACCTTCACGGCCAACAACGGCTGGCCGGCCGGGCAGGTCTCGGAGTTCCGGGTCTTCGGCGTCTGATGGACCAAGGGATCGACCTTGTGGTCGCGTGCCGGTTCGGCGGCCGGGGGAGCAGCGAGCCGCGACGCGGACGGCTGCGCCCGTCACGACGGCGACGGCACCCCAGTTGTGGTGGCCGGGGTCCAGCACGGCTGGCCCACGACAGGTGGCCTGCCAGGACACCTGTCCTGGCAGGACACCTGTCCTGGCAGGACACCTGTCCTGGTGACGCGGTTGATCAGACGGTCTTGGCCGCCCCGTTCATGACGGGGTCCGGGCTGGTCGTGGTGCGGTCGGCGGGCGGCGGCGGCGGCGCGGCGTGCGCGGCCGCGGTCTCGCGGGCGAGGAAGGAGCCGAGCTCGCCGATCGTGCTCATCAGCGGGGCGGGGAAGACGACGGTGGTGTTCTTGTCGACACCGATCTCCACCAGGCTCTGCAGGTTGCGCAGTTGGAGAGCCAGGGGATGGTCCATCATGATGTCCGACGCCTCCCCGAGGGCCGCGGCGGCCAGGGACTCGCCCTGGGCGTTGATGATCTTCGCCCGCTTCTCCCGCTCGGCCTCGGCCTGACGGGCCATCGCGCGCTTCATGCTGTCGGGCAGCTGGATGTCCTTGAGCTCGACCAGGGTGACCTCCACGCCCCACTCGACGGTGGCGACATCCAGGATCTCGCGGATGTCCAGGTTGATGCGGTCGGTCTCCGACAGCGTCTCGTCCAGCGTGTGCTGTCCGACGACCTTGCGCAGCGTGGTCTGTGCGATCTGATTGATCGCGGCGTGCACGTTCTCGATCGCGATGACCGACTTCACGGCGTCCACGACGCGGAAGTACGCCACCGCCGACACGTCGACGCTGACGTTGTCGCGCGTGATGATCCCCTGCGACTGGATGGGCATCGTGACGATCCGCAGCGATACCCGGTGCAGGACATCGACGAACGGAATGATGAACCGCAGACCGGGAGAGCGAGGGCCCACCAGCCGTCCGAACCGGAACAGCACCCCTTTCTCGAACTGCTTGACGACCTTGATGGCCATGGCGATCGCCACGACGACCAGCAGGGCCACCACGACGATCAGGAAAACGAGTACTCCCATGTACTGCTCCTCGGATAGGGCACGAGACCGCTGGCCCTTCACGCTCCAGCCGGAGCACGAAGGACGCGGAAGCCGGACCGGGCTCGTGCGCCAGAAGGGTCGAAAGGCCCCCAGTGGCAGCCCCGTTGGGCTCCGCAGTTCGTGCCGTGTTCCGAGCATGGCTCGCTGCCCACACCGAAGGCAGGGGCCAACCGGTCCCCAATTCCGTTTCTCGCCGCCGGCCGGAAGACCGGAAGACCGACACCAGCCAGGCGGGGCCGATCGGCCGGGAAGGCAGAACGGGGGCGCGGTGCTGTCGGCGTCGGGGAGGGGCGGCGTTGTCCAGGGAGCGCGCCACCCGTGTCGGCCGGCCGGTTCCAGTAGGGCGCCCGAATACGAAAGTTGACTGGCAACTGTGGCTCCAGGAGATGGACTTCACCGGGCGCGATGAATACGTCCTCTCAGTAGATGCCGCTCCGCGACCGTCCCGCGGGAGCGCCGGAAGTCGAGCGTCCCTCGAAAGGGATCAACTCGGGGCTGACCGCCGGTCGGCGCATTCACGCCGTGCGTCACCCGCCCCGGCTGCTGGGCCGCCGCGTGGCCGTGATCGGTTACGAGAAGGCGGTTGAGTCCGAAACGGGACGAGAGCCCTTACTCGCGTGCTGATGTGACGGGCGCGGTGTCAGGACCGTCGGCAACGGGTCAGTGTGAGTCCTCCAACACCTGGCGGCAGCTGACCGAACATGCGAATCGAGATAGTCTCCGAAGACCGCCCTTGACCTGTGTGAAGCAGGCAGGGAGCAGACATTCCGGGAGTTTCCTCACGCTTCGTACCATGTTCAAGTCCAAGATCTAGAATCTGGGCGTTTGTGCAGGTCAGAGGCCTTACAGGGTGGCTTGGGTCAGCAAACGGTCGGCATCGGGCGCGGGAGCGTCCCAGCTTGCTGACCAGGTGGCCTCCGTACACAGGTGCCTGGCTCCCGTTTGGGGCGCTCGCTGCGTTACTCGACAGCTCGTCCGCGGCATGGGGCCTGAGTGAGTGGGCTGCGTTCGGGGCCGGAGCGGCGTGCCTTGTGGATGCCGCCCGCACCCTCCGGCCGCTACCGCGACCTAGCCCGCCCCGGTGTCCTTCTCGTCCACTGTGCCGGCGCCATGGGTCTCGGCTTCGACACCGTCGTCATTTCCGACACCGAGACCGAAGCCGCAGCCGACTCCACTGCGGCGGCCTTCCGCGTGCCCTGCTGCGTCATGATCACCCGCGCCCGCGAGCGGGGCTGGTCCCGGGTCTGCAGGGCAGCGGCTGCCGCGCCACCGGGGGCCTGCGCGGGTGGGTGATGACGCGCTGAGCGCCCACTGGGTGAGATGTCCGAGGGAAGGGCGGGCGGCGCCCGACCCGTACGTACGACAGGGACCCCCGTATCCGCCATGCCACCACCTCCCAGCGGCAATACTGGATGCATGGACACGACGATCACCGCCCCCCGCGCCGAGGTGCTCCGAGACCGCTACCGCAGCCGACTGCCCGAGCGCTTGCAGGAGCTGGCCGGCCCCGTCGAGGGCAACGTGGACCTGCCGCTCCACATCGTCTGGTCCGGGCGGACGAGCTACAGCCTGGATCGTCCGAAGTCCTGCATGACGCTCTACCGGACCGTCCTCGCCGAAGGGCTGAGTGAGGACCTGGTGGCCCTCCTGCACCACCGGCTGCTCACCGAGCAGTGGCCCGTGCTGCGACGCTTGATCAGTCCCTACATCCGCGAGGTCTGGGAGGACGCCTTTCCCGAGCTGCTCCGCACCGCTCCGGCCGGCACGACCGCCGCGTGAAGCTCACTCCGCTCCACCAGCGTCTCCTCGCCGATATCCTCGACCTCGGCTCCCCCTACCCTCTGGTCCTCACCGGCGGATACGCCGTGCAGGCCCACGGCCTGGTCGAACGCTTCAGCCGTGACCTCGACGTCGCCACCGAGAACCCCGCTCCGATGCAGGAGATCGTCGCCTCACTCACAGCAGGCCTCAGCACGCGCGGATGGCGGACCACGCACGTCCAGACCGATCCGCTCAGCGGCCGGTTCCTCGTCACCGACCCGGACACCGGCGAGGAGTGCGAGGTCGACGTCCTCAAGGAGGCGTTCTGGGCCCCGCCTGCCCAGACCCCCTACGGCCCCGTTCTTTCCCTCGACGACGTGATCGGCACCAAGGTCCGTGCCCTCGCCGACCGCGGCACCGTCCGCGACCTCATCGACGTCCAGGCTGCCTCCCGCCACCGTTCCACCGCCGACCTCGAAAACCTCGGCCGCCGTCGCGCCCACGACGAGTTCAGCCTCGAAGACCTCCGGGACCGGCTGATCGGCGCGGACTGGTACGAGGATGAGGACTACACCGCGTACGGGCTCACCTCCCGGCAGATCGAAGAACTCAAGGCGTGGGCGCTGGAGTGGGCGGAGGATCTGGGGGCGCGGATCCATGACGAGAACGCCTGAGAGGCGGTCATCGCGTCCATCCCCTCTACCGCGGTTGCAACGAGAGGATGCGGTGTAGCCAGCAGGTTCCAAATCGGAGCCGTCCACGGTGGGTGGCTGCCCTGCACGGCAGCCGAGAGGTACCCCGTAGTGGACTCACGGAGAAACCGGGCCGCGGTAACGGTCAAACACCGCATCCCGCTCCCGCTTCCATGTCCAGTCCGGATCCCGACGGTGGAACTCGGGCGGATGACTACGGGGCATGACGGCCTCCGAGTACTGCTGGATCGGGTCAATTCTCCAGCAACCCGACTCCATCAGACCCGGGGCAGACCAGGACAATTTCGATACCAGTCCCAGACTCGACCAGACGCCGCTGGTTGCGGGCCGGGCGGACTCCTTCCAGCAGGAGCCTCCCTATGGCCAACTGCTGCGGCGCACAGCGCTGCACCTGCCGTGTCGTCGCCGGGACCGGGACCGGGACCACCGTCACGGGCAACGGCTCCGCGGCCACCCCCTACAAGATCAGCGCCGCCCCCCACCCCGACCGCCCTCGACGTCCAGGACTCCCCGACCGTCGACCTCGGCTTCACCGGCACGGTCGGGGGACCCGTACACCGTCACTGCGGACGTCATCCTTGACGCGGCCCTGCCCGGCGGTGGGACGAACCTCCTCCAGGCGTGCCCTGATGGCCTGTTCGTCGAGCGCGCCGACGCCCGGATCTGCCTGTCGGTCGGGCGGCGGCGCCGGGCAGGCTGTTGAGGAAGTCGGTCGCCTTATGGCCTTCGGCGGTCAATGAGTCACAGCGGAACCCTTGGGCGCTGCGGAGGCGGAAGTAGAACGGGCAGCGAGAAGCACGGCGGCGCCGACCCCCTGGGAGGACGACGCAGCACGTCGTAGGGGAGGAGCGGCCAGGGGCACTAGGCCTTGCTCCACCCGGTTGTGCTGGAGTACGAGTCCAGCAGGTCCACCACGAAGACCAGGGTCGAGCCCGGCGGGATCAACGGTGAGGGCGACTGATTGCCGTATCCGAGGCGTGGGGGCACGATGATCTCGCGTCGGCCGCCGACCTTCATCCCCCTCACTCCCCGGTCCCATCCCTTGATGACCTTGCCGCTGCCCAGGGTGAACTTGAACGGCTGGTCCCGGTCCCAGGAGGCATCGAACTCCTTCCCGGACTCGAAAGTCACCCCGACATAGTGGACCCTGACCGCCATGCCCGGCTTGACCTCGACCCCGTCACCGACGACCAGGTCCCGGATGGCCAGCTCGGTAGGAGCGTCACCCTCCGGAACGTCGACCTCGGGCTTCGTCAGTTCACTCATTGCAGCCTCATCACTTTCCGTCGGAAGCCGTCGGACCGGCCAGACACATGGACACTCCATGCAGCAGATGGTCACGCTACCGAGAGTGCCGGTCCGCGCCTTCTCTTCTCGACCATGGCCCTGAGCCCAGGTGATACCGACGCTTGGGATGGCCCCAGCACGCCTGCTCACCGCGGCGACACCGAGTGAGTCCACCTCTCGGTCCCGCTCCAAGCTCGCACTCGTCTACGGGCAGGGGGCGAACCGGCTCCGGGCGGACCGTGTGCTGCCGATCCCGACTCGCCTGACGAGATGTCAGGTAAGTCGGCGTCCGCTCAGCATCAGTCCCGCACGGTTCTTCGTGTATGGCCGAGTCGGTGGCCCCGCGGCAGCCTGGTCGGCGCAGAAATGCGCAGGCAGGGTACCTGGTCGCAGCAGCACACGATGTTCCTGGAAGTCTTCGAGTCGAAGGCGTGTCGATGTACAGTGTGGGCCGCCCTTGACCTGCAAAAGCTGGCAGGGAGCCGTCTTCCAGGAGTCCAAAGTGCTGCGTACTCTGTTCAAGTCCAAGATCCACCGTGCCACGGTCACCCAGGCCGACCTGCACTACGTCGGATCCGTCACCATCGACGCCGATCTGCTGGACGCCGCCGATCTTCTGCCCGGCGAGCTCGTCCACATCGTCGATATCACCAACGGCGCACGCCTGGAGACGTATGTCATCGAAGGGGAGCGCGGTTCGGGGGTCGTCGGGATCAACGGAGCGGCGGCCCATCTCGTGCATCCCGGTGACCTGGTGATCATCATCAGTTACGCTCAGGTCACCGACGCCGAGGCGCGGGCGCTGCGGCCCAGCGTCGTACACGTGGACCGCGACAACCGGATCGTGTCCCTCGGCGCCGACCCGTCCGAGCCGGTACCGGGCTCGGACCAGCAGCGCAGCCCGCAGGCCGTCACCGCCTGATCCGCGACGGCCTCGCAGGACACCTGGAACCGAGGACCCGAGGAGCGCCCGTGAGCGACATCGAGATCCGCGACGACCGCACCGCCGGCCGCCTTGAGGCGGTTGCCGACGGCCAAGTGGTCGGGCACATCGAGTACTTCGTCCTGGAGGAGCCCGCGCGAGCCCTCGTCCCCGTGCACACCATCGTGGAACCGGAGCACGAGGGCCAGGGCATCGCCGGCTCCCTCGCCCGCGAGTTGTACGTCATGGCCGCACGCGAGGGCGTCGTCGTCGCGCCGCTCTGCCCGTACGTCGTGAAGTGGGCGGAGCGGCACCCCGCGGAGGCTCCGGTCGCGGACCCGGCGCTGCTGGGCGCCGCGGTGGAGTGGCTCAAGGCGCATCCGGGACGCTTCTGATGGCCGGGGCGCGGCTCCAGCCCCCGTTCGGGCCGCTCGCCCTGCTGCATACGTCGCCGGCGCATGTCCCCGTCTTCGACGCGCTGCGCGACGAGGCCCAACCGGGCCTGGAACTGCGCCACTTGGTCGAGGAGGAACTGCTCGCGAGGGCCCGGCGCGAAGGGCCCGAAGCGGTGGTCGGCGATGTGAGGGCGCTGCTCACCGCGGCCGTCACCGACGGAGCGCGGGTCGTTCTGTGTACGTGCTCGACCATCGGCGATGTCGCCGAGCGGGCCGACGCCGGGGTGCCCGTGCTCCGCGTGGACCGGCCGATGGCCGCCGCCGCGGTGGCCGCGGGCCCCCGGGTCGTCGTCCTCGCGACGGTGGCGAGCACCCTGGAACCGACCCTCGCCCTGGTCGAGGAGGAGGCCCGCCGCGCAGGCCGCCCCGTGGATATCCGTACGGCGCTGGTAGCGGACGCGTGGGCGCTGTTCGAGGCGGGTGACACGGACGGCTGCGCCCGCGTGGTGGCCGCAGCCGCCGACGCGGTGACCGACGCCGATGCGATCGTCCTCGCCCAGGCGTCCATGACGGCGGCACAGCGGTTCACCACCACCTCGGTGCCGGTGCTGTCGAGCCCCCGCCCGGGGCTCGCCGCCGCTGCGGACGCGGTCCGCGCGGCACATGCCGGGTAGGGCCGCCGGCAGTCCGGGCGTCGCGCCCCGGGTGAGCCGACCGTGGTCCGAGCGCCCCGGGTAGGTCCACCTGGCCGCCGTCCCTCGCGCGCCGGGGTGAGTGGGTGCGCCCGGGCCGGGTACGCGTGGGACAAGTCCAGAGCCGACGCACCGACAGGCTGGAGGACCACCATGACGCAGCCGTACCCCGACCCCGTGAAGCCGGGGCCCACGCCCGGCCCGAGCCCCGACCGCCCGGGGCCGTTCCCGGACCCGACGCCGAAGCCGGGCGGCCCCGATCCCGTGCCCGGACCGAACCCCGATCCCGTCCCTGGTCCGGAGCCCGTCCCGTCCCCCTCCCCGATCCCGAAACCGCCGGGCCCCGACCCGGTACCCCAGCCCGGACCGCTGTCCTGAGGGACGTCCGGCGTCAGGCCCCGACGGGCGCCCGGCCGGAGGCGTGAGCGACCGGGCTCACACCTCCGGCCGGGGGCGCCGCTCGGATGCGGCGCCCGTGCGGGTGTTCGCGGCCTGTTCGCCGCGCTTCACAGGTCACTTGGGGCGAGGACGAGGGCAACCAGCCTTGATGACCAACGCCCGCGGCTGTTCAATACACTCCCCCGATGAACAACATACGGTGCACTCAGTGCGGTGTGGTGGGGCTGGAGCCGGGCTTCGTAGAGGACTCCGGACAAGGCGCTCGCGGGTTCGCACGGTGGGTCGAAGGCGTCCTTGAGCGGGGCCCGCTGGGTGGTGCCAAGTTGATGGGCCGGCCGCGCTGGCAGATCGACGCCTTTCGCTGCCCGAGCTGCGCCCACCTGGAACTCTTCGCAGCCCAGCGGAGCTAGGTTCCCCCGGCACCCCGGCACCCCGGCACCCCGGCACCCCGGCACCCCGGCACCCCGGCACCCCGGCACCCCGGCACGTGCCCCGTGTACGCCAAAGCCGTCACGAGTCCCGCTCCGGGAACGTGACGGCTTCGGCACAGCGTGTGGTGTCCGGACCGGGCGGCAGCCCTACGGGCCTGGTGACAGCCCTACGGGCCTGACGACCCGGGCGGCGGCCCTACGCCTCGACCTCCGACCGGTCGCCGCCCCACAGCGTGTGGAACGACCCCTCGCGGTCCGTCCTGCGGTACGTGTGCGCCCCGAAGAAGTCCCGCTGCCCCTGGGTGAGGGCGGCCGGCAGGCGCTCGGCGCGCAGGGCGTCGTAGTAGGCGAGGGCCGCGGAGAAGCCGGGGGTGGGCACGCCCTGGCGGGTCGCGGCGACGAGGACCTCGCGCCAGTCGTCCTGGGCCGCCGCGATCTCCTGCGCGAACGTCTCGTCCGACAGCAGGCTCGGCAGGTCGGGCCGGGTGCCGTAGGCGGCACGGATGCGGTCGAGGAAGGCCGCCCGGATGATGCAGCCACCGCGCCAGATCGAGGCGACGGAACCGAGGTCGATGTTCCAGTCGTACTCGTCGCTGCCCGCGATGATCTCGTGGAAGCCCTGCGTGTACGAGACGATCTTCGACGCGTAGAGCGCCTGCTCGACCCGGTCGGCGAAGGCCGCGGCCTCGGACGCCTCGAGCTGGACCGCCTTCGGGCCGGCGAGGCCGCGCGAGGCGGCGCGCAGGTCGGCGTGTCCGGACAGGGAGCGGGCGAAGACCGCCTCGGCGATGCCGGACACCGGTACGCCCAGGTCCAGCGCGATCTGCACGGTCCAGCGGCCCGTGCCCTTCTGCTCGGCCCGGTCCTGGACCACGTCCACGAACGGCTCGCCCGTCGCCGCGTCCACGTGCGACAGCACCTCGGCGGTGATCTCGATCAGGTACGAGTCGAGCCGGCCCGTGTTCCAGGTACGGAAGATGTCGGCGATCTGCGCGGGGGAGTACCCGGCGACGTCGCGGAGCAACTGGTAGGCCTCGCCGATGAGTTGCATGTCGGCGTACTCGATGCCGTTGTGGACCATCTTCACGAAGTGACCGGCGCCGTCGGGACCCACATGCGTGACGCACGGCGACCCGTCGGCGGCCTTCGCGGAGATCTTCTCCAGCATCGGGCCGAGCGAGGCGTACGACTCGACCGAGCCGCCCGGCATGATGCTCGGCCCGTGCAGCGCGCCTTCCTCACCGCCGGAGACGCCCGTGCCGACGAAGTGGATGCCCTGCTCGCGCAGCGCGCGCTCACGGCGCCGGGTGTCCGCGAAATGCGCGTTGCCGCCGTCGATGATCATGTCGCCCGGCTCCAGGAGCGGGGCGAACTCCTGGATCACCGCGTCGGTCGGATCGCCCGCCTTCACCATGATCACCAGACGCCGGGGCCGCTCCAGCGCCGCCACGAACTCCTTCGCGGTCTCGGCCGCCACGAACGTCCCCTCGTGGCCGAACTCCTCCACCAGCGCGTTGGTCTTCGCCACGGTGCGGTTGTGTACGGCGACCGCGTAACCGTTGCGGGCGAAGTTGCGGGCGAGATTGCGCCCCATGACCGCGAGACCCGTGACGCCGATCTGGGCTGAAGTGCTCATTCGGTTGGCTCCTAAGAAGTGCGGTAAGTCCGGTGGCCGATACGGAAAGAATCCCGTATCGGTACTGCCGGTCGTGCTGCTCGCCAGTATTGTCCCGGGCCATCCTGACGCGTCGGAGGTGTCCACGGAGGCGAACGTCCCCGCGTCGCGAGGGCGGATTTCGGACAGGCCGTTCGGCTGCCGGTGCCGGCGGTGGGGGTGTTCGGCGCCCCGGACGCGGGCCACGCTCCCGCGCGGTCCGTTCCGGCGAGCGGGACGGCCGCCCGTCGCCAGACGCAGGAACCCGATGTCGACAGGCCTCGGAGCGGCGTCCGGCACACCCCGGTCCCGGGCCGGCCCGGTCACCCACCGTGCGGAGCGCGTCCGGGCCGAGTGCGGCCCGGGAGCCGGCCAACCGCCTTTTCGGAGCGACCGGTTGCCGCCTTGTCCTGGCCTGTTCACAGCGCTTACTTTTGCCGCTCCTGACGCATGTCTAGGGGGCTCCCTCATGGCCGTACGCGGTCGGCACCGCCGGTATCAGCCGAACAGGATCAATCGCGCCTCACTCACCGTCACGGCGGGCGGAGCCGGGATCGCGCTCCCGCTCGTCGGAGCCGGCGTCGCCCACGCGGCCGATGTCGGGACCTGGAACAAGGTCGCCGCCTGCGAGTCCAGCGGCAACTGGAGCATCAACACCGGCAACGGCTACTACGGCGGACTGCAGTTCACCCAGTCCACGTGGGAGGCGTACGGCGGCAGCGCCTACGCCCGGCGCGCGGACCAGGCCACGAAGGACCAGCAGATCGCCGTCGCCGAGAAGGTGCTGAAGGGCCAGGGGCCCGATGCCTGGCCGGTGTGCTCGGTGCACGGCGGGCTGACCAGAGGGGGCGCGACCCCCGACATCAGCCCGGCGGGAACCGCGCCCCGGACGGCGAAGCAGCGCTCGGTGCGGGACGTGAAACCGCAGACCACACCGCAGTCGCAGGCCGGGACCGCCGAGATGTACACGGTCGTGCACGGCGACACGCTCTCCGGTATCGCCGACTCCCGGCATGTCCAGGGCGGCTGGCAGGGGCTGTACTCCGCGAATCACACGACCGTCGGCTCCGACCCGGACCTGATCCTGCCGGGCCAGCGGCTCACCCTGCGCGGCAAGGCCCAGGCGCCCGCGCAACCGCGGCACGCGCCGTCGAAGACGCACACGCGGACGCCGGCGAAGAAGGCCTCGACCCACACGACGTCCCCGTCCAGGACCACTCCGGACAAGGCCGGGACGCATCATTCCCTCGTGGCCCCGGTGCACGCGGCGACCGGCACGCCCTACCGTGCCGCCGGCTCCCACTGGGAGAAGGGCTACCACACCGGCGTCGACTTCCCCGTGCCGACCGGCACCTCCGTCGCGGCGGTCGCCGCCGGTCATGTGGTCAGCTCGGGCTGGGGCGGATCGTTCGGCTACCAGGTGGTGATCCGGCACGCCGACGGCCGCTACACGCAGTACGGCCACCTCTCCGCGATCTCCGTGAAGGCGGGGCAGAGCGTGGTGGCCGGCCAGCGCATCGGCCGCTCCGGGTCCACGGGCAACAGCACGGGCCCGCATCTGCACTTCGAGGTGCGAACGGGGCCCGGCTTCGGCACGGACATCGACCCGGTGGCGTATCTCCGGGCGGGCGGCGTCAGGATCTGACGCGGGTGCGGTGGTGGTTGACGAACGGCATCGGCACGTAGGGCACGCCGAGCATGGCGGTCAGGAAGGGCAGTTCGTCCCTGGCCGCCGGGCCCCACGAGGCCACGACCTCCGTCGCCGAGGCCACGACCTCCGTCGCCGGCACGGCGGCCTTGAGCGGAGCCGGTACGGACGCGGCCCAGGCGGCGGGCCGCGCGGTCGGCGGGAACAGGCCCTCGCCGGCCGCCTGCGGAGCCAGACTCGGGGCACCCGGCTGCGGCGAAGGCGGTACGAACCCGTCCGCGTCCCTGGCGGGCTTGGGCAGGCCGGCCAGCAGTTCCTCCACGGTCGTCTCGCTGCCCGCGAGAGCGCCGAGGTCGGCCGCGACCGGGACGGCAGGCTCGGGGAAGCGCGGTTCCGATACGGCAGGAACGAGCGGCTCGGGAAGACGCGGCTCCGACACGGCGGCCGCGACGGCCACCGGAGCCGGCTCCTCGGCGGGCCGGTGGGCGCCGTCGGCCGGCTGACCGGCGTCCGTGTCCGGCACGGCCGCGAGCTCCGGGGGAGCGGTCGTGGATCGGTCGCCGCTGCCGATCCGCTCGATGGTGAGCAGGATCAGACCGCCCGCCGCGACGACGCCGCAGCCGAGCGCGAGCGCGGTGCCGGTCGCGCCGTAGCGGAAGGTTTCGCCGAACATCGTGATGCCGACCGCGGCCGCCACGACGGGGTTCACCACCGTCAGCGTGGCCAGCGGCGCCTCCAGGCCGGCACCCCGGTAGGAGGCCTGCGAGATCAGCATGCCGGCCGTCGCGAAGACACCTATGGCCGCGAGGCTCGACAGGTCGGCGAGCGAGACGTGTCGCGACCAGTCCACCGCGACGGTCTTGGTGAACACGGAGGACATGCTGAAGGCGATGCCCGCCGCGACCGCCAGCAGCACACTGCGCACGGCCGCGTGCCGGTGCGCCGCGCGCCCCGCCACCATGAGGGCCGCGACCGCGCCCCCCGCCACCACGCCGAGCGCCAGGCGTTCGGCATTGCTCAGGGACTGTGTGTCGGACGCGCCGACCAGGGCCAGCAGGCCGGCGAGACCCACCGTGGCCATGATCGCGCCGCGCCAGGCGGCCGCTCCGGCCCTGCGGCCCACGAAGAGGGCCGCCATCGGCAGCGCGAAGACGATGGTGAGGGCGCCGAGCGGCTGTACGAGGCTCAGCGGGCCGAACGCGAGGGCGACCACATGCAGCAGCCCGCCCAGGCCGGTCAGCGCGACGGCGGCCCACCAGCCCGGCCTGCGCAGCGGCGCGTAGGTCTGGCCGGGAGAGGTCGCGGTCACCGCGACCCGCTCCTGAATGATCGCGCCGCCCGCGTACGCGACGGCTGAGACGAACGACAGCACCACGGACAAAGCGAGGGCACTCATGAGTCCCTCCTCTGCGTACGGCGCGGAGCGGCGGCCCGGCGCGACGAACGAACGGCTTCCATGCAAACAACGATGCCGTGCGATTTAGTTCTCGTCGTCGTCCCTGAGCAGTCATTGGGTCCTACTGCCGATGGAGTACGAATCGCCCCTTGTCCTCCCCAGGGTGGGCGACACCACGGACCGATCCACTGGTGGTTACCCCTAGGGGGCTTGGTACTACTGCTCTTCGTGGACCTCGACCCCCAACTCGCGGCGCTCGACGCGCTCGGCGGATTCTTCGTACTACGCACCGGCGTACCGCCGCGCGGCCCCCTCCCCACCCTCGCGAGCGCCTGTGCGGACCCGCGATCCGAGACGCGCGGGGAGGTTTACGGGGATCCGGTAACTTTTCGCGTCCGTAAGGTCGCGGAGAGTATTCGTGCGTCCGAGGCGCGTGTCGCCGCCTCGGTGGCGCAGCAGGGTCTCGCGGCCCGCTTCTGGTCGATCGCGCTCGGCGCCGCGGCGCTCTACGGCGGGCTGCCCGACCTCGATCCGGAACTGCTGCGCTGGGACCCGGACGCCAGTGCTCCGGACGACCTCTGGCTCACCGAGGTCCGCGCCCGGCCCGTGACCGACCTCGACGCGGTCGTACGCGCCGGACTCCTCGTCCCGCTGAACGATGCCCTGCGCTCGCGCCACCGCGTCCCACCGGGCCTGCTGTGGGGCAACGCCGGCTCCGCCCTGGCCGGAACCGTCCGTCAGCTGGACCGCTGGGCGCTCGCCCACGGACGCCCGGACGTGGGTGAGCGGGCCAGGACACTGGCCGGCAAGCTCTTCGCGCACCCCGACCTCTCCGGCACCCTCGACCCCAGGACGCTCCGCCGTCGCAGCTGCTGTCTCTACTACCGGGTGCCGGGCGGCGGAGTCTGCGGCGACTGCTGCTTCGACCGCCCGCCGCGGCCCGCGCCCCGCCGGACCTGACACGGGGGCTTCCCGGTGGTCTTCCGTATCGGCTTCAACTGAGTGACCATGAGGGGCACCAGCCGGCTATGACGGGGGTTCTGTGTGCGCGTGGGACTGCTGACCCGGGAGTATCCGCCGGACGTGTACGGCGGTGCGGGCGTCCATGTCGAGTTCCTCGCAAGGGAGTTGCGCGCCCTCACGGAACTGGACGTGCACTGCTGGGGCGAGGGCGGCGCCGGCGGAGTCGTCCGGCACCGGCCGTGGACCGCACTCGACGGCGCCAACGACGCCCTGCGCACCTTCTCCGTGGACCTCTCCATCGCCGCCGCCCTCGAAGGCCGCGAACTGGTCCACTCCCACACCTGGTACGCCAACCTCGCGGGCCACTTCGGAAAGCTCCTGCACGGCATCCCGCATGTGATGACCGCCCACTCCCTCGAACCGCTGCGCCCCTGGAAGGCCGAGCAACTGGGCGGCGGCTACGCCCTGTCCAGCTGGGCCGAGCGCACCGCCATCGAGTCCGCGGACGCCGTGATCGCCGTCTCCGGTGCCATGCGCGAGGACATTCTCGGCTGCTACCCGGCCCTTGACCCGGCCAGGGTGCGCGTCGTGCACAACGGCATCGACACCGCCCTCTACCGGCCCGCCTCCGGCACCGACGTCCTGGAGCGGATCGGCCTGGACACCGGGCGCCCGTACATCCTGTTCGTCGGCCGCATCACCCGGCAGAAGGGTGTGCCCCATCTCCTGCGCGCGGTACGGGACATCGACCCGGCCGCGCAGGTCGTGCTGTGCGCGGGCGCCCCCGACACCCCGGAGATCGACCGGGAGTTCCGCGAGCTGTACCAGGAACTGAGCGGGGTGCGCGACGGTGTGCACTGGATCCCGCAGATGCTGCCCCGGCCCGACGTCATCCAACTCCTCACGCACGCGGCCGTGTTCGTCTGTCCCTCGGTGTACGAGCCGCTCGGCATCGTCAATCTGGAGGCGATGGCCTGCGGGACGGCGGTGGTCGCCTCGCGGGTCGGCGGCATTCCCGAGGTGGTCGAGGACGGCGAGACCGGCCTACTCGTGCCGCTCCAGGGCGACTTCGAGGCGGGGCTCGCGACGGCCCTGGACTCCGTGCTCGCCGACCCCGACAGGGCCCGGCGCATGGGCGAGGCCGGACGACTGCGCGCGGTACGGGAGTTCGGCTGGGACGCGGTGGCCCGAAGGACCGTCCAGTTGTACGAGGAAGTCCTCAAACCGGGGTAACCATCGGACAGACGAACTTCAGGACATGGGGCGGTCCGGGCAGCCGGGCCTGGCCCGACCGGGCGTAGAGGGGCGGCGGCATGCGGCGCGGTGGACCTTCGGTGCTGGGAATCGTACTGGCGGGCGGTGAGGGCAAGCGGTTGATGCCGCTCACGGCGGACCGGGCGAAACCGGCGGTGACCTTCGGCGGCACATACCGCCTCGTGGACTTCGTACTCTCCAATCTCGTCAACGCCGACATCCTGCGCGTCTGCGTGCTCACGCAGTACAAGTCGCACTCGCTTGACCGGCACATCACCACCACCTGGCGGATGTCGAGCCTGCTCGGCAACTACGTGACGCCGGTACCGGCCCAGCAGCGGCTCGGGCCGCGCTGGTATCTGGGCAGCGCGGACGCGATCCTCCAGTCGCTCAACCTGATCCACGACGAACAGCCCGAGTACGTCGCGGTGTTCGGCGCCGACCACGTCTACCGGATGGACCCCCGGCAGATGCTCGCCCAGCACGTCGAGAGCGGCGCGGGCGTCACGGTGGCCGGGATACGGGTGCCGCGGACCGAGTCGTCGTCCTTCGGCGTCATCAGCCCCGGTTCCGACGGCCAGAGCGTGCGGGGCTTCCTGGAGAAGCCCGCCGACCCGCCGGGCCTCGCGGACGACCCCGAGTGCGTGTTCGCCTCGATGGGCAACTACCTCTTCACCACCAAGGCGCTGATCGAGGCGCTCCAGCGGGACGCCGAGGACGAGAACTCCGTGCACGACATGGGCGGTTCGATCCTGCCGGCGCTCACCGAGCGGGGCGAGGCGCAGCTGTACGACTTCAGCGACAACCACGTTCCCGGCGAGACCACCCGCGACCAGGGCTACTGGCGTGACGTGGGAACCCTCGACGCCTACTACGACGCCCACATGGACCTGATCGCCGAGCGTCCCGCCTTCAACCTGTTCAACCGCAGCTGGCCGGTCTACACGAGCTCCGGGCAGCTGTCGCCCGCGCGCTTCAACGCCGGAGGCATCGCGAGCGAGTCGATCATCAGCGCGGGGTGCCTGATCCGCGGGCAGGTGACGCGGTCGGTGCTGTCGCCGGGCGTGGTCGTCGATCCGGGGGCGGTGGTGCAGGGCTCGATCCTGCACGACAACGTCAAGATAGGCCGGGGTGCCGTGGTGCGCGGCGCGGTGCTCGACAAGAACGTCGAGGTGCCGCCGGGCGCGACCATCGGCGTCAATCCGGAGCGCGACTCCGATCTCTACACGGTGTCCAAGGGGGGCGTGATCGCCCTGGGCAAGGGTCAGCGCGTGCCCTGACCGGCCGTCGCGGGCGACAGCGGCCTCGGACACCCGGCCCATCGGGCAGGGTGTCCGAGGCCGTTCGTCGTGGCGTTTGTCATGTCCCTGGACAGCGGGTGGAATCCCGTGTTGTCATGCCAACTGCCGTGGATGACACCGTCGTACAGCGCTGACAACGATGTCATCGGCTGCGACGGTCTCGGACGCGCCGTGCCCGGACGCGACGCGTCCGGCGGGATCTCCTCCGGTTGCCCGGAAAGCCGGTCTCCCGCCCCGACCATGCATGAGGACAACGTTGTCGATCACCGGAGGTCTCCCGCATGAGATGGACCCGGCGCCTGCGCCTGTGCACGGCCGGGCTGGTGACAGCCTCCGCGCTGTTCGCCCTGCCCACCGCACAGGCCGCCGAGCCGCGCGACGGCCAACTCACCGATCTGGTCAACCCGTTCATCGGGACGGAGAACGAGGGCAACACCTATCCCGGCGCCGCCGTGCCCTTCGGCATGGTGCAGTTCTCGCCGGACACCGGCCACAACACCGGCTACGACCACTCCCAGAACCACATCCGCGGCTTCTCCCTCGTCCATCTCTCGGGCGTCGGCTGCGGCCTCGGCGGTGACCTGCCGGTCCTGCCCACGACGGGTGACGTCACCCGGACGGACGACGCGCAGTACGCGGCGGAGTTCGGCCACGACACCGAGGAGGCGCACCCCGGCTCCTACAAGGTGGGCCTGAAGTCCGGGATCGAGGCCGAACTGACGGCCACCGCGCGCACCGGCGTGCAGCGCTACACCTTCCCGGCCACCGACAAGGCCAACGTGCTGCTGAACGCGGGCCAGTCGCTGCACAGGACGGTCTCGACGAAGGTCGAGATCCTGGACAACCGGACCGTCCGCACGGCGATCACCGGCAGCGGCTTCTGCCAGGCCACCAAGCCCTACACGGTGTACACGATCACCCGCTTCGACCGGCCGTTCACCACCTCGGGCACCTGGAACGGCGACACCGTCACCGAAGGCTCCCAGGAGACGGCCGGCACCACCGGGCGCACCGGCGCCTTCGTGCGCTTCGACACCACCAAGGACCGGACGGTCGAGGCGACCACCGCGCTCTCGTACGTGGATGCCCGCGGCGCGGCCGTCAACCTCCGCTCAGAGGGCGGCCGTTCCTTCGACGCGGTCCGCGGCGCCGCGCACCGCGCCTGGGAGGACCGGCTCGACGACGTACGCGCCAAGGGCGGCGCCGACACCCTGCGCCGCACGTTCTACTCGTCGCTCTACCGTTCCTTCCTCGCGCCCAACATCGGCAGTGACGCCGACGGCCGCTACACCGGCTGGGACCAGCGGATCCACCGGGCCAAGGGCTTCACGTACTACCAGAACTGGTCGCTGTGGGACACCTACCGCACCCAGTCACAGCTGCTGGCCCTGCTCGCGCCGCGCGAGGCGCGCGACATGGCCATCTCCGTCATCAGGATCGACGAGGAGAGCGGCTGGCTGCCCAAGTGGGGCTACGGCACGGTCGAGACGAACATCATGACCGGCGACCCGGTCACCCCGTTCCTCACCAACGCCTACCAGCAGGGTCTCCTCAAGGGGGCCGGCGGATACGCCGAGCGGGCCTACCGCGCGCTGAAGAAGAACGCCGACGGCGTGCCGCCCGCCGACTCGCCGGCGGTGGGCCGCGAGGCCAACGGGGAGTACATCGCGAACGGCTTCGCCCCCTACGTCAAGGGCCGCCCGCACACGAAGTCCGGCGACTCGGACTACGACCACGGCGCCTCCGTAACCCTGGAGTACGCGCTGTCGGACGCCATGCTCGGCGAGATGGCGCGGGAACTGGGCCACGACGACGACGCCGCGCGTTACCTCGCCCGGTCCCAGAACTACCGCGCGATCCAAGACCCTTCGACCGGCTTCTTCCGTGCGCGGGACGCCTCCGGGGCCTTCACCGGACCCGCCGACCCGGCCCAGAGCGAGGGCTTCCACGAGGGCACGTCCTGGCAGTACCAGTGGCTCGTGCCGCAGGACCTGCCGGGCATGGTCGACCTGATCGGCGGCAAGCAGGCGGCGAACGACCGGCTCGACTCGTTCTTCGCCTACGGGCAGTTGCTGAAGGACCCCGCGAAGACCGCCCGCGAGGTGTGGGTCAACGGCCCGTACGCCTACTACAACGCGGACAAGTACAACCCGCAGAACGAGCCCGACCTCATCGCCCCGTACACCTACCTCTCGACCGGCCAGCCGTGGAAGACGACCGACGTCGTGCACGCGGCGCTGACCCTGTTCACGGACGCGCCGACCGGGATGACCGGCAACGACGACCTCGGCACGATGTCCGCCTGGAACGTCCTGTCGTCCATCGGGATCTTCCCGGTGCAGCCCGGCTACGACACCTGGGGTCTGTCCACGCCCGTCTTCGAGCGGGTCGACCTCACGCTCGACCGGCGCTACTACCCGTTCGGGGCGCTGACGGTGACGGCGCCCGGCACATCGGACACCCAGCGGTACATTCAGTCGGCCCACGTGGACGGATCGCCGTACGGCCGTACGTATCTGACGACCCACACCCTGCGGCGCATCCACGAGATCCGTTTCACGGTCGGCTCGGGGCCGTCCGAGTGGGGAACAGCGGCCTCCGCGGCACCCCCGGTCCTGAAATGACGACCGGCGTGTCCTGACCTGAACGAGTCCCGTTCCTCGTCCGAGGGACGGGACTTAATCCGCTGTTAACTGTGCGTAACTTGATCGTACTTGACCGTAATCACCAGTCCGGGTTTGACTGCAAGTTCACCCGTCGTCGACGCGAGAGCAAGCCTTTGATCTCCGACCTCCTCGCACCACTCGACCTGGCGTTCTGGAACATCGAGTCCGACCGGCACCCGATGCACCTCGGCGCCCTCGGTGTCTTCGCCGCGCATTCGCCCACCGCCGGCGCCCACGCCGCGGACCTGCTCGCGGCCCGCGCCGCGGCCGTCCCCGGGCTGCGCATGCGGATCCGCGACGTGTGGCAGCCGCTGGCGCCCCTCGCCTTCGGCAGCGCGGCCCGCGAGCCCGCACCCGACTTCGAGCCGCTGGACCACGTCCTGCTGCACAAGCCGACCGCCGACTTCCACTCCGAGGCCGGCCGGCTGATGGAACGCCCGCTGGAGCGCGGCCGGCCGCCGTGGGAGGCGCACGTGCTGCCCGGCGAGGACGGCGTGTCCTTCGCGGTGCTCTTCAAGTTCCACCACGCGCTCGCCGACGGCCTCAGGGCGCTCATGCTCGCCGCCGCCATCATGGACCCGATGGACCTGCCGGAACCCCGCCCGCGCCCCGTGGAGCCGCCCCGGGGGCTCTTCCCTGACGTCCGCAAGCTGCCCGGCCTGGTCCGCGGCACCCTCTCCGACGTGGGCCGCGCCCTCGACATCGGCAGCTCCGTGGCACGCGCCACACTCGGCGTGCGGTCCTCGCCCGCCCTCACCTCCGCGCCCACCGGCACCCGGCGCACCGCCGGTGTGATCATCGACCTCGACGACGTGCACGTCGTCCGCAAGACCGTCGGCGGCACCGTCAACGACGTCCTGATCGCCGTCGTCGCGGGCGCCCTGCGCCGCTGGCTCGACGAACGCGGCGACGGCAGCGAGGGCGTCTCCCCGCGGGCCCTGATCCCCGTCTCCCGGCGCCGGCCGCGCACCGCGCAGCCACAGGGCAACCGGCTCTCCGGATACCTGATACGGCTTCCCGTCGACGACCCGGACCCGCTCGGCCGGCTGCGTGCCGTACGGACGGCGATGGACCGGAACAAGGACGCCGGACCCAACCGGGGCGCCGGCGCCGTCGCGCTGCTCGCCGACCACGTTCCGCCGCTCGGGCACCGGCTCGGCGGTCCGGTCGTGGGCCAGGCCGCCCGGCTGCTGTTCGACATCCTCGTCACCAGCGTGCCGCTGCCCAGCCTCGGGCTGAAGCTCGGCGGCTGCCCGCTCACCGAGGTCTACCCGTTCGCCCCGCTGGCCCGCGGCCAGGCCCTCGCGGTGGCCGTCTCGACCTACCGGGGGAGCGTCCACTACGGGCTCGTGGCCGACGCGGAGGCCGTGCCGGACCTCGATCTGCTGGCCCGTTCCCTGACCGAGGAGGTGCGCGAACTGATCACCGCCTGCACGCCATGATCACCACGGGTTTGGTGCCGCGCGCGATTGGTCCGTAAAATTCCGCCTTCGAAAGCGAGCGCGGTTCGAACGCGGCGCACCATCCGAGGAACGGCAGCAGCGATGACGGTGACAGAGGACGGCCGGGCGACCCCCGCCGTGGACACGACAGATGTGGCGGCCGTCGCGTTCGGTCCCGGTATCGACCCCGAGCGGCTGGCCGTCTGCCTCGGCGTGCTCGACGAACTCGAGAAGATCGACGTCGACCACCCCGACGCCATCGCCGTGCGTCGCGCCACCGCGGGCGTCTACCGGACCGTGAAGCAGCGCCGCCGCCAGGAGCGCCGCGCCGCCAAGACGGCCCACGACAAGCAGGTCACCGAGTCCACCGCGACCGGCTCCGCCCAGCGCATCGACGACGAGACCGAGGGCATCCTGCCGTCGTCGGTGACGGAGGAGGGCAGGATCGCCGGGATACTCCAGCGCCCGCGCTCCTGCTACACCTGCAAGACGCGGTACGTCGAGGTCGACTACTTCTACCACCAGCTCTGCCAGGACTGCGCCGCCCTGAACCGCGACCGGCGCGACGCCCGCACCGACCTCACCGGCAAGCGGGCGCTGCTCACCGGCGGCCGCGCCAAGATCGGCATGTACATCGCGCTGCGCCTGCTGCGTGACGGTGCGCACACCACGATCACCACGCGCTTCCCGAACGACGCGATCCGCCGCTTCAAGGCCATGGACGACTCGGCGGAGTGGATCCACCGCCTGGAGGTCGTCGGCATCGACCTGCGCGACCCGGCCCAGGCCGTGGCCCTGGCCGACCGGGTCGCGGAGCAGGGCCCGCTCGACATCCTGATCAACAACGCGACACAGACCGTGCGCCGGCTGCCCTCCGCCTACGCCGCGCTGGTCGAGGGCGAGAGCGCCCCGCTGCCGGCCGGTGAGCTGCCCGCCCGCCAGGTCATCGGCGCCTTCAACTCCGGCGCGGTCGACGGACTGACGGCGCTGCCCGTCGGCGTCTCCGGTCTTGACGCCCAGAAGGTGGCCGACCTCGCCCTGGTCGCCGGCAACGCCAGCGTGGTCCGCCACCGTGACGGCACCGCCATCGACGCGGGCGGCCTGGTCCCCGACGTGGTCGACAGCAACACCTGGGTGCAGACCATCGAGCAGATCTCCCCCGTGGAACTGCTGGAGACCCAGCTCTGCAACTACACGGCGCCGTTCATCCTGATCAGCAAGCTGCGGGCGCAGATGGCCGAGGCCGCCGGCAAGGCGCCGGCGGGGCGTGCGTACATCGTCAACGTCTCGGCGATGGAGGGTGTGTTCGGCCGCGGCTACAAGGGCGCGGGCCACCCGAACACGAACGCTGCGAAGGCCGCCATGAACATGGTGACCCGCACCAGCGCCCAGGAGATGTTCCAGACCGACGGCATCCTGATGACCTCGGTCGACACCGGCTGGATCACCGACGAGCGCCCGCACTACGACAAGCTGCGCCTGGCCGACGAGGGCTTCCACGCCCCCCTCGACCTCGTCGACGGCGCGGCCCGCGTCTACGACCCGATCGTCCGCGGCGAGCTGGGCGAGGACCTGTACGGCGTCTTCATGAAGGACTACGCGCCGGGCAAGTGGTGAGCAGGGCGGGGGCCTGTCTGCGGTGACGATGGCGGCGCCGGAGGGTTCTGCAATCGTGCCGCTGCCGCTGCCGCTGCCGCTGCCGCTGCCGCTGCCGCTGCCGCTGCCGCTGCCGCTGCCGCTGCCGCTGCCGCAAGCAGCCGCCGTGCCGCCGTCGTGGCGGCCGGGGGCGGCCCCGGCTTCGGGCGGGACCTGCCGGGGCGTCTGGCAGGCCGATGCCCCGGGGGCCGTCACCCGTCGGGTGTCCGCGCCCGGAGACGCTCGTGGACGGCGTCGGCCGGGGAGCCCGGGCAGGCCGCCCTCACCCGTGTTCCGCCGTCGACCAGCAGGTCGGCACCGGTGATCCACTCGGCCGCGTCGGACGCCAGCCAGGTCACGGCGCGGGCGATGTCCTCGGGGCGTCCGATGCGGCCGAGCGGGAGTCCGGCGCCCAGTTCGTCCTCGGAGTGCTCCCAGACGAACCGGGCCATCTCGGTGCGGACGAGGCCGGGGGAGACCGAGTTGACCCGTACCTTCGGGGCCAGCTCACCGGCCAGTTGGCGGGTCAGATGGAGCAGGGCGGCCTTGCTGGTGCCGTACGCGCCGACCCGCGGCCCGACATGTCCGGCACCCTCCGTGCAGACGTTCACCACGGCCCCGCCGTGCTCGCCCATCCAGGCCCGCCAGACGCACTGCACCAGCCGTAGCGGCGCCTCGACGTTGACGGCGAACGCGTCGCGCCAGGCCTCCGGGTCGGCGTCCATGAGGCGGCCGTAGGGCTGGTTGGTCGCCGCGTTGTTGACCACGATGTCGACGCGGCCGAAGGTCCGGAGCGTCAGCCCGGCCAGCTCCCTCAGATGCGCCCCGTCGGCTACGGAACCCGCGAGCCCGATACCGCCGACCCGCTCGGCGGCGAGCCGCACCGCGTCCGGATCCCGCGCGGTCACGCACACCCGCGCGCCCGCTCCGGCGAGCGCCTCGGCGACGGCGAGACCGATCCCGCGCGAGGCCCCGGTGACGATGGCGGCCCTGCCCTCGAGTCCGTACGGCGACATCATCCGCGTACCGTCTCATGACGGACCGTCAGTCGACAGACCTTGGCGACGACCGCCGCCGTCCGCCGGGCGTGGCGGGCGGGGGCGCCGCGCCCGTGGCGGAGGAAGCCCGTATTGCCGGGCGCCGGCCGGTTTCGCGGAGCACGTCCGCTCGGGCGAGTGGACCGGACGGGGGGTCCGGAGCCAGACGGTGGTACCCGCGGTCGTGCCGGTGGCGCGGGTGGCGCTAGTCCACGGCCCCGAGTCGCGCGTACCGTTCCGCGACCAGTTCCAGCACCGTGCGCCAGTCCTCCATGACCCCGGCGTACAGGCCGACGACCTTGCCGGCGTCGTCCGCCTGCCGCAGGGTCACCGCGTCCTCGGCCAGCGGGTCCTGCTCGAACGCGGCCGCTTCGCGCGGGGTCATCGCGCCGCCCTCGGCGGCCAGGGCGAGCGTGCTCTGCGGGGACAGCCCGCGGCGCGGCGACGTGGTCGCCGGACAGCGCTTCGCCGCCACATGCAGGCGTACGAGACGGGAGACCCGCTCGCCGAGCAGCGGCCGTACCGCGTCGGCCGCGTGGTCGGCGTGCCCGGCGTCGTCACCCGGCCTGAGCAGATGCCCGATGTCGTGCACCAGGCCCGCGACCTGGAGCTCCTTGTCGCTGGGATGGCTCCGGCGCAGCAGCGCGGCGGTCTGCAGGGCGTGGTCGTGCAGATCGACGGGGTCTCCACCGCCGTCCGGGGTGTCCCAGGAACCCCGGCAGGCGTGCAGCAGATCCATCAGCTCCTCGACGCTGCGCAGCTCCATGCGTCAGTCCTCCCGCGAGAAAAGCCGTTCACCGTCCGACAGCAGACCATGGCCTCCTTGCGAACCGGCCAACGGGACCTGAACTGCGTGGCGTCTTCCGTGCCGGATGTGTGCGACGACCGTCGGCCGACGCCCACGTCAGCCATACCCGTGGCCGGTCCCGACGGCCGCGCCCAGGGGCGATATTGAGCCGAATGGGTGGTTGCGAAGAGGGCATCATGTTTCAAATCGCCGCAGATCGGGGCCTGATGAGTCCTGGATGACGTGTGACAGTAACCTCAAGTTTTCAGCCCCATAGAGCGGGGGCATGCTCATTTGGTTACGCTGTAGCCGACGGGCAGCCTTACTCGGGTCCACCCACACCCACGGTCCGTCCCGGGACAAGCCGGTCACCACGGCCTGCTCTCACATGAGTTACCGGCGCCACCGCGTCCCTAACTGCTTCGACTCAGACCCGAGCGGGCGTCAGGCGACCCGAGAGCACCGGGCGCTAACGTCCCGAGGGTGACCCGACACATAAGGAGTGCGCGGTGACACCAGAGAAGACGAATCTCGATCAGGGCCCCAAGGAACACACGGAGCGCCTGGGCGGTGGGTCCGACACCAAGCTCGGAAGCCTGGACGTGTGGGCCAGGTCCGCCCCCATCCGCCTCGCGGGGTACGAGGACGACCTCGCCGAGCCCCACATCCTGCCCAGCGTCGACTGACCGACGCCGGGATCCAGCGCGATCGACGACGGCGCGGGCGTGCCGGACAGGCGCCCGTGCCGAGTGGAGAAGCCGCGGCCGACGAACGGCCGCGGCTTCGGCATGTGACGACATGCCCGGCCGGGCGGTGCGGCAGTCACTGGCCGAGCGGTGCGGTACGCCGCCACGGGTGCAGTACTTCCAGCTGTCCGGCCACGTCGAGCAGAGCCGCCTCGGAGCCGGGCAGGCCGACGAGCTGGACGGCGCAGGGCGCGCCGTTGGGCAGCTTTCCGAACGGGACCGACATCGCGGGCCAGCCGGTGAGGTTCCACGGCGGAGTCATCGGCGAGTAGTTGGTGTCGGCCAGAACATTGCGCAGCCAGCCCCGCTCGTGCCAGTCGACGGAGGCGGGACCGCGCCGGGCGAGCGCCGGCGTGAGCAGCACGTCGTGGTCCGCGAAGAACGTCGCCAGGCGCCCGCGCAGCTGCTCGCGGCGCGCTCCCTTGCGTACGCCGGTCACGAAGCGGCGTCCGATCGCGGCGTGCACGCGGGTGCGCCGGGCCAGTCGGCGCGGGTCGAGATCCTCGGCGTCCACCGCGGTGCCCGCCGTCCAGTGCGCGAGCGAGGTCGTGCTCAGCCAGAGCGGGTACGGCGGGTTCGCGGACCGCACCTGGTGACCTGCCTCGGCCAGCAGGGCGGCGGCCTCCCGGGCCGCGTTCGTATACGGCCGGGTGACGCGAATACCGGCCAGGGGGCTGCGCACCGAGACGGCGATCCTGCGGGTGACGGGCTCGGCGGGCGGCGCCGGCTCGATGTCCGCGAGGAGCGAGAACATCAGCCGGGCGTCCTCGACCGTCGTGGCCAGCGGGCCGTTCTCCGACATGCCGAACCAGTCGCCGTGGCCGATCCCGGCGGGAATCACGCCATGGCCCGGCTTCAGGGTGACCAGACCGCAGTTGGCGGCCGGGATCCGCAGCGAGCCCATGCCGTCGTTGCCGAGCGCGATCGGCACCATCCCGGCGGCCACCGCCGCCGCGCTGCCGCCCGAGGAGCCGCCCGCCGTGCGGGACAGGTCCCAGGGGTTGCGGGCCTTGCCGTACGCGCCCTCCGTGGTGCCGAAGACACAGAGCTCGGGCACGTTCGTCAGGCCCACCACGATGGCGCCCGCCGCACGCAGCCGGGCCACGGTGACGTGGTCCTCGGCGGCGGGTGCGTCCGGGGTCGCGGCGGAACCGTTGCGGGTCGACTCGCCGCGCACCGCGAGGTTGTCCTTGACCGCCACCGGCACGCCCGCGAGGGGGAGTTGGCCAAGATCCCTGGTGGCCAGGTCGTCGGCCTCGGCGAGGGCGGCCTCGGCGCGGACCCTGCGGAAGGCGCCGACCCGCTCGTCGAGGCGTTCGATCCGCGCGAGATGTTCGGCCACCACCTCGCGGGGGGTGACCCTCTTCTCGCGTACGGCTGCGGCGATCTCGGTGGCGGTCCGGCCGGCCCAGGTGGTCACGGGCGCTCCTCACTCGTGTCGTACTGGTGAGTAGTTACGGGGAGCACTCTGCCCGCAGCGGGGCGCCGCGTCGAGAGCCGTCCGCGTTGGACATTGGGTCAGGCAGCCGGTCGCAGCCCTCGTCACACCCCGCGGGGCCCGCACGCCCTTTCACCGCGTCCCGGGAGAGCGTGGACAACCAGGGCTTGACCATGCGGCACAGTGGGGAGTCCTCCCGGGCGACGACGAACACGTCACCCGGGCGGTGAAGCCCAGCTCCGTAGTCCCCGACCGGCTGCTGGAGACCGGCGCGCAAGGCGTCGAGGACCGACCGGAAGGACTCCCGTGTTCCCGAGCCCCGCCCGCGTCACCGCGGTCGACACCTACGACATCCGCTTCCCGACCTCGCGCGAGCTCGACGGCTCCGACGCGATGAACCCCGACCCCGACTACTCGGCGGCGTACGTCGTCCTGCGCACCGACGCGGCCGACGGAGCCGAGGGGCACGGTTTCACGTTCACCATCGGGCGGGGCAACGAAGTCCAGGTCGCCGCGATCGGCGCGCTGCGGGGACACGTGGTCGGGCGGTCCCTCGACGAGCTGTGCGCCGACCCCGGATCCCTCTCCCGGGACCTGGTCGGCGACAGCCAACTGCGCTGGCTCGGGCCCGAGAAGGGCGTGATGCACATGGCGATCGGCGCCGTCGTCAACGCCGTGTGGGACCTGGCCGCCAAGCGCGCCCGCAAACCGCTGTGGCAGCTGCTGGCGGACGCCGATCCCGGCTGGCTCGTCGGCCAGGTCGACTTCCGCTACCTCACGGACGCGCTGACGCCCGAGGAGGCGCTGGAACTGCTGCTCCGGGGCCGGGAAGGGGCCCCGGAGCGCGCCGCGACCCTGCGCGCACGGGGCTATCCCGCGTACACCACCTCACCGGGCTGGCTCGGCTACAGCGACGAGAAGCTCACCCGTCTCGCCACCGCGGCGGTCGCCGCGGGGTTCCGGCAGATCAAGCTGAAGGTGGGGGCGGACCTGGCGGACGATCTACGCCGTTGCCGCGTCGCCCGTGCGGCGGTGGGCCCGGACATCCGCATCGCGATCGACGCCAACCAGCGCTGGAACGTGGACGAGGCGATCACCTGGACCAGAGCGCTCACCGAGTTCCGGCCGTACTGGATCGAGGAGCCGACCAGTCCCGACGACATCCTCGGCCACGCCGTCGTGCGCGAGGCGGTCGCCCCCGTCAAGGTCGCCACCGGCGAGCACGCGCAGAACCGCGTCGTCTTCAAACAGCTCCTCCAGGCGGGCTCGATCGACATCCTCCAGATCGACGCCGCTCGTGTCGGTGGCGTCAACGAGAACCTCGCCATCCTGCTCCTGGCAGCCAAGTTCGGCGTGCCCGTCTGCCCGCACGCCGGGGGCGTGGGCCTGTGCGAACTCGTGCAGCACCTCTCGATGTTCGACTTCGTCGCCCTGTCCGGCACCACCGACGACCGCGTCATCGAGTACGTCGACCATCTGCACGACCACTTCACCGACCCGGTGGTGATCCGCGACGGCCGCTACACGGCACCCACCGCGCCGGGCTTCTCCGCCGCCATGCGGCCCGAATCCATCGCGGAGTTCACCTACCCAGGCGGCGCCTTCTGGGCCGCCGATCTCGCCCGGCCGAGCGTCAACGACAAGATGGGAAAGCCTGCATGACGGACTCTCAGGACTTCGACGGACTCAAGGCGCTGGTGACCGGAGGCGCTTCCGGCATCGGGAGGGCCACCGCCGACCTCCTCGCCGCCCGCGGCGCCAGGGTCGCCGTCCTCGACCTCGATCCCTCGTCCGTCGACAAGCCGTTGACCGGCCACCGCGCCGACGTCACCGACGACGCCTCCGTGCGCGCGGCCGTCGCCGCCGCGGTCGCGGACCTGGGCGGCCTCGACATCCTGGTCAACAACGCGGGCATCGGCGCCCGCGGCACCGTCGAGGACAACGACGACGAGGAATGGCACCGGGTGCTCGACGTCAACGTCCTCGGCATCGTGCGGACCACCCGCGCCGCCCTGCCCCACCTCAGGGAATCCGCGCACGCGGCGATCGTGAACACCTGCTCCGTCGCGGCCACGGCGGGCCTGCCCCAACGGGCGCTGTACTCGGCGTCCAAGGGCGCCGTCCACGCCCTCACCCTCGCCATGGCCGCCGACCACGTCCGTGAGGGCATCCGCGTCAACTGCGTCAACCCCGGCACGGTGGACACCCCTTGGGTCGGCCGGCTCCTGGACGCCGCTCCCGATCCGGCCGCCGAGCGCGCCGCCCTGGAGGCCCGCCAGCCCACCGGCCGCCTGGTGTCCGCACCCGAAGTCGCGGGAGCCATCGCCTATTTGGCGAGCCCGCTGTCCGGCTCCACCACCGGCACCGCCCTCGCGGTGGACGGCGGGATGCAGGGGCTGCGGCCGCGCCCGGCGGGCCGGTGAACCCCCTCGGCAGGAGCGGCGTCCCCGTCACCGGGCTGTCCTTCGGCGCCGCCGGCATCGGCAACCTGTTCACCGAGGTCACCGACGAGCAGGCGCACGAGGCGGTCGACGCCGCCTGGACGAGCGGTATCCGCTACTTCGACACCGCCCCGCACTACGGCCTCGGCCTCTCCGAACGGCGCCTGGGCGCGGCCCTGCGCGACCGGCCCCGAGCCGAGTACACCGTCTCGACCAAGGTGGGCCGCCTCCTGGAGCCCGTGGACACCGGCGGCGACGACCTGGCCGACGGCTTCGCGGTGCCCGCGACGCACCGCCGTGTCTGGGACTTCAGCGCCGACGGCGTACGGCGGAGCCTGGACGCCAGTCTCGAACGGCTCGGCCTCGACCGCGTGGACGTCGTCTACCTGCACGACCCCGACGACCATGCCGAGCAGGCCTTCCGCGAGGGCTACCCCGCGCTGGAGGAACTGCGCTCGCAGGGCGTGGTCGGCGCGATCGGCGCGGGCATGAACCAGACGGAGATGCTCACCCGGTTCGTCCGCGAGACGGACGTCGACGTGCTGCTGTGCGCGGGCCGCTACACCCTCCTGGACCACGGCGCCCTCACCGAACTGCTCCCTGCCGCCCAGGACCGCGGCACCTCCGTCGTCATCGGCGGCGCCTTCAACTCCGGCCTGCTGGCGGACCCGCGCCCGGGAGCGACGTACAACTACACCGAAGCCCGAGGCGAGTTGCTGGACCGTGCCCTGCGTCTGAAGGCGATCGCCGAGCGGCACGGCACGACCCTGCGCGCCGCCGCCCTGGCCTTCCCGGCCGCCCACCCCGCCGTGGCGAGCGTGCTGGCAGGCGCCCGTTCGGCGACCGAAGTCCACGACTGCGCCGAGCAGTTCGCGACGCCGGTGCCTCCGGACTTCTGGCGCGAACTGCACACGGAGGGCCTGCTGCCCGCCGCCGCCCCCCTCCCCGTACGGGAGACGACCCGCGGCCGTACACCGACACGGTCCTGGAAACCTTCGGCCCCGACCGGATGATGTTCGGCTCCGACGCGCCGGTGCGCACACCCGCCGGGAGCTACGACCAAGTCCTGCGGACAGCAGAGGAGTTGACGGCACCCCCGAACGACAACGAGCGCCAGTCCGTCTGCCCACCCCATCGCCCACGCACAGTCCGGATAGCGGCCTCCGGCGCGCCGGCCACCGGCTCACCCACCGCCTATGATCACCGATCGCCTCAAAACCAGGCGGGCTAGTACGGAACCCGCCGCTCGGCGGTGCCCTCCAGCCGGGTGGGCGGAAGGAAGTCGCGTACATACGTCCGGTGCCAGCACGCGCCCGTCTCGCGGAGCTCGTGCCAGGTCGTGTACCGGTAGCGGAAGAGGCGGGCCCGAATGTAGCGGGGCGGCGCGTCGGCGGGGAACGGGGAGCGGCGGAGCAGTCGCAGGGTGTCACGGTCGTTCTCCAGAAGTCGTTCCACCAGACCCGAGAACCACGGCCCGGCGTAACCGGGAGAGAGCGCCGCGAACCACATCAGCCAGTCGAGCCGCAGATGGTACGGCGCGAACTGGCGCGGCCAGTACCGCGGATCGCCCGGCTTGCCCCTGAACTCGTACTCCCGCCACTGCGTGTCCTCGCGCGGCACCTCGTCCGTGGTGCCCTCGACGATCACCTCGTGACGGACCCGGCTGACGCTGCCGAACGCCCCGTAGGTGTTGACCAGGTGGAGCGGGTCGAAGGAGCGGTTCATGACCTGGCGCGGGGAGATCAGATTGCGTGCCGGACGGTAGCTCAGGACCAGCAGGCCGGCGGCCACCACGAGGACGACCACCTCGTACCAGAGCGGAGCGGCGGCGACACGCGGCGCGGTGGCGGGCAGTTCGGTCACGCTCAGGGCGAGCACGATCGTCGTCCAGTTCAGCCAGGAGAAGTTGCCGGACAGGACCAGCCACAGCTGGGTCAGGATCATCAGCGAGGCCGCGGCTGTCGCGACCGGCTGCGGAGTGAACAGCAGAACGGGCAGCACGAGTTGGGTGAAGTGGTTCGCGGCCACCTCGACGCGGTGGAACGGCTTGGGGAGATGGTGGAAGAACCAGCTCAGCGGACCCGGCATCGGCTGGGTCTCGTGGTGGTAGTCGAGGCAGGTCAGCTTCCGCCAGCAGGCGTCGCCGCGCAGCTTGATCAGCCCCGCGCCGAACTCGACGCGGAACAGCACCCAGCGCATGAGGAACAGCACGACGACCGGCGGCGCCACCTCGTCGTTGCCGAGGAACACCGCGAGGAAGCCCACCTCCAGGAGCAGGGACTCCCAGCCGAACGAGTACCAGGTCTGGCCGACGTTGACGACCGACAGATACAGGACCCACGGGACCAGCCACAACAGCATCGCGCCCCAGAGCGGCAGACGCCCGTCGAGGCCCGCGATCAGCGCCACCGACACCGCGCAGCCCGTCCAGCACCAGGCCGCGAAGAAGCGGTCCGAGTAGCGCAGATGGAACACGCTCGGCGCGTCACGGAACGCGACCCGCCGCACGAACCGGGGCACCGGCAGCATCCCGCGCTCCCCGGTCAGCGCACGGAACTGCAGGGCCGCGCCCAGGAACGCGACGAGATACAGCACGGCCAGCCCTCGCTGGAAGACCAGCCGGCTCAGCCAGTAGCCGGGTGCGACGAACCACTCCATGGCGTGTGCTCCTCTCCCCTCCATTGTGACGCTGGGTGACCGTTCTCCGCTTGCGTGCGCCAAGAGAGTGACGCAGAGAATGGTGCACGAACTGCCCGGGACGAACGGGAGAACGTGGTGCACATACCCTCCAGGACCCTCGTCGCGGCCTGCGCGCTCGCGGCGGCACTCCTCGTCGTCGCGGGCTGTGGCGGCGGCGACAGGGACAAGGCATCGAACGGATCGACCGGCGGAGAGCTCTTCCTCCAGCCCGTCGCGGACCGGGGCCCCGACCCCTTCACGGCGTCCACCGACACCTCCACCGCGACCCGGCCACCCGTCACCCGAACGCCGCAACCGTCGCCCACCGGCACACCGGAGGTGCGCACGTTCTCGGGCGCCACCCCCGGCCTCTACGGCGGCACCCGGAACGCCGGCAGCTGCGACGTCGAGAAGCAGATCCGGTTCCTCGGCGCCGACCGGGCCAGGACCCGCGCCTTCGCCGAGGTCTCCGGCATCTCCCCGGCGTCCGTCCCCGACTATCTGCGCCAGCTGACCCCGGTCGTGCTGCGCGCCGACACCAGCGTCACGAACCACGGATTCGGCGACGGACAGGCGACCGGCTTCCAGGCCGTGCTCCAGGCCGGTACGGCCGTCCTCGTCGACAACCGGGGCGTACCCCGGGTCCGCTGCGCCTGCGGCAACCCGCTGGGCCGGCCCACCGCGGTCGACGGGAACCCGGACACCCGGGGCGAGCCCTGGAGCGGGTACCGGCCCGCCCAGGTCGTCATGGTGACCCCGGCGCCCGTCGTGATCACCGATCTCACGATCGTCGACGTCCACGACAACACCTGGATCGAACGGCCGGTCGGCCACGACGGCCACCGTCACGACCACGTCGTACCGCCGCCCGCCGGCCGGACCCCGAACCCGGAGCCGGACGGTTCCACCGCCCCGCACGACCCCTCCGCCAGCGCCTCGCCGGACGGGAGGAGCCCGTCCCCGGACGCCTCCGCGTCCGACTGCGCCACCCAGAACCCGACGCCGACCGCGCCGGAAACCGCGACGCCGGGCACCGGGGAGAGCGCCCCGGGCGAGAGCGCCGGGTCGGGCACCGCGCCCACCGGCACACCCACGGACGGCGCCGCCAGGGACGTATCCCGGCCGGACCGGTCCTCGCCCCCGGGCGCGGAGCCCTCGTCCTGCCCCACGGCCACCGGCACACCGCCGCCCACGACGGAACCGGGGACCACCCCGGCGCCCTCCGGCGAGAACACCGCCCCGGGGTCGGACACGGCCGCTCCCGAACGCACCGGCTCCCAGGAGCCCTCGTCACCGCCGGTCCCGTCCGACGAACCGGGCAGGCCCACCGAGGACACCGGCCCGGACAGCCCCGACACACCCGACGGCGGCGGGCTGGTCCCCGACGATCCGACCGGTCCGGACAGCGTCTTCGACGTCTCGGCCGATGTCTTCGGCGGTTGAACGCCCGCTGGTCCGGGGAGCCCGGAACCGGGCTCCCCAGAAGTCGAACAATCGGGCAAATACTGGCATGGTGGCCCCATGGTTGATCGGGGAGCGAGCGCCCTGTCACTCCCGGACGACTGGCCCGCCCACCCGGATCCGATCCTGGCGCTCAACCGCATGGGCAGCTTCGACTGGGACCTGGACACCGGTCTGATGCAGATGGACGCCCAGGCCCACGAGGTCTTCGACGTGCGCCCGGACGAATACGACGGAGACCCCGCCACCCTGGGCATGCGCGTCCCGCCGGCCGAGTCGGCCCGACTCGACACCATGGTGTCCCACGCCCTCAAGGACGGCAGCGAGAACTACGGCGCCTATTTCCGCATCCGCCGCCGTGACGGCTCCCTGCGCTGGACCCACACCCAGGGCTACATCCGCCGCGACGAGACCGGCCGGCCGCGCCGGATCATCGGTATCGTCCGCGACGCCACCGACGAGCTCGACGAGAGCGCGGCGCGCCGTGAACAGGCGGCCCAGAACGAGGTACGGCGCCAGCAGACCAACGTCGTCCAGCTGACCACGGCCGCGCTGGCCCACGCCCGCACGGTCGAGGACGTCATCGACGTCCTGCAGGACACCCACGGCCTCACCCACCTCGGAGCGGCCAGCCTGGTCATGGGCCTGGTGGAGGCCGGCCGCATCCGCATGGTCGCCACGGGCCCCGAGCACAGCTACGTCCCCGGCACCCGGGTCACGCGGCTGGACGCGCAGTACCCGATGAACGAGGTCGTACGGACCCTCGCGCCGCACTTCATCGAGTCGCCCGAGGAGTTCGCCGAGTCGTACCCGCTCCTGTGGCCGAACATCACCGGTCTGAAGATCACCTCGGCCGCGTATCTGCCGCTCATCGTGCAGGCCCGTCCCATCGGCGCGATCGGCCTGCTCTACAACGACCGGCACGGCTTCTCGGAGGACGAGCGCAACGTCCTCGTCGCGCTCGGCAGCAGCATCGCCCAGAGCCTCCAGCGGGCGATGTTCTACGAACAGGAGAAGGACCTCGCCCAGGGCCTCCAGCAGGCCATGCTGCCGCGCTCCATCCCCAGCGTGGCCGGCGCGGATGTCGCCGTCCGCTACCGCTCCGCCTCCCTCGGCCGGGACATCGGCGGCGACTGGTACGACCTGATCCCGCTGCCGGGCGGCCGCGTCGGCGCCGTCATCGGCGACGTCCAGGGCCACGACACGCACGCCGCCGCCGTCATGGGCCAGCTCCGCATCGTCCTGCGCGCCTACGCCGCCGAGGGCCACACCCCGCCCACCGTGATGGCCCGCGCCTCGGTCTTCCTCGACGAACTCGACACCGACCGCTTCGCGACCTGCCTGTACGCCGAGATCGACCTGTCCACCGGGGTGGCCCAGATGGTGCGGGCCGGACACATCGACCCGCTGGTCCGGCACACCGACGGAACCTGCCGCCGGCTGCCCGTGGAAGGCGGCCTGCCGCTCGGCCTGTCCGCCGAGTTCGGACGCCTCGAATACCCCGTCACCACCGTCGAACTCGACCCCGGCCAGACCCTGCTGCTCTGCACCGACGGGCTCGTCGAGGAGCCGGGCGTCGACCTCGACGAGGGCATGCGCACCCTCGGGGAACTCATCCGCGGCGGCCCGGACGACGTCAGCGACCTCGCCGACCGGCTCATCGACATGGCCGAGGACCGCGGCGGGGACGACGACGTCGCCCTGCTGCTCCTGCGCCGCCACGGTGTGGGAGACCAGCGCTCGGGCGGGCGTCTCCAGCAGCATGTGGCGCCCGGCGACCCGGAGGCGCTCATCGAGGCCCGCCACATGATCCGGGCCGCGGTCCGCGCGTGGGGAGCCCGTGACCGGGCCGACGAGATCGAGCTGGTCGCCGACGAACTGATCACCAACGCCCTCATGCACACCGAGGGCTCGGCCATCGTCACCCTGCGCGTCCTGACCGGATCCGACCGCAGACTGCGCGTCGAGGTCGAGGACTCATCGAGCGCGCTGCCGCGCCGCAGGGAGGCCGGCGAGTCCGGTGTCTCCGGGCGCGGACTGCTGCTCGTCGACCGCCTGACCGACGTGTGGGGCGTCGAGGCCCGCGGCGGCGGCAAGTGCGTGTGGTGCGAGTTCATGGTCCGGGAACGGAACTGATCCCTGGCGTTGTCGGCGCCGGACGGCACTCTGGACGTATGCCGGAACTGCCCGAGGCCGAAGCGCTCAAGGGCTTCCTGGCCGACCACCTCGTCGGCCGTCAGGTCGTGCGCGTGCTGCCCGTCGCCGTCAGCGTCATGAAGACGTACGACCCTCCCGGCTCCGCCCTGGAGGGACGCGAGGTGATCGCCGTCCGCCGGTTCGGCAAGTTCCTCGACATCGACGCGGGCGGCCTGCACCTCGTCACCCATCTGGCCCGCGCGGGCTGGCTGCACTGGAAGGACACGCTCCCCGACGGCCTTCCCGAGCCCGGCAAGGGGCCGCTCGCGCTGCGCGTCGCGCTGGAGACGGGCGAGGGCTTCGACCTCACCGAGGCGGGCACCCAGAAGCGGCTCGCGGTGTACGTCGTCGAGGACCCGGAGCTGATTCCCGGCGTGGCCCGGCTCGGCCCGGACCCGCTCGCCGACGACTTCGACGAGAAGCGGTTCGCCGGGCTGCTCCAGGGCGAGCGGCGCCGGCTCAAGGGCGCGCTGCGCGACCAGAGTCTGATCGCCGGCGTGGGCAACGCCTACAGCGACGAGATCCTGCACACCGCCCGGATGTCCCCCTTCAAGATCGCCTCCTCGCTGACCCCCGAGGAGACCCGGCGGCTGTACGAGGCACTGCGGGGCACGCTCACCGAGGCGGTGGAGCGCTCCCACGGGCTGGCCGCCGGACGGCTGAAGGCGGAGAAGAAGAGCGGTCTGCGGGTGCACGGGAGAACGGGGGAGGCGTGCCCGGTGTGCGGCGACACCATCCGCGAGGTCTCCTTCAGCGACTCCTCGTTGCAGTACTGCCCGACCTGTCAGACCGGTGGCAAGCCGCTGGCGGACCGGCGGATGTCCCGGCTGCTCAAGTAGGCGGACCCGCGGCCGGCCGGGCGAAGCCGTGGGGCCTCGGCAGGTGCTGCGACCCGGTCGCCCGAGCGGTGGGACCCGCGGCGGAGAGGGGCGCGTGACGCCGGCCCGAGCGGTGGGACGGGCTTCGCTCAGGGGGAGTTGAGCGTCACGAGGTGCTCGCCGTCGGCCGTGCGCACCTCGAACCGGCGGATCTCGTCGGTCCGCATCGACGAGCCGCCCTGCATGGTGATGGCGGCACCGTAACGCGGCGGCTCCATCCAGCTCGCCACCGTCTGCTCCGAGCCGTCCTCGCCGATGGCGACGAGCTCGCAGGAGCGGGGGCCCCTGGCGTCCTTGACCTGGACCTCGATGTCACTGCCCCAGACCCGGTCCCGGGTCGTCACCTGGGCCCAGACCCCGGTCGCCGCGTCGGTCCTGGCCATCTGGGTCGCCGGGGGCTCGGCCGCGGCGACATGGTCCGAGGGGGAGTCGTGCGCGGCGGCGAGGGCGATCGCGGGGCCGCCCGCCGCGAGCACCACGGAGGCGGCCAGGGCGTACAGCAAGCGCCGGCGCCCGGCCCGGTTGCGCGTGGCCACCTCACCGAGCAGCCGGTCGAGGAGCCGCGGCCCGGGAGTGGCGAAAGGGTGCACGGTGCGCGGTGTGGACCGGCGGTACAGCATCAACTGCCGTGCGGCGGGGCGGAATTCGCTGACATACGCCGTGCACCGAGGGCACTCCATGAGGTGGTCCTCGAAGCGGAAGGCTTCCGCCTCGCCGAGCACGCCGAGCGCATAGGCGCCGACGTCGCGATGCCGTTCCAGGGACCTCATACCGAATACCGAATCCTCGTGGCGTTGGTGGGGACTGTGAGTGGTGTTGCTGTTGCCCACGGGTACGCACCAGACCGTCGAATCACTCAAGACTCGTTCGGAATCGGGGTCAAGACATTCGGAGCACGGGCGCTCGCGGATTGGTGCGAGCTGGAAAAAATTGTCCCCGGCGCGGTCGCGGCCGCCGCCGGGGGACTCCCCGGCGCGGTCACGGCCGCTGTCAGAAGAGGTGGATGGCCAGATGGCCGAGCGGCAGCCCCAGCCGCCAGGCCGCCGTCCACACCTTCGGACCGTCGTCCTCACCTGGTACGGAACCGCCGCCGGGCACCGCGTCCAGGTCCGGAGCGAGCAGTTCCGTCTCCTCCAGCCAGCGCCAGGCCGCCGACGCGAGCGTCAGATCGGGATCGGGCGCGGTGGATCCGGTGACCTCGGCCGCGCGCAGCGCGAGGTGTTCGCGCACCCACGCGTGCCAGGGCTGGTCGTACGCCGTCAGTGAAAGCCAGGTCTCCAGTTGGGTGATGACCCGGATCCCGGAGAGTTCGCCCCCGCTGTCCGACAGGAAGATGGTCAGCGCGAGGGCGTCGCGCCCGGCGCGGAACTCGAAGGAGGTGGGCGGCATCAGGTCGCCCGTCCGCAGCAGTTCGTCGGCGATGTACTCGGCGTACAACCAGGCCATGGGGACGGTGAGTTCGCCCCCGTCGGTGCCGCCCGTGCTCTCTTGACCTCTGTGCAGCATCCCTTCCTGCCTTCCTCCGGTGCGTGCGCGTCGCCCGACCCCGGGCCCCAGTCCGGAACACGGATGAGGCAAGCTGATTGCTCAACCATGGTCGTCGGCAAGGCGCTTTACGGAGGTTTGACCAAGACTTCGGTTTCACCGCAGGTCGGCCGCGTATCCCGGAAGGACCCGGCGCAGGGCGCGCAGCGCGTAGTACGCGCGCGACTTCACGGTACCGGGCGGAATCCCGAGTGCCGCGGCGGCCTCCGCCACACTCGCCCCCTGGAAGTACACCAGTACCAGCACTTCCCGGTGTTCCGGAGTGAGTGTCTTCACAGCCTCCCGCACATCGAGCGTCTCCGCCGACCGTTCGGCGTGATCGGCACAGACCCGCGCGTTGTCGAGGACCGCGTCCCCGACCTCCGGAGGCCGTGCCTGGCGGGCCCGGCGCGCGTCGATGGCCAGCCGCCGCCCCACGGTCAGCAGCCAGGGCCGTACGGAGTCGAAGTCGTCGGCGCGCAGGGCCTCGGGATGCTGCCAGGCGCGTACGAACGTCTCCTGCACCAGGTCCTCGGCGCGCTGGCGGTCACCGTCGGACAGGCGCAGCAGCAGGGCGAAGAGAGGGCGTCCGTGCTCGCGTTGCAGCGCGGCCAGCTCGTGCTCGGCGGTCGTCCCGTGGGTGATGGTGGTGGTTCCGGCCGTCATGGCGTGTATGTCAGCGTGCCCCGCCCCGCGCGGACAGGCCGGGAACGCGGTCGTGCGGTGGGCGGTCGAAGCGGTCGGTGAACGGTGCGCCGAACGGTCCGCCGAGGTGGAGCCCCGGATTCCGGCACCGCCGTCCGTCGTACCGGCGTTCGCCCCGACGGGCAGGCCCGTGAGCGCCGAACGGGCTAGCGGCGGTGGTGTCTCCTTGACTGCGGACTGCCCGTGTACGTGGATGCGTATCAATTGGTCATTAAATACGACGGCATGGGGCCCGGCATGATCACACGCGCGCGACAGATCAATCTGGCCCTCGCGGCCGCCCTCATCGCGGCCGCGGCGGCCTGCCAGGCCCACGACTCGGCCGCGCACCGGCACGGCGGGCAGCCCGCCCCCGCGGCCGCCCGCGGCTTCACGCTCGTCGCCGGCGGCGACGTCCTGCCGGACAGCTCGGTCGTCGAGCGGGCGAACTCCGACGCGGGAGGCGGCGGATACGACTTCCGGCCGATGCTCGCGGGCGTACGGCCCGTCGTGTCCGCCGCCGACCTGGCGATCTGTCGGATGGGCACCGTGTACGACGACGGCTACACCGGCTGGCCCGCCTTCAAGTCCCCGCCCCAGGTGGCCGAGGGCCTCGCCGCGACGGGCTACGACTCCTGCTCCACCGCCTCGGACCACACCCTGGACGACGGCGCCGACGGCGTCCGGCGCACCCTGGACGCGCTGGACCGCGCGGGCCTGCGGCACGCCGGATCGGCGCGCACCGCGCGGGAGGCGAACGGCGCCACCCTCCTGCGGGCGGGCGGCGCCCGGGTCGCCCATCTCGCGTACACCGACGACGCGAACGGGCTCCCGCTCCCGCAGGGGCAGCCCTGGGCGGTCGGCCTGATCGACCCCGACCGGATCGTCGCCGACGCCCGCGCCGCCCGGAAGGCGGGCGCCGACGTGGTGGTCGTCTCCCTCGACTGCGGCACCGCGTGGCAGGACGAGCCCGACGACCGGCAACTGCGGCTGAGCAAGGAGCTGACCGCGTCCCGCACCGACGGGCGGCCCGACATCGACCTGATCCTCGGCACCCGGGGCCATGTTACACGTACAGGCGTACGTGCGGCAGTCCGCTGACCTGCACTTATGCAGCAGGCCCGAACGCGTACCTAGCCGCCACAGCGTCCACACCCTCGGCGCTCAGGTCCCGCGTACGCGCCGTGTCGCTGTAAACCCGCCAGGTTCCGCCGGGCGATTCCTCAGGCATGGCGACGCAATCGGTACCCATGGTTTGAAGCTGGGCGGCGACATAGACGGCCTGGCGTTCCGTCATCTGGTATCCGTTCATGATCGAATACTAGGGTCGGTAGTTCGCCAGATACCGGCAAACGTCAAAACCCCCTGGGGAAGCAGACGAACGGGGCTGGGAACCCGCACCCCTCGCGCCGCTCTGAGTCAGCGCTGAGGACTGGACGCACCCCGTAGCCGCTCGTGATGATTCCGGGCCGCTACGGGGCGGCAGCTCACCACCGGATCGGCTCCGCGCTTCCGCCGACGCATTCGGGGCATGGCCGCTTTTCGGTCCAGCCACAGCGCGGACAGCCATCGAATCCGCAGCAGCCGTCACACCAGATCTCGCCGGACCCTGCGCAGCAGCCGCACAGATTCCCGTACTTCCACAGCGACCAGGGTTCCTCTCCGCCCGTTCGCCCGGCACGTGGCTTCGGGTGATAGGCCGGTGGTGCACTCATGCCCCGTGCGCGTGTCTGCTTAGCTCCACATTCAAGTCACTGACTTTGGATAGATCCCCGCGCATTCGGGCTTCCGTCCGCTGTGAATCCAGCGCAAGGCACACGTCGCAACCGGTCGCAGGTTCGGCGTCCGGCGCCGGAATCAGCGGCAACTCGACCGGCGCTGCCGGATATCGCTGGGGCTCTGTCATGTCGTCCAGGCTCCGCCCGGAAATGATCAGCGACTAGCGGCCAGCCGTCTGCCCCGATGTAGGCCAGGAACCGTGCCCTGTAGGCCAGAATCGAAGGCATGGGGAGCATCGGGGCCAACATCAAACGTCTGCGCGAACAGCGCGGTTGGAGTCAGGCACGGCTAGCACACGAGATCTGCCGGGCGTCCGGTGTGATCGGTGAGCCGGTCGGGCGTCAGGAAGTGAGCAGATGGGAAACCGGGCGGCGAACTCCCCGGGAGTGGCTGCCCTTTATCGCTGCCGCTCTCGGCGTCTCCGTCGATGTGCTGCGCGCACCCCTGGCGCCCGTTGAGCCGCCGTTGCCGACCCTCGCCGACTTCCTGCCCGAAGGGGACCCGCTAAGCGCTGCAGACGGCCGCACAGGGCGCCGGATCGGCATGCCCCAGGTCGACGACTTGCAACAGCGCGTGCATGGCCTACGGCTTGCCGATGACGTCCTTGCCGGGGGTGATCTCATCCGTCCCGCGCTGCGTGAATTGCGCTCCGCCGTGAAGCTGTACCGGGAAGGCAGTCACAGCAGCGAGGTAGGGCGCCAATTGCTGCGTCAGATTGGCGAGTTGGCGCAGATCGCCGGTTGGATCGCTTCGGATGCCGGACAGCACAGCGAGGCAGAGCGCATTTACCGCCTCGGTTTGAGCGCTGCCACGCAGGCCGAGGACCACACCCTTGCCGGGAATCTCGCCGGGAGCCTGGCCTACCAATTGAGCAACACCGGGCGGGAGTCCGAGGGTCTGACGCTGGCCCGTGCGGCGCTGAATGATGCCGGGACCGATGCTCCGCCAAAGGCTCGCGCGCTGTACTGGGACCGGGTCGCATGGGCCCATACCAAAGCCGGTGGAATAGAGAACGGGCAACAGGCCATGCGCGCTCTAGGGGAAGCCGGGCGAGCACTCAGCGAGAACAGCGAGGGAACGGAAGCACCGGCCTACCTGTATTGGGTCGACGCTGGCGAACTGCGAGTCATGGAGTCCCGTGTCATGACCGAGATTCACCGCCCCTTGCGGGCCGTCCCCTTGCTGCGGGAAGTGCTCAGTGAGTACGACGCGACCCACACCCGTGAATTGGCGCTCTACCTCTCGTGGTTGGTCGTTGCGCTTGCCGACGGCGGCGAACCGGAGGAAGCGGCAGCCGTGGCCGAACGGGTCATCACGCTGGCAGCCGACATTCCCTCGGAGCGAACAGCGGAACGGGTGCGCGTCATCCTCGGCCGGTTGCGGGACTACGCGGAGGTTCCGGAAGTCGCCGCGCTACTCGCCGAACACGAGGCAGCCCAGTAACAGAAAATCCCCGTACCCGACCAACGATGGCCAGATACGGGGTATGCGTCCACGAGGGACGGCAGACTCAGACATTCGGAACTGACGCACCGTCAGATAGAGACTGGAGCTTGGCCCGGATTTCAGCTTTGGTCGCTTGCCCCTCGGTCATGTCCGTCAGGACTTCAATGATCCCCATAGTGGATTCGCTGACCCTTCCCATACTCCCCGACAATTCCGCAAGGACATCTAGGCGCTCATCAATTCTCGCCAACCGACTGTCCATGCGATCAAAGCGGCCATCCATCCGACCAAACCGCTCATCCATCTCACGCTGAATCTCTTCAATCTTGGCAACGATCGGGGCTGAATCCATGACAGGGATCTTACGGCACTACCAAAAGTGACGGGGCGTCAGGAAACAGAAAACCCCCGCTCGGCCACCGGATAGCAGCTCCCAAATTTGGGAACTGCACCGAGCGACAGAGCGGGGGCTATCCCCATGGATCACACCGTTTCCGGCCAACCCTGAGCCGCCAAACTCAGGGAGAATATGTTACGGGCGCACGCCCGTGATGAGCTGAACGCCATTCACGTCCAGCGGAGCAAGGTCCCAACGCGACGTAGACCGAATGCCCGTGACATCGGAGTCAAAGTAAGCATCCTGGCTGTACGCCACGGAAACCTCAGCGCGACGACCGACCGCAATCTGACTCAGGTCAACCAGGCCAATCCACGAGCAGTCGTTAGACGTGCCCACGGTCTCAGCGTTGCTGATCTGATTGGAAATGAAGACCGGAATGCCGAATAGGCGCCGCTCGCCGTCCTGCGTCGGGTCGGGAGAGACCTGATAGCGAGACTGCCCGTCCTTGGCCTTCCGAATGGACGCCCAAGAGCGACCACTCATGAACCACGCCGCGCCGTTCAGGTCGCCATTCGCGCTTTCCAGACGGCCCACAGCGTCCGCGAGAGCATCGAGGGCGAGGCTCGCGCCATTCGTGCCCATCGAAGTGGGCGTGACGCCGCTGAAGTTCCGGAGACCGCGCATGTTATTGCCGGTGCCATCACCGGAAAGGAACTGCGCGTCAAGCAGTCGCGCGACTTCCTTCATGTGGTCATCGCCCACAATGCGCAGTAGCTCAGGGTTCGAGTCGAGAAGGCTTTCGTTAGTTGCCTTAGTGAGTACGGCCGCCTTCTTGGCAGTCAGCGTGACCGCCTGGAGCGTCATATCCGTAACCGGGATAGACGAACCTTCAGCGACCATGGCCGCACTCGTGCTGGCCGAAATGCGCGGCACGCTGAGCGTCTTACTGTCCATTGTTAGAACGCGCGGACCGGCCGCAAGGAAAACGCTCTTGTGGCGCAGGAAGTCGAATACCTGGCCTAGCGTCTGAGTCGGAATCACAGCAGTGGCCGAGGTGGTGGTCATCTGCCGGAATTCAGAGACCGAGGGAAGCATTCCGCCGCTACGGAATCGCTCGCCACTATCTAGCGACGCACGCTCCTCGTTACCGGTCAGAGCAGCGCCGAAATGCGAAGCAAGGGAACGACCCTCAGTCTCACGCGCTGCGCGGGCAGCATCCTCGGCGGCGTCAACGGCGCGCAGCTCCATGAATGCGAGAGTCTTCGCGATGGCCTCACGGGTCTCCGGAGCATCCGGGCCGTTCGGGCTATTCACGGCGGCAAGTATCTCAGTCCGCGCCATTCGCTCTTCCGCCGGAACAGAATTGATGACGGCGGCGATCTCACGAGCGTCTAGACCGCGCTCTTCGCTCTCGGCGGCAGCTAGTAGCTTGCGGATTTCAGGCTTGATCATTGGTTGTCTCCACGTGGAAAGGCCCGGGATTTTGGGCATGACGAATTGCTCAGGCCGGCTCGGCCTCAGCAATTAGGCAAATTGGGGTTCTGAGGGAGGTCTACTTAGCGGGTCGCAAAGCAGCACGGTCCAAGTCAGGAGAGGAGCCTGGACCGTGCTGATTCGCTATGCGCCGCCCAAAGCGCTGACCATCCCGTGCCCCCCGGCGGCGAGCGCCGGAAGTCTTTGATTACTGCGGAGTGGGAAGGGTCATTCCCCATTGCGCTACTCGCGCCCGCAATTCAGTGATGCGCGCCAACCAGGCAGCACGGGTCTCGCCGGTAGCGGCGTCCGCCTTTGCATGCCATGCGTAGATCAGCGCCGTTAGGTTCGGGCCACTGTCGAGAACTGCGCCGACGTCGATAGAAACGGGATCAACTGTCAGCGAAGGATGCTGAAATACCGTTCCATGCCTGGCCGCCATTCCGCTGGTTGCTGCGGTCATTGAGTCAGCCCCTCCCCGAGGTGTCAGCAGCGCCGGGGGGAAACCCGAATACCGGGTCACCGAGTCAGGACGCGAGAAAATGAAAAGGAATGCGCGAAAAAACATGAGAAACGCGCTGACCTGGGGCTTCCCCACCAGTTCGGGCGAACCTGCGCGCGTTTACGCGGAGGGAAGGGCGGGGGTGCCGGGACGGGAACGGCTCAAGTTTGAGCCTCCCCCTACCCCCTGAGGTGGTCCCCATATCCCCCCGATGGACCCTCACGGCACCTCAGAGAGCGAGCCGGTCAGGCAGGAGAATGTGACCCCAGAGAAAGGCTGTCAGCGCTGCACAGGGCGTCACACCATCGACCGATCAGTGCCCAATCGACTGCCATTCGCGACACCTCGTCAGCCTCACTCATCAGCGAGTCGAAGTGCCTTTGCCACACGCCCTGTTGCCGCGTCTGCTATTGCACGAATGACACAAGACCCTGAGGTTTCCTGGTTCATTGGTCCCGCCCTTGCTCAGCGGGATGATGTGGTCGCCGGTCAGATCGTCCGCGCTGCCGCACCACGCGTAATAGGGTTGCCGCCTGATTGCCTCAGCCCGCGCTTTGCGCCACGCCCCGCCATACCGGCCAGCGGTACGAGTGTTCTTACTGGGGTAGCGCCGGGCACCCGCTACGCATAGGGGGCACCGATTCCCAAGGGGGTGCAGTCGCTTGTGACGAGGGCATAGGTTGAAAGGCATCGGAAACCTACAGAGCAGCGGCAAGAAATGTCTTGGTGTCAGTCACAATAGAAGTCGCCCCAAGACTGCTTATCCAGCGCGACCCATAGATCGTTCAACTCTGCCCGCTGCTCAGCAATCCGCTGCATAAATACCGTCGCCCGTTCCGGGTCATCTAGGTCATACGCAGCCTGCACGGCACGCCACTGGAGTTCTTCTAGGGCGTCGTTTCGATCCTCGGCCGCAGCAAGACGGGCACCATGCCATGTACGGCTAGCCTCGTTATGCGCGTTGATCTCCGATAGAAGGTTGTCGTACTCGTCGGCCATGCGGCATCCCAGTGAGCGAAGTTCAGATACGAAAAAGAGCCCCGCTGTGTGAACTCCCGCTGCATGGATGCCGACCTACAGCGGGAGCACCGACACAGCGGGACTCTCATTTGACATGCTTTACCCGGCATGCTCGGGAAGTCTCTGCACAGACCGGGAAAATCGGCATCCGCCCGGGTCGTGTTCGCAGCTCCCAAATTTGGGAGCTGATAGGAGAGAGGGATCCTCGGTCCGCCGGTTATGTTGGCGCGGGAATCTCTCCCTCCCCAACATTAGAGAGGGGATCTCTAATACCGGGTCAGGCCGAGGCATGATGATATTCCGAAACGGACCCCGTTTTCTGTTTCCCTTTAGGACTTCTATAGGGAATGTGAAAACAGATAGAGAATCGTCATACCGTAATAAAGCCCTGGTCAGCGGCCCCTCTGCGCTGTCCCCGATGACGACTGTCCCCGAGCATACAAAAAGGGCCCTACCCGAATTAACTCCAGACAAGGCCCGTCGCGATGCCTCAGCGCCGAAGCTCAGCCGCCTTGCGTGCCCGGCAAGCTCGCTTCTTGCAAGCGGGACCGCAGTACTTACGGCGTCGGCCCGTGGCAGGCTGCGTCAGCGTATTTCCGCAGCTAGCGCAGGCGCCGTCGGGTGTATTAGCTGCCTCAGAGCGGAGGGCAACGGCTATCCGGCCGTGCAACTCTTCGGCGTCTTTGTCGTAGGGCACCATTGCCCACACCACCGCTTCGGCTTCTCGCAGCAAGTACAGAAGCTCGCTTTTAGTCATTGCGATTCGTTCCTTTCAGGGACACAGAGCATGTCCCAAAACGCAGATTCGAGGACACGAGGACGTCCCTAAAGCGGGTTTCGCGGACGAGGGCGTCCCTAAAGAGAATTCAGGGACAGGCGCCTGTCCTCGAAAGTCCCTAAACTCGGATAGGAAGAGCCGCCCGGCGCTTTGCCAGACGGCTTAAATCCGTGGACGCTCGACCTAGACCAGCGAAAGACCCCGCTTGCTGTGCGCTTCGCGCTGTTCTTCGATCTAAAACCAGTTGAGAGGGTGCCTCTAAGATTCGCCCATTCAGGACCTGACGACCTATCAGAAACCCAGGCCGGCGGTCCCATATCTGACAGTCCGTCAGGTTTAGGGAAGTGGCCTGGAGTGGCTTTCACGAAATGGCGCCAGCAAGACGCACGTGCCCGTCTGAGGGCATGAAAATGCCCCGCCGGACCGAGGGGCCGGGCGGGGCCAGGAGGGGCTCACGGGGCCGCTGAGCGGCTATCTGGGGACACGAGAAAGCCCCGCCCGACCCTGGGAGATCGAACGGGGCTTTTCAAGTTGCCTTTGGTCTACTTCGTCTTGCGTCGTCCACCCCGGCGGCGCTTAAGCGATTCGGCAAGTTTCGGCGGTAGCGGGTCGCCGTGCCAGTAGATTTCTGCACGCTCCGTAATGTCTAGCGGTGTCCAACGATTCGGCATGGGGCCGTCCGGTCGCCTACGGATGACCACGCAGTTAATCGCCAGCGCCAGCAACGCGCGACGTGTGTCCTGAGTCGTTGTCTCCCACGCCTCATCCACCAATTCGCGGTCCCCGATGAACGGGCAGACAAGAGGGCCCCCGCTGTACTGATCTGCGTTTTCCTTGGCAGCCGAAACTACGGATAGCGCGTCGTCCAGCATCGGTTGGTACAGCCTGCGCATGGGTCCTTCGAATTCTTTGCGCTTATACCGGCCATCCACTAGATCCTGTAGGGCTGCCTCAGCCTCTGCCAGGGCGCGCCGGGCCGCTGTTGCATCGGCAGTCTCTTCCGGCGCCTGTAGGGCCGACCAGCGGGCCGTAATGGCCATGGCAAGTTCCATGTCTGCCTCATCGCCCGTGTCTAGCGAAGCAAGGCGACTTTTCCACGTCTCGATTACCCACGGGTCAAGGTGCCCGCCATCGAGCGAGACAGGAGCAGGGCACGAACCGGGCGAGCGACGATGCTTGCCGCACATCCATGCCCCCGCTGTCTTCTGTGATGAGCCGTAACAACCGGCGCACCGGGGAAGACCGGTAAGGGTGTGAGCGGCGGCTGTGGGTTGGGGGAGCGCTCCAGTGAACGCGGGATTCTTGCTTTTGCGGACGCTAGCCCGTGCGCGCGCCGCCAATTCGGCCGACACAATGGGTTCGTCGGTGACGCTGATTCGCTCGCCGTTTTTGTCGCGGTAGACGTATGCGTGTGCACCCGCAGGCCATTGACTGAGAATCTGCCAACCCTCGTAGACGGGGTGCAGGGCGATGCGGTAGACGGCCGTGACATTCCACGTGCCGCCCGCAGGACCGGGAATTCCGTCACTGTTCAGCCGGGCAGTGATTTTGCGCAGGCTGTTTTCCACTCCACCTTCGGCTGTCTCGGTGAATATGCGGAAGACAACGGCAGCGGGGCACGTCTCGTGAGCCTCGGTGCTGCGGTCTTGGTGGAGTTTCCGGGTCTTGGGGTGGACTGTGTAGCCGTACGAGGAGGCGCTAAGCCACTTGCCGGAATCGCGCTGTAGCCGCTTGGTGTTTTTGACGTTGGCGGACAACCGCTCTGAGTATTCGCGGGCTTCCTCTGCGCGATTGATGATCCATCGCCGGTCGCGCGGGTTAGAGGAGTCGAGTCCGTCATAGTCGAAAATCACGCGACCCTTGCCGGGGCGCAGAATGCCAATCAGGTCGTCGGCGCCCTTGCGAGAGAATCGGGAGAGGTCATAACACCAGAGGGTGTTAATTTCTCCGGCCGCGAGTGCCGCTAGAGCGGCTTCGAATTCATCTCGTTGACGCGCCTTAAACGCGGAGCCAAGCTCTGTCCAGATGAACTCTGACGGGACGTCAGCGCCTTCCCGTTCCGCAGCCCGGCGGCCCTGCGCAATCTGCGCATCGGTGCTGAGTTCCCGGCGGGCGTCTGCCTCGCCGAGGACTTTGGACTTGCGCGCCAATATGCCCCACCGCTCGCGTTCTACGGTCTCCTCGTGCATGTATTCCATTGTGCCTGACGGCCTTTCCCGTTACGCCTGCACCTGTTGCAAGCACCCGCGCACGCGTCCCGCAGGCGTACGAGAAGGTCAACGGCACCTGGGTCGTCTACGGCACCGGCGACCAGATCGCCGGCGAGATGTACAACGACCAGGGCGTCCAGGACCCGCGCGGCGACGAGAGCACCATCGGACGCTTCACCTTCGCCCCGCCCGCCCGGCGGGGAGAGCGGTGGGAGGTGACGAAGGCCGAGTTCATCCCGCTGGCCTTCGACCTCGACGCCGGCCGGGTCGTCGATCTCGGCGCCGCGCTGGAGCGGGGCGCCGCGGTCGGCGCCGTCCGCGACCGGATCCGGGACGTCGTCCTCGGCCGGGGCGCGGGCCGGGCCGGTCTCGTCATGGGGAAGTGAAGCGGGAGCCGGCCTACGGCACGACCGTGACCGGCCAGCGGCCCGCCTTCACCAGCCGGATCGCCACCGAACCGACGATCCGGTGCCCCGCCTGCTCGGAGGCCCCGACCACCACGGCGTCCGCCTTCAAGTCGTCCGCGGCCGTGACCAGGCCGTTGTACGGGTCGCCGCGGAACGTGTGGAACTCCCAGCGCACATCGAATATGTCCTTCACCCGCTCGGCGGCGTCGCGGATGTACTGGATCAGATCCTCGGCGATCTCGTCGGTCGTCTCCGAGACCGGCACCCCGAGCGCCGCCCCCGCCGCCATCACCGGCTGGATGTAGACGACCGCGAGCAGCGCCCGCTGCCGCCGCGCCAGACCCCCGGCGTACGCCGCGGCGCGCAGCGACGATTCGGAGCCGTCCACACCGACGACGATGACCTTGGGACCGTCCGTCCCGCGTTCGAACCTGTGCGCGTGCTGCTCTTCCGTCACGGCTGGGAGGCTATCGGAACCCCCAGGTCCCACGGCCTTTGGGGAGCGCGGAAGATTCCCTCGACGGGCGGGGCGGCGCCGCTCTTCCTACAGTCGGAACCATGAGTGCCACTGTGGAGGCCCGCCCGCCGAAGACCGCCAGCGGTCCGACACGGCCGCCCCGGGACGGCTTCCTCAGCAAGGTGCCCGAAGGATTCGCGACCTTCTTCGGCGCCATCGGCCTGCTCTGCGCCCTGCTCGCCTTCATTCCCCCGGTGCGCGCGGTGCTGCGCCCGGTGGTGCGCTTCCTCGACCTGCTGATCATCCCGGTCAGCGCCAACCTCGCGTACGCCGTCTTCCTCTTCCTGCTCGCCGCCGCGACGGCCGCCCGCAAGAAGATCGCCTGGTGGCTGGTGGTCGTCTACCTCGGCCTGCTGGTCCTGACCGACGCCCTCGGGGTCGCCGCCGGCCTGTACGCGGCCTCGATCCCCTCGCTGATCGTCTGCGGACTCCTGCTCGCGCTGCTGATCGTGGCCCGCCGGGAGTTCTACGCCGACTCGCGGCGCGCCGCCGTACGACGGGCCCTGCTCGTCCTGATCAGCGGACTCGTCGTGGCGATCCTGCTCGGCTGGGGCCTGGTCGAACTGTTCCCCGGCACTCTCGTGGAAGGCCAGCGGCTGCTGTGGGCCGCCAACCGGGTCTGCGGCGGACTGGTCTCCGGGCGTTCGTTCGACGGCCGTCCGCCGCACTGGCTGTTCTTCGTCCTCGGCCTGTTCGGCGCCCTCGCCCTGCTCAACGCCGCCGCCACGCTCTTCCGCTCCCAGCGGCTGGTGGCGGCCCTGCACGGCGACGAGGAGACCCGGATCCGCGCCCTCCTCCAGGCGTACGGAGGCGAGGACTCCCTCGGCTACTTCGCCACCCGCCGCGACAAGGCCGTCGTCTTCTCACCCAGCGGCAAGGCTGCCGTCACCTACCGCGTCGAGGCCGGGGTGTGCCTCGCCAGCGGCGACCCCGTCGGCGACCGGGAGGCCTGGCCGCACGCGATCGGCGCCTGGCTCGACATCGCCCGCCGCTACGCCTGGGCGCCCGCCGCGATGGGCGCCTCCGAGGAGGGCGCCAAGGCGTTCGCGCGCGCCGGGCTCGGCGCCCTCCAGCTCGGCGACGAGGCGATCCTGCACGTCGCCGGCTTCGACCTCGCCGGCCGCGACATGCGCGGCACCCGACAGGCCGTCAACCGCGTCAAACGTACCGGCGCGAGCTGCCGGGTACGCCGGCACTCCACCCTGTCCGAGACCGAGATGGAGGAGATCGTCAGCCGGGCCGACGCCTGGCGCGACACCGAGACCGAGCGCGGCTTCTCGATGGCCCTCGACCGGCTCGGCGACCCCGAGGACGGCGACTGCCTGCTCGTCGAGGCGATGGGGTCCGACGGCAAACTCCTCGCGCTGCTCTCCTTCGTGCCCTGGGGCCGCGACGGCATCTCCCTCGACCTGATGCGCCGCGATCGCAGCGCGCCCAACGGCGTCATGGAGTTCATGGTCGCGGAGGTGTGCGCGGTCGCCGGGAAGTTCGGCGTCCGGCGCATCTCCCTCAACTTCGCGGTGTTCCGCTCGGTCTTCGAGGAGGGCGCCCGCATCGGCGCGGGCCCGGTGCTCAGACTCTGGCGCAGGCTGCTGCTGTTCTTCTCCAAGTGGTGGCAGCTGGAGGCCCTGTACCGCTCCAACGCCAAGTACCACCCCGAGTGGTACCCGCGTTTCATCTGCTACGGCGACACCGGCGCCCTCGCCCGTATCGGCATGGCCTCCGCCATCGCCGAGGGCTTCGTCTCCGTGCCCTCGCTGCGCACGCTGTGGGGCAAGGGCCACGCGAGGGGCGGACCCAAACCCGCCACGACCGCCGGGCTGCCGTCGCTGTCGGCCCTAGGTCTCCCCACCGGGGACGGGGCCGGGGACGGCGATCCCACCACCGGACTGCCGGACCAGGTCCGCGTGCGGCACCGCAAACTCGACCGGCTGCGCTCCGACGGCACCGACCCCTATCCGGTCGGCATCCCGCCGCGCACCCATGTCCTGGCCGATGTCCGCGGCGGCGAGGACGTGACCGTCGCCGGACGCGTGATGCTCGTACGCGACTTCGGCGGCATCCTCTTCGCCGTGCTGCGCGACTGGTCCGGCGATCTCCAGATCGCCCTCACCCGCAAGGAGTCCGGCCCCGCGCTCGACCGGTTCCGGCAGGTCGTCGACATCGGCGACCACATCAGCGCCGACGGTCTGGCGGGCGCCAGCGACACCGGCGAATCCACGGTCTTCGTCACCTCCTGGCAGCTCACCGCCAAATGCCTGCACCCGCTGCCCGACAAGCGCAAGGGTCTCGCGGACCCCGAGGCCAAGGTCCGCCGCCGCTATCTCGACCTGGTGTCCAGCCCCGGCGCCCGCGATGTCGTACGGGCCCGCTCCACGGCCGTACAGGCGCTGCGTCAGGGCCTGCTCGACCGCGGCTACCTGGAGGTCGAGACCCCGATGCTCCAGCAGATCCACGGCGGCGCCAACGCCCGGCCCTTCACCACCCACATCAACGCCTACGACCTGAACCTGTATCTGCGCATCGCGCCCGAGCTCTACCTCAAACGGCTCTGCGTCGGCGGCATGGAGAAGGTCTTCGAGATGGGCCGCACCTTCCGCAACGAGGGCGTCTCCTACAAGCACAACCCCGAGTTCACGATGCTGGAGGCCTACCAGGCCTTCGCCGACTACGACGTGATGCTCGACCTCGCCCGCGAACTCATCCAGGGCGCCGCGACCGCCGCCTTCGGCTCACCGATCGCCCGCAAGGACGGCATCGAGTACGACATCTCCGGGGACTGGCCCGTCAAGACGGTGTACGGCGCGGTCTCCGAGGCGCTGGGGGACGAGATCGACGCCGACACCACCCTGGAGGCGCTGCTGCGGCTGTGCGACCGCGCGGGCGTGCCGTACACGGCGGACGACGGACGCGGGGATGTCGTACTGGAGATGTACGAACGTCTGGTCGAGGAGAAGACGCGGCTGCCCACCTTCTACAAGGACTTCCCGACCGACGTCTCCCCGCTCACCCGGCAGCACCGTACTGATCCAAGGCTCGCGGAACGCTGGGACCTCGTCGCCTTCGGCACCGAACTGGGCACCGCCTACTCCGAGTTGACCGACCCGGTCGAGCAGCGCCGGCGGCTCACCGAGCAGTCGCTGCTGGCCGCCGGGGGAGATCCCGAGGCGATGGAGCTGGACGAGGACTTCCTCGACGCGCTGGAGTACGCCATGCCGCCCACCGGCGGGCTCGGGATCGGCGTCGACCGGCTCGTCATGTTCCTCACCGGGCTGACGATCCGTGAAACGCTGCCGTTCCCGCTCGTACGCCGCCGCTGAAATGGTCCAGGCGGGTGCTTTCGTGAGGCCCCATCGGTGTTGCTCGGCCGAGCGGCCCCTCCGCCGGGTGACTGATTAGTCATGAAAAAGGATCAGCTGATTACCCGGCGTCGGGCGTTGATCGCCGGTGCCGCCGTCCTGGGGGCGGCCGGGGCGGCGGGCACAGCCCGCGTCCTGACCGCCGGCCAGGCCGCACAGCCGGCGCGGAGTCTCCCGCTCTCCGGCCCGCAGGCGTCCCGCGCCCTCAAGCCGTCCGCCTACCGCCTCCAGCCGATCGCCGGGTACGGTGCGCCGCCGGCGAACAGCGCCCACCTGACGACCCTCGTCCGGCACGAGCCCTTCATGCGTATGTCCGGGCGCGGCCGCAGCCTGGTGCTGACCTTCGACGACGGACCCGACCCGCACTACACCCCCGAGATCCTGCGCACCCTGCGCGAGTACGACGTGCACGCCATGTTCTTCGTGTGCGGGGAGATGGCCAACGACAACAAGGACCTGCTGAGCGACATGGCCGACGACGGACACATCGTCGGCAACCACACCTGGAGCCATCCGCTGCTGACCAAGCTCTCGCGCTCCGCGATCCGCTCCGAGATCGAACGCACCAGCAAGGTCATCGAGGAGGCCTACGGCGAGCCGCCGGCCTGGTTCCGCGCGCCGTACGGGGAGTGGAACCGGGCGACTTACCAGATCGGCGCCGAACTCGGCATGGAACCCCTGGCCTGGACGATCGACACGCTCGACTGGTCGACGCCGGGCACCCGTTCCATCGTCGGCGTGGTCGAGAAGGAGGCCGCCCCGGGCGTCGTCGTCCTCTCGCACGACGCGGGCGGTGACCGCTCGCAGAGCGTCCAGGCGCTGCGCGCCTATCTCCCGCACCTGCTGGACTCCGGCTATCACATCACGGTGCCGCGCCGGAAACACGCCTAGAAACGAAGGCGGGCCCCGCGCACCGTGCGTCGCGGGGCTTTCGGCCGGGCCGGCCGGCGGGAGGCGAAGAGCCTCGCCGACCGGCCTTTTCACCCGTCCTCCGATGAACGCTCAGCGCACCTCGGACAGGCGGGCGAAGACGACCACGTTTCCGTCGTAACCGTGCTGCTTGGAGAAACCGCCTCCGCAGGTGATGACCCGCAATTCGGGGGTGCCCTTGCTGTTGTACACACGGTCGCCGGGGAAATCGGCCTTCGCGAAGACCTCGATGCCGTAGATCTCGAACACCGCGGTCTTCCCGTCCTTGCGCAGGACCTCGATCCGGTTCCCCTTCTTGAGCGCCCCGAGCCCGTAGAAGACGGCGGGGCCCCGCATGTTGTCGACATGGCCCACGATCACGGCCGTGCCCTTCTCGCCGGGCGAGACCGCGCCGGTGAACCAGCCGGCGAGATTCGGGTCGTCGGGCGGCGGCGCGTCGACCCATCCGTCCAGGTCCAGACCCACCGGCATGACCGGGGCGTCGACGCTGATGGCCGGGATCCGCACCCGGTCGACCACGGAGTACGGCAGCGGGTCCGGCGCGTTCGACAACGTGCCACCCGGCGTGCGGCTGTCCGCCGCGGCCGCCGAGGCGGGCTGTGGGGGGCCCACGTCGAACTCACCGGAACCATTCCGAATGAGTGCGAGGCCGGTCAGCAGAACAAGCGCTATCACGCCCCAAGGAGCGCGCTTCCTCTGCCGCTCCTCCTCTTCGGCCAGCTCGGACGCAGACATTCGTCATCCCCTCTCGACGCGGCCGTCGCCTCGTCATCCGCGCATATGAGCACGCTAATGGCAGCGGGACCGCCCGGCGACGGGGCGCGGGCGAACGGGTGGCGGAACGAATGCCCCGTGCGCCATCCGAGTTGCCGTGACCAGGAATTTTCTGACGGTCCGTGACCTGCGGCAATATCCGATTGTGTGGAATTCTTTCGGCGTGTCCTCTCACCAGGACGGACCATTCCCGAAATGCGGCCCCGTGCGGGGCATCTGAGGGTCTGTCTGGGAGGCGCTTTCTCGCCGATCCACCGGGGACGGTTCCCGGGGCGCCCCCGCGGAGGATCACATGCGTACTACTCGTGCCCTGGCGGTGTCTGCCGCCGCGGTCGCCGCCGTGGGGCTCGCCGCCCCGATGGCCGCGGCGTGGAACACCCCGAGCAACATCGTCGCGATGCCCAGCGTCATCGCCCGCGGTGGCCAGCTCACCGTGACGGTCGACGGGTGCCCGAGAGGAGGCACCATGACCTCGCCCGCGTTCCGTCAGGCGAGGCTCTCGCCGCTCCTGGGCAGCCACAACGAGTCGTCCAGCGGTACGGCCACCATCAACCAGGACGCCCGTCCCGGCTCGTACGACATCACCGTCAACTGCGACGGGACGGGCCCGCTGACCCGCCCGGCCGCCTTCACCGTCATCGGCGGTGTGCGCGGCGGTCTCGGCGGCAGCAGCTCCACCGGTGCCACGCCCACCGACATGGCGATCGGCGGCGGTCTGGTGGCCGCGGCGGCCGTCGGCGGCGGGGCGTTCTGGATGCGGCGCAGGTCGGAGCGGCACATCTGACCGTCCGCGGGCGCAGCGGCCGGTCCCGTCCCCTTCGGAGGCCGGCCGTCCGCCGCGCGGAGCGCACATGACAGCCCTTCGCTCCGGACCCGCCTGACAGGGGCCGGGGTGAAGGGCTGTGCCACTCCGTCAGGATTCGTCGGACGCGGTACGGCGGCGGGACAGGTACCAGGCCGCTCCGACGGAACCGGCGATGAGCGCCGTTCCCATCCCGATCTCCTTCAGGTCGAAGCCGCCGACACTGCCGCCGACACCGGCCCGGACGCCCCGTTGCAGGGGGACGGGTGTCGGTGCGACCGGCCGGCCGCCGGCGATGGTGAGACCGGTGCTGCCGCTCGCTCCGCCGCACGCGAACGTCACGTCGTACACGGCCCCGGGTCTGGCGTCCCAGTCGACCATGGCGGTGGCCGAGGACTGCCCCGGCGGGATGGTGACGGTGTCGAAGATCCCGGAGGTGACCGTGGCGGTTCCCCTGCACCCGCCGTCCCGCTTCAGGAGGAGCGACACCTGACCGCCCGCGGCGATGGTCGACGGCTGCACGCTGAAGGCGAACGGGGTGATGTCGTGGTCCCCGTCACCGGCGAAGGCGGCGGGTGCGGTGAAGGTCAGGGCGGTCATGCCCAGCAGTGCGGCCGAAGCGACGCGTATCGCGCGCATGGTGAGCCTCCAGGTCCCCGAGGAGCCTTGCTGCGGACCTCTTCCGCTCGCGCCAGAAATGCACCTCGATGATCGAAACGCTAGGAAAGGGTGAACGAAGGCGCGATCTCAGTAGCGCGAACGGGTCAATTGCGTGGGCCGTTCGAGGGATGTCGTACGTGCGGACGGGGGGGGGGGGGGGGGGGGGGGGGGGGCCCCCCCCCCCCCCTCCCCCTCCCCCCCCCCCTCCCCCTCCCCCCTCCCCAGGGCGGCGTGACCCCCCCCACCGCCAAGACGGAGCG
>NZ_JBVJCT010000024.1:64204-70470 GCF_055588305.1 Streptomyces sp. NPDC042002 | reverse complement strand
GGGGGGGGGGGGGGGGGGGGGGGGGGGGGGGGGGGGGGGGGGGGGGGGGGGGGGGGGGGGGGGGGCGTGGTCTCCCCCCCCCCCCCCCCCCCGCTGCGTCCGTCCCCCGTCCGCCGGGTGTCCCAGGGGAGCCGTTACCCGGGAATCTGCGGGAACAGCGCCGTGAAGGGCTCCGCCGACGCCGTGATCCCGCGGCTGTAGGGCGCGTCGAAGTCCCAGATCAGGAAGAGCAGGAAGGCGATCAGGGCGGAGAACAGCCCGGCCAGGATCAGTTCCCGGGCGGTGCGCCGGATCTGCAGCGCGAAGATCATCCCGACCGTGACCACGGCCCCGGTGATCAGCCCGAACCACACCACCCCCGGCATGGTCGCCCCCGTGGAGTCGGCACGGGCGCTGCGCGCGGTGTCGGCCGCCGTCACCTGGTCGAGGAGCGGCTGGTACGCCTGCGCCTCGAAGTCCGACTTCGGCTGGTAGTCGGTGACGTCGTGCCGGATCCGGTCGAGGAGCCGGCCGCCCTCGGCGGTCACCCGGCCGTGCTCGGCCATGCTCTTCCACTCGGTGGTGACCACGTAGTGGACGTACGTGTCGACGTCACCGCGGATACGGTCGCGGACGTCGGGCGGGTAGACCCTGACCCGCTCGGAGATCTCGTGCAGGGCCTGCGCCTCCGCCTGCACATGGTCCTGGGCGCCGCCGCGGGCCTCCCAGACACCGGCGATGGCCAGACCGAGAACGATGGCGTACACCACCCCGATCATCATCGTCATGTACTCGATGACGTCCGGGGTCTCGGTGGGGTCCTCGTCCTCGCGGGCCCTGCGATGGCGTACGAGGGTCACGATGAGGACCACGAGGCACGCGGCCGCCATCGCGAGGGCGAGAACAAGCCAATCCGACAAAGTTTGCCTCCAGGGGTCAGCGCGGGCGCAGCGCCGCGACGGCGAGCACCGCGGGCGCGGTGATGAGCAGGGTGAACGAGACCAGCGACGGACCGCTGCGGGGCTGGTGCTTGTGCGGCGGGGTGCGGTACGCCGGATAGCTGACCGGGACCGGCGCGGGAGCGGGACGCGCGCTCGGGGTCGGCGTGGGCTTCGGCGCGGGTCTCGGCGCCAGGACCGGTGCCGGCCGCGGAGGCAGGGGCCTCGGCTTCGGCGCCGGCGGAGGAGGCGGCGGTGGGGGCGGTGGCGGAGGCGGGGGTACCGGCTTCGGCGCGTGGGTCGGCGGCGGGGGTGGCGTCGGCCTCGGCTTCGGCGGCGGAGGGGGCTTCGGGGGCGGTGGCGGGGTCGGTGTGGGGGTCGGCGGGCAGGGCGGGGTGGGGGTCGGAGCGGGGCACCGGGCGGTGCTCCCGGCCACCGCCCCGCTGCCCGCCACGGCCACCGCCCCGCTGCCCGCCACGGCCACCGCGGTGATCCCGTCGCCGCCCGGGCCCGTCGAGGCGTACGCGCAGGCGTCGGCCGCGGCCGTTCCGCTCGGCGCGCCGACGAGGAGCCAGGTGAGCGCCGTCAGCGCCAATGCGCGTATGACGAGGGCGGATCGGGTCCGCTGGGGTGCGTGCACGACGGAGATCATGAGGCGCGCGGGAGCCGGCCACGCCGGAGTGTCCGGGATTGCCCCCGAAGGGGGTACCTGGGGTTCCCCGCGGTTTGACGCGCGAGGCCGGAAACGTCGGCATGGATCGAACGCGTGCGCGAGTGATGCCGAACGCGTCACAGGCTTCCGAAAGAAATTTGTGGCCCGTTTGAACACTCCTGCCCCTCCCGCCCGTACCTAGGGCCATGCGCGGCGCTGCAGGGCGCTGCAACACTTATGCGAACAGCGGGAGTTACCAATGAAGACCTCCTGGCGGAGCGCCTCACTCGTAGCGTCAGCTGCGGCCGTGCTGGCGCTCACGACGGCGTGTGGTCAGGAACAGAGCACCCCTTCGACGGGCACTCAGAACGTGGGTGCCACCGCTGCGGCGGGCGGTTACGGAACGAGTGCCACCGCCGGCGCGGGCAATGGTTACGGCGCCGATTCCAAGGACCAGAGCGCCGCCGCCAAGCCGGAAGTCGCGGGCCAGCTCACCGTGACGGAAAGCGTCAAGCTCGGCAAGGTGCTGACCGACGGCGCGGGATTCACCCTTTACCGCTTCGACAAGGACACCGCCGAACCGCCGAAGTCGTCCTGTGACGGCGCCTGCGCGACCGCGTGGCCGCCCGTGCCCGCCGACGGTGCCGAGGCCGCCACCGGCGTCGACAAGGCGCTGCTCGGCGAGGTCACCCGGACCGACGGCACGAAGCAGCTGACCATAGGCGGCTGGCCCATGTACCGGTTCGCCAAGGACACCAAGGCCGGTGACACCAACGGCCAGGGTGTGGGCGGTACTTGGTTCGCGTCGGCGCCCAACGGCAAGAAGGCCACGCTGGCCGCCCTGCCCGGTCTGTCGGTCCGCCACGACCCGAAGCTCGGCGACGTCGTCGTCGACAAGAACGGCATGACCGTCTACCGGTTCATGAAGGACCAGGCCTGGCCCGTCTCGAAGTCGGCCTGCACGGGCGCCTGCCTGGAGAAGTGGCCCGCGGTCGCTCCGGTCCCGGCGAGCGACACCAAGGGCGTCAAGAAGAAGGGCCTGATGGGCTTCACCCGCCCGGACGGCGTGAAGCAGATGACGGTCAACTGCTGGCCGATCTACACCTTCTCCGGTGACAGTGCTCCCGGTGACACCAACGGTCAGGGCGTGGGCGGCACGTGGTACGCCGTCTCGCCCGACGGAAAGCCGGTCGGCGCGGCCAAGTAGGGCATCGACTCCCCACGGTCGATCAGTTCGAGGGCATCGGCTCCCCACGGTCGATCGGCTCGCCCGAACAGTCCCCAACGCGCCGCCAAGGGTCCGCCCCCTCCACACGGAGGGGGCGGACCCTTGTGTGTCGGGGCGCGGGCGAGGCGTTCCGGCCGTCGCCGGAACGTGAAAGATCCCGGCGGCGGCCCGGATGTGAAAGAACGACGGGTACCGGCCGGTGACTTGGCCACGCTTCGTGACCCCGCGGAGCTTTTTGGAAGGCTTCGGAGTGATTTCGCAGGGGCGGTGAGTGGCGTGCGCGCGATACGTTCGCAGATGCCAATTGGGCACTTGCCCGAGGCAGTGACCGGGAACGGACGGTCAATTTCCGTTTTGACTCGCCCCTTTGGCGGGCGATCAGTAGCCTCTGCTCGAACACCGGATCGTCTATGTCGTCGCCTACGCCTTGGAGAGATAGATGGAGCGTCCCGCCTGGGCCCCTCGCAGCATTGACATCTCACTGCCGAGCGTGTCCCGAATCTACGACTATTACCTGGGCGGTTCGCACAACTTCGAGGTCGACCGGGCAGCGGCGCGCAGGGCGATGGAGTTCATGCCGGGCCTTCCCAAGGTCATGCAGGCGAACCGGGCGTTCATGCGACGGGCCGTCCGCTTCGCGGCCGACGAGGGTATCGACCAGTTCCTCGACATCGGTTCCGGCATCCCGACGTTCGGCAACGTCCACGAGATCGCGCAGAGCGCCCGGCCCGGCGCGCGGGTCGTCTACGTCGACCACGACCCGGTTGCCGTCGCACACAGCCAGGCCGTGCTGCAGGGCAACGAGGACGCGGACGTCGTCGCCGCGGATCTGCTCAAGCCCCAGGAAATCCTGGTGAGCGCGCAGGTTCAGCGGCTGATCGACCTGAACCGGCCGGTCGCGCTGCTTCTCGTTGCCATACTTCACTTCGTGGAAGACGCGGACGACCCGTACCGGGCGGTGGCCGAACTGCGCGACGCCCTCGCGCCGGGAAGCATGCTCGTCGTCACGCACGCCGCGTTCGAGGGAATCCCGCTCTCCCGGGAGCGGGCCGAGGGCGCGGTCGACGTCTACAAGAACATCCGCAACCCGCTGATCATGCGCACGCGCGAGGAGATCGCGCGGTTCTTCGAGGGGTACGACATGGTGGAACCCGGACTGGTGCCGATGCCGGAATGGCGGCCCGACACGGCACCCGAGGACGAGGATCCTTACTCGTTCTCCGCGTTCGGCGGCGTGGGACGCACGGCGTGAGGGCCGAGCCGGACGGGCCGGAGGACAGACTGCGCCGGTTCGCGACGATCTGGAGCCGCGCTGTCTTCCCGGTCACCTCCACCTCGCTGACCCGGCCCGAGTTCGAGGAGCAACTGCTGCCGCTCGCACGGCGGTTGAGTGGGGCACTGCGGGCAAGGAACTTCGAGGCGGCAGCGGGGCGGACGGTCGGCGCCGCACTCGTCGCCGCACACTGCACCGACCCCGAGGCCCTCAGCCGGGCCCTCGACTGCGTCGACGCCTACCTGGTGCTCTACTGCGGCGAGGACGGGCCACGGGAGGCGCTGCGGACCCGCTCCGCGCGGCTCCAGCACGCCATCGCCGCCGGGTACGCCGAGGCGTTGCGCGAGCGCACACTCGCCGAACAACAGGCCATCTCAGAAGCCGCGTTGACCGCGCGCAGCGCCGTCGCCGAGGCGCTGCACGACAGTGAGGCCCGCTTCCGCGCGGTCTTCGAGGGTGCGGCCATAGGCATCGGCATCGCCGACCTCGACGGCAACATCCTCCAGGTCAACGGAGCCCTGCTGCGCATGTTCGGCGGCTCCGAACAGACCATGCGCGGCCGCAAGGTCCCCGAGTGGACGCACGCCGAGGACGCTCCTCAAGTGTGGCGGCTGTACGAGGAGCTGGTGCGCGGCGAGCGCGAGCACTACCACGTGGAGAAGGCCTTCTACCGGCCTGACGGCACCGCCCTGTGGACCAACCTGACGGTCTCGCTGCTGCGCGACGCGGACGGCGAACCCCAGTACCAGCTGGCGCTGATGGAGGACACCACCGAGCGGCGCCTGCTCAATCTGCGGCTGCGCTACGAGGCGACGCACGACGCGCTCACCGGACTGCCCAACCGGACCCTGTTCTTCGAGCGCCTGGAGAAGGCGCTGGCCGCGGGCGAGGGGCAGCGCTTCGGGCTGTGCTACCTCGACCTCGACGGCTTCAAGACCATCAACGACAGCCTCGGGCACGCGGCCGGCGACCGGCTGCTCGTCGAGGTCGCCGACCGCCTCCAGTCCTGCGCGACCGCCCCCGGCGAGATGGTCGCCCGGCTCGGCGGCGACGAGTTCGTGGCCCTCACCACCGGCCCGAACACCGAGCGCGAGGTCGACGAACTGGCCGGGCGCATCATGAACGCGCTCGTGACCCCGATCAGGGTCGACGGCCGCGACCTGACCGTGCGGGGCAGCGTCGGTATCGTCGAGGGGCCGGCCGGGGAACGTGGCGCCGCCGAGGTGCTGCGCAGCGCCGACATCACGATGTACCGGGCCAAGTCCGCGGGCGGCAACCGCTTCGAACTGGCCGACCCCGAGGCCGACGCCCGCGCGATCACCCGGAACGGCCTCACCACCGCGCTGCCCGCCGCCCTGGACCGGGGCGAGTTCTTCATCGAGTACCAGCCGCTGGTGCACCTCGGCGACGGCAGTGTGCAGGGCGCGGAGGCGCTGGTGCGCTGGCTGCACCCGCAGCACGGCGTCCTCGGCCCCGACCGTTTCATCCCGCTCGCCGAGCACACCGGACTCATCGTGCCGCTCGGCCGCTGGGTCCTGGAGCAGTCGGTGCGCCAGGCCCGCACCTGGCAGGAACGGAACTCCGGCGCGGGCCCGCTCCGCGTCAACGTCAACCTCTCTCCCTGCCAGTTGACCCATCCCGGTCTGGTCCAGGACACCGTCGACATCCTGGAACGTGAAGGTCTCGACGCCCGGGCGCTGTGCCTGGAGGTCACCGAGTCCGCGCTGATCGGCGCCGACGACGACCTGCTCAAACCGCTGCGCAGGCTCGCCGAGATGGGCGTCGACATCGCGCTCGACGACTTCGGCACCGGTTACTCGAATCTCGCCAACCTGCGCCGTCTGCCGGTCAGCATCCTCAAGCTGGACCGCTCCTTCACCCAGGGCATGCAGCAGTTCCCGGCGGATCCGGTGGACCTGAAGATCGTCGAGGGGATCGTCTCCCTCGCCCACAGTCTCGACCTCGCGGTCACGGTCGAGGGCGTGGAGACCGGCGCCCAGGCCGAACAGCTGCGGATACTGGGCTGCGACACCGCCCAGGGCTGGTACTACGCCCGTCCGGGTCCGCCGGAGCGGCTGCACGAGCTGGCGCTGGTCGACGCGGTCGGCTGAACGCCGCCGCGGGGGGGGGGGGGGGGGGGGGGGGGGGGGGGGGGGGGGGGGGGGGGGTTCTCCTCTATAGTGTGTTCCTTCTCTT